>CAZWEZ010000041.1:12954-31914 GCA_964632795.1 uncultured Thalassospiraceae bacterium | reverse complement strand
CGCGCTGGCGCCAGGTGCGGTGGTTGGCCTCGGGGTCGAAGAACGAGAGGTCCCTGAGGATGCCCCCGATCACCGCCGAGCCCCGGTAGCCGAGGGCTTCGATGCGGGCCAGGGAGTCCTCGATGGGCTGCTTGTTGTGGACCTCCTCGATCTCGATCAGCAGCACCGGGCGGTCCCGCTCTATGGTCTCCCGGGCGCCTTCCAGGACCTCGAACTCGAAGCCTTCGACGTCGATCTTGATCAAGCCGATGTCGTGCAGGCCCTCGTCGTCCAGACGCCGGGTCTCCACCTCCAGCTCGCCGTAGGAGGGGCCGACCTTGGCGAAATTCAAGCTGCCCCCCTGGTTGGAATAGCCGCGTTCGGTCTTCGGGATGCGCAGCCTGGCGGTGCCGGTGCTATCGGCCAGGGCGTAGGGCAGGAGGCTGACGTTGCCCCTGGCCCCGGCCTCCAGGATGCGGAAGATCTTGGGGTTGGGCTCGTAGGCGTAGACGTGGCGCGAGCACTTCTGAAGCCAGTAGGTATAGACCCCCTTGTTGGCCCCGGCGTCGACGCTGTTGCGCCCGGGGTCGGCGAGGAAGGGCAGCAGGGCCAGTTCGCGGTCGCCCCGGCGCCGCTCGCGATGGGCGCGCAGGACGTGGTACAGCCGGGCCGGGACCAGCAGCTCCTTCAGCCGTTCCTCGAACGTACTCGGCGGTAGCCAGTCGGACATTCTTCCTCCGAAACTCCGAGAACCGGTCCCCAGCATACTCTCCGCCCCGAGCCGTTGAAACCGCCCGATGGGCGGTTTTTTTTGTTCGCCGAATAATACCAAGGTGCGCTGGCGTTCGTTTGCTATAACCGTCGGCCATGGACTGGCTGTTCCTTGCCCTGTCGTTCGTCGGCGTCCTGGCGCTCACCCTGGGGGCCACCTACGGGGTCCTGCGCCTGTTGCGACGACGGGCCGTGCTGGATCACCCCACCCCGCGAAGCAGCCACACCGTGCCGACGCCGCGCGGCGGCGGCCTGGCGGTGGTGGCGGTGGTGGTCCCGGTGTGGGCGGCGGCCGGGCTCGACGCCGGCGCCCCGCTGCCGGAGGTCCTGGCGCTGGCCGGTGGGGCCGTGGCGTTGGCCGTGGTGTCGTGGTTCGACGACCTGGCCGGGCTGACCCCGCCGTGGCGTCTCCTCGCCCAGGCCGCCGCCGTAGCCGTGGTCCTGGCGGCGATGCCGGCCCATGGGCCGTTCTTCGGCGGCCTCCTGCCGCCGGGCGTCGACCTCCTGGCGGCCGGACTGCTGTGGGTGTGGTTCATCAACCTGTTCAACTTCATGGACGGCATCGACGGCATCGCCGGCGCCGAGACCGCCGCCATCGGCGTCGGCGTGGCGCTGGTCGCGGCGGCGGGCGGCCTCGACGGGACGCTGGCCCTCTACGGCCTGAGCGCCGCCGCCGCCGCCCTCGGCTTCCTGTGGTGGAACTGGCAGCCGGCCAGGATCTTCCTCGGCGATGTCGGCAGCGTGCCGCTGGGTTTCCTGCTCGGCTGGCTGCTGCTCGCTCTGTCCGCCCACGGCCACTGGGCGCCGGCCCTGATCCTGCCCCTCTACTACCTGGCCGACGCCACGGTGACGCTGGGCCGCCGGGCGCTGCGCGGCGAGCCGCTGTGGCGGGCCCACCGCCAGCACTTCTACCAACTGGCCGTGCAGCGGGGGCTGGGCCACGGAGCCGTGGTGCTGAGGGTGGTCGCCGCCGACGTGGTGCTGATCGTCCTCGCCGTGGTCGCCGTCGGCGGCCGGGCGTGGCCGGCGGTGGCCGGCGCCGTGGTGGTGGTGGCGGGGCTGCTGGTCCTGCTGGCCGGCGGGCGGCGGCGATGAAGATCCTGTTTTTCGCCGACAACTTCCCGCCCGAGACCAACGCCGCGGCGACCCGGGTCTACGAGAGGGCCTGCCACTGGGTCCGCTGGGGGCATCGGGTGACGGTGATGACGTGCGCCCCCAACTTTCCCCACGGACGTCTGTTTCCTGGCCATCGGAACCGGTGGCGGCAGTGCGCGGAGATGTCGGGAATCCGGGTGGTCCGGGTCAAGACCTACATCGCCTCCAACCGGGGAGTCTTCCGGCGGACGCTGGACTTCCTCAGCTTCATGGCCAGCGGCACCGTCGCCGCCCTGTTCGAGGACAAGCCGGACGTGGTGGTCGCCACCTCGCCCCAGTTCTTCGCCGCCGTCGCCGGCTGGGCCACCGGCGCCCTGCGCGGGGTGCCGTTCGTCTTCGAGCTGGGCGACCTGTGGCCGGACTCGATCGCCGCCGTCGGCGCCATGCGCCCGGGCCCGGCCTTGCGGATGGTCGAGAAGCTGGAGCTTTTCCTCTACCGCCGAGCGGCCGCCGTGGTCGCCCTGAGCGGCGCCTTCAGGGACAACCTGGTCGGCCGCGGCATCGAATCGGCAAAGATCGCGGTGGTGATCAACGGCGTCGAGCTGTCGCGCTACGCGCCGCGCCGGCGCGATTCCGCGCTGGGGGCCGAATGGGGCGTCGAGGGCAAGTTCGTGGTCGGCTACGTGGGCACCCACGGCATGGCCCACGGGTTGTCCAACGTGCTCGACGCCGCCGAGCGGCTGCGGGGCGACGACGGCCTGCGCTTCCTGCTCGCCGGGGCCGGGGCCGAGCGCCAGGGGCTGATCGCCGAGGCCGCCCGGCGCGGCCTCGACAACGTGGTGTTCATGGACCCCCAGCCCAAGGAGAACATGCCCGCGGTGTGGAGCCTGTGCGACGTCGCCCTGGTCCACCTCAAGGATTCGCCGGTCTTCGCCGGGGTCATCCCGTCGAAGATCTTCGAGGCCATGGCGATGGGCCTGCCGCTGCTGCTGGCGGCCCCGGAGGGCGAGGCGAGCCGTCTCCTCGCCGGCGAAGGGAGCGGCCTGTGGGTGCCGGCCGGCGACCCCGAGGCCCTGGCCGCGGCGGCGAGGAGGCTGATGAACGACGCCGAGCTCAGGAACGGCTACGCCCGGCGCTCCCTGCAAGCCGCCCCCGGCCACAGCCGCCAAGCCCAGGCCCGGCGGATGATCGAGGTCCTGGACTCGGTGACCGGGGGCCGGTCATATACCAAGGGGCACTGACCTGTGGGCATCCTTCGACACGCGAGCTTCGCTCGCTGTTCAGGATGAGGCATCTCTTTGTTTTTCAACAAAAATCTCATCCTGAGCAGCCGCGCAAGCGGCGTGTCGAAGGATGGTCGGGGGAGTCAGTGATTGTGGCCGCTGGTATAAGCACCGTCCTGGTCACCGGCGGCGACGGCTTCGTCGGCCGGGCGCTGTGTCCGGCGTTGGCCGCCGCCGGCCGGCGGGTCCGCATATCGTCCCGCCGGCCCGCCCCGGCGGCGGGCATCGAGGTCTGCCGGGTGGCCGACATCGGCCCCGACACCGACTGGAGCGCGGCGCTGGAGGGCATCGACGCCGTGGTCTACCTGGCGGCCCGGGTCCACGTGATGGACGAACGCCACGGCGATCCCCTGGCCGAATACCGCCGGGTCAACGCCGAGGGCACCCGCCGGCTGGCCGAGGCGGCATCGGCCGCCGGGGTGCGCCGGCTGGTCCTTCTCAGCACCGTCAAGGTCAACGGCGAGACCACGCCCGGCGCCCCGTTCCGTGACGGCGACCCGCCCCACCCGCGCGAACCTTACGGGGTGTCCAAGCTGGAGGCCGAACGGGCCTTGTTCGAGGTCGCCGCCGGCGGCGCCCTGGAGGCCACGGTGCTCCGCCCGCCGCTGGTCTACGGGGCCGGGGTCAAGGGCAACTTCCTCGAGCTGCTGGAGCTGTGCGCCAAGGCGCCGCCGCTGCCCCTGGCCGGCATCGCCAACCGCCGCAGCCTGATCCACGCCGCCAACCTGGCCGACGCCGTGCTCAGGTGCCTGGACCATCCCGGGGCGGCGGGCAAGACGTACCTGGTCGCCGACGGCGAGCCGGTGTCGACCCCGGAGCTGGTCCGCCGGCTGGCCGCCGCCCTGGGCCGGCCGGCGCGGCTGTTCCCGGTCCCGGGGGCGCTGTTGCGCCTGGCCGGCGCGGTGACCGGGAAAGCGGCCGCCGTCGAACGGTTGTGCGACTCGCTGATCGTCGACGACGGCAAGATTCGTCTCGAACTTGACTGGACCCCACCGTTGACCATGGTACAAGGACTGGAAGAAACGGCATCGTGGTTCCTGTCCCGGGAACGACGATAGAGACGGCCAAGGAAGTCTTGATAAATGCTCCGCCTCCCCCACCGCGGCTACATCGTCTACGTCCACGACATCGTCATGGCGGCGCTGTCCTTCAGCCTGTCGCTGTACCTTCGGATGGGGGACGCGCTGGTCTACTACACCGACTACCTGATCGAGGGGACGGCGGTGTTCACGACGATCGCCGCCGCCGTGTTCTGGTTGATGGGGCTCTATCGGGGGGTCTGGCGTTACGCCTCGGTCAACGACCTGCTGGCGATCACCCGTTCGGTCAGCCTGGTGGTCCTGGTCTTCCTGGTGGTGATGTTCCTGTGGACGCGGCTGGGCTTCCTTCCCCGCTCGGTACCGATCATCAACTGGTTCGTGCTGATCGCCATGCTGGGCGGGCCTCGGTTCTTCTACCGGCTGCTCAAGGACCGCCACTTCGAATTCCGCCTCGAGTCCGAGAACCACCGGCGCGTCCCAGTGCTTCTGGTCGGCGCCGGCGACGGGGCGGAGCTGTTCATCCGCTCGCTGTCGCGCTCGCCGGAGGCCAACTACCGGGTGGTCGGGATCGTCGCCGAGACGCCGTCCCGCGTGGGCCGCCACATCCAGGGCGTCGAGGTGATGGGGACCACCGCCGAGATGGCCGACGTCGTCGACCGGCTGAACTCGCCGGACGACCGGCCCCAGCGCCTGATCCTGACCAAGGACGACATCGTCGGCTCGCGGGTGCGCGCCCTCCTCGACAGCGCCGAGCAGTTGGGGATGACCATGGCCCGGATGCCCCGCCTGACCGACTTCAAGAGCGAGATCGAGGTCGAGGACGGCGTCGAGGTCCGCCCGGTGGCCATCGAGGACCTGCTGGGCCGGCCCCAGACGGCGCTCGACCGCGACGCCATGCGGGCCCTGGTCGAAGGCCGCCGGGTGCTGGTCACCGGCGCCGGGGGCAGCATCGGCAGCGAGCTGGTGCGCCAGGTCTCGGACCTTCGTCCGGCGGCCCTGGTGCTGCTCGACAACTCGGAATTCAACCTCTACACCATCGACATGGAGGTCGCCGAGGGCCACCCCCGGCTGGCCCGCCAGGCGCTGATCGCCGACGTCCGCGACCGCCCCCGCATGGCCAGGGTGTTCGCCGCCGCCCGGCCCGAACTGGTGTTCCACGCCGCCGCCCTCAAGCACGTGCCGCTGGTCGAGGCCAACCCGGTCGAGGGGACGACGACCAACGTCGTCGGCACCGCCGTCGTCGCCGACGCCTGCCGCCAGGCCAAGGTGGCGGCGATGGTGCTGATCTCGACCGACAAGGCGGTCAACCCGACCAACGTCATGGGCGCCACCAAGCGCATCGCCGAACGCTACTGCCAGGCCCTGGACCTCCGCCGGCGCGAGGACGACGGCACCCGGTTCGTGGTGGTGCGCTTCGGCAACGTGCTGGGCTCCACCGGCTCGGTGGTCCCCCTGTTCCAGAAGCAACTGGCCGGCGGCGGTCCGCTGACCGTGACCCACCCCGAGATGAAGCGCTATTTCATGACCGTGCGCGAGGCGGTGGAACTGGTCCTCCAGGCCTCGGCGATGGGCAGCCGGGGCGGCACCGAGGACGGCAACATCTTCGTTCTCGACATGGGAGAGCCGGTGGCGATCCTCGATCTGGCGCGCCAGATGATCCGCCTCTCCGGGCTCAAGCCCGAGGTCGACGTGGGGATCGAGTTCATCGGCCTGCGCCCCGGCGAGAAGCTGTTCGAGGAGATGTTCCACGGCGGCGAGACCCTGATCCCCACCGAATGCGACGGCATCATGCTGGCCGCCCCGCGGGCGGCCGACGGCGGCGACCTGTCGGGGGCCATCGAGGAACTGGCGGCGGCCTGTCGCGACGACGACGGGGACCGCCTCGGCGCCCTCATCCACCGCCTGGTTCCCGAGTACCGGGAAGCCGACGCCGAACCTGATACCAAGGAGCACTGATAATGCCCACCAAGATCCGCCGCGCCCTGATTTCAGTTTCCGACAAGACCGGCCTGGTCGAGTTCGGCCGCTTCCTTTCCGAAAGCGGGGTCGAGATCCTTTCCACCGGCGGAACGGCCAAGGCGCTCAGCGACGCCGGGGTGGCGGTGGTCGAGGTCTCCGACCACACCGGCTTCCCCGAGATCATGGACGGCCGGGTCAAGACCCTGCAACCGTCCATCCACGGCGGCCTGCTGGCGGTGCGCGGCAATCCAGACCACGAGAAGGCGATGGCGGATCACGGCATCGCCGCCATCGACCTGCTGGCGGTCAACCTCTATCCGTTCGAGGACACCGTGGCCCGCGGCGCCGACTTCGAGACCTGCATCGAGAACATCGACATCGGCGGCCCGGCGATGATCCGCGCCGCGGCCAAGAACCATGCCTTCGTCACCGTCGTCGTCGATCCCGCCGACTACGCCGCGGTGATGGCGGAGATGACGGCCCACGGCGGGGCCACCGGCGACGACTTCCGCAAGCGCCTGGCGGCCACCGCCTATTCGCGGACCGGGGCCTACGACGCGGTGATTTCCGGCTGGTTCAACGGCCTCCTGGGCGAGGCCTTCCCGCCGCGCATCGCGTTTGGCGGCGAGCGCCGCCAGATCCTGCGCTACGGCGAGAACCCCCACCAGCAGTCGGCGTTCTACGTCGGCGGCGAGGCGCGCCCCGGGATCGCCACCGCCGAGCAGATCCAGGGCAAGGAGCTGAGCTTCAACAACCTGAACGACACCGACGCCGCCTTCGAGCTGGTCGCCGAGTTCACCGCCAGCCCGGCGTGCGCCATCATCAAGCACGCCAACCCGTGCGGCACGGCGATCGCCGACACCTTGTGCGAGGCCTACCTCAAGGCCCTGGCCTGCGACCCCCTCAGCGCGTTTGGCGGCATCATCGCGCTGAATGGCAAGCTGGACGCCGCCACCGCCAAGGAGATCGCCGAGTTGTTCGCCGAGGTGGTCATCGCCCCGGAAATCGACGATCAAGCCCGCGCCGCGCTGGCCGCCAAGAAGAACCTGCGCGTCCTGATCACCGGCGCCATGCCCGACCCGAGCGCCGACGGCATGACGGTGCGCACCCTGGCCGGCGGCTACCTGCTGCAGGGCCGCGATACGGCGATCGATTCGGGCCATCTCAAGGTGGTCACCAAGCGCCCCCCGACCGACGCCGAGATGGCCGATTTGAAGTTCGCCTTCACCATCTGCAAGCACGCCAAGTCCAACGCCATCGTCTACGTCAAGGACGGCTGCACGGTGGGGGTGGGCGCCGGCCAGATGAGCCGGGTCGATTCGGCGCGCATCGCCGCCATGAAGGCCGCCGACGCCTCCGAAGCCGCCGGCGAGACGCGGAGCCGGGCCATCGGCTCGGTGGTCGGCTCGGATGCCTTCTTCCCCTTCGCCGACGGCCTGCTGGCGGCGGCCGAGGCCGGGGTGACGGCGATCATCCAGCCGGGCGGCTCGAGGCGCGACGACGAGGTCATCGCGGCGGCCGACGACAAGGACCTGGCCATGGTCTTCACCGGCATGCGGCACTTCCGCCATTAGGCCGGAGGCAGGGTCCGCAGCTCGTGGCTCATGTTGGCCAGGAACTGGGTCTTGGCGTAGTTCGCGAACTCGGCCTCTTCTTTCGCCTTGCGGAGTTTCTCCTCGGCCCGCTTGTGTTCGGTGATGTCGATGGTGGTTGCCTGGATGGCGGGCTCTCCCTGCCAGTTGATCGCCCCCGGCCCTTCCCTCAACGTGTCCATGGCGTGAGCGGCATTAATTCCTTTGACCCGGTTGCGGGCCGGGCATATCCTTCCGCTTCGGGTTTTGCGTTATTTCATTCTCATATCGGGAGTCGACATGTCAAAGTTACGGTTCGTTTTCATCGCGTTCGTTCTCGCCTTGGCCCTAGGCGCCGTTGTTTCCGTGGCCAGCCCGGGGGCGTGGGCGGACAGCCACACCAACATGTGCGTGGACAACGACGGCAACCCCTGCTGAACGGGCGTTAATACCCGCGGTCCTTTCCCGGCCGGCCCCGACACGACATCGCCCATTCCTATTCGACCGACGTCTCCGGGACACTGCCAATCGTCGCTCGGCATTGACAGGGCGGCCCCGGGTCCGTATTGTCCGCGCCGCCTCGGACGTGGAGTGACGGGCGATGAAGGTCAGGAATTCGTTGAAGTCGGCCAAGGGGCGCGACAAGAACTGCCGGGTGGTGCGCCGCCGCGGCCGGGTCTACGTGATCAACAAGCGCAACCCCCGTTTCAAGGCCCGCCAGGGCTGAACGAAGGGGGCTTGGCCCCGCCTGGCAGCGACCGACCGCGCCTTCGGGCGCGGTTTTGTATTGAGGCCGTCCCCATATTGCATACACTGCCTGTCCGCTTTGCCGCCCACCGGCGGCACTAGTGGTCTAAGTCTAACATATGGTACCCATACGATCGCGTTTCCCGCTTCCTCGGGGCGTCAGGCACGCTTGGGGATGTGCCGGCATCGCCGACGCGCGCCTTCCTGCCGAGGAAGCGGGAAACGCGATCGTATGGGTACCATATGTTAGACTTAGACCACTAGGAGAGCCTTCGCATGCGCATGCCCGAACCCGATGCCGGCATCCTCGCCCGGCGCTCCGAGATCGTCGCCCGGATGCGTGCCATCGTCCCCGGCGAGGGGGTGATCGTCGACGAGGACGAGCTGCGGGTCTACGAGAGCGACGGCCTCACCGCCTACCGCCAGCTTCCGCTGATCGTCGTCCTGCCGGAGACCACCGCCCAGGTCGTCGCCGTCCTCGCCTACTGCCGCCAGGCCGGGGTCAAGGTGGTGCCGCGGGGCGCCGGGACCTCGCTGTCGGGCGGCGCCCTGCCGCTGGCCGACGCCGTCACCCTGTCGATGGGCAAGTTCAACCGCATCCTCGAGGTCGACTACGCCAACCGGGCGGCGGTGGTCCAGCCGGGGGTCACCAACCTGGCCATCACCGAGGCCGTGGAGGACGCCGGCTTCTACTACGCCCCCGACCCGTCGAGCCAGATCGCGTGTTCGATCGGCGGCAACGTGGCCGAGAACGCCGGCGGCGTGCACTGCCTGAAATACGGCCTGACCACCAACAACCTGCTGGGCCTGGAGATGGTGCTGATCACCGGCGAGGTGGTCCGCCTGGGCGGCCGCCACCTGGACAGCGGCGGCTACGACGCACTCGGCGTGACCACCGGTTCCGAAGGCCTGCTCGGGGTCATCACCGAGGTCACGGTGCGCATCCTGCGCCAGCCGGAGACGGCGCGCGCGGTGCTGCTCGGCTTCGCCAGCAGCGAGGCGGCCGGGGACTGCGTCGGCGCGGTGATCGGCGCCGGCATCATCCCCGGGGGCATGGAGATGATGGACAAGCCGGCGATTCACGCCGCCGAGGACTTCGTCCACGCCGGCTATCCGCTGGACGTCGAGGCGCTGCTGATCGTCGAGTTGGACGGCCCCGAGGTCGAGGTCGCCCACCTCATCGAGCGCATCGAGGCGCTGGCCCGCGACGCCGGCGCCCGCTACGTCCGGGCCAGCACTAACGAGGACGAACGGCTCAAGTTCTGGGCCGGGCGCAAGGCGGCGTTCCCGGCGGTGGGGCGGATCTCGCCCGACTACCTGTGCATGGACGGCACCATCCCCCGCGCCCGGCTGCCCGAGGTGCTGAACCGCATCCGCCAGATGTCGGCCCAATACGAGCTTCGGGTGGCCAACGTCTTCCACGCCGGGGACGGCAACCTGCACCCGCTGATCCTGTATGACGCCAACAACCCCGGCGAGTTGGAACGCGCCGAGGCCTTCGGCGCCGATATCCTGCGGCTGTGTGTCGAGGTCGGCGGGGTGCTGACCGGCGAGCACGGGGTCGGGGTCGAGAAGCGCGACCTGATGGGGACCATGTTCACCGAGGACGACCTCAAGCAGCAGCAGCGCCTCAAGTGCGCGTTTGACGCCGAGGGCCTGCTCAACCCCGGCAAGGTGTTCCCGACCCTGCACCGGTGCGTCGAGCTGGGCCGCCTCGAGGTGCGCGGGGGACGCATCCCCTTCCCCGATATTCCAAGGTTTTAGATGACCGAAACCCTCAAGCCCCAAACCGCCGGGCAGGTGCTGGAGGCCGTCGCCTGGGCGGTGGCCTCCGAGAACCCGCTGGAGGTCGTCGCCGGCGGCTCCAAGCGGGGCTTCGGGCGGCCGGTCGCGGCGGCCCACCGCCTCGATCTGGGGGCGCTGTCGGGGATCGGACTGTACGAGCCGGGCGAGCTGGTGATGAGCGCCGCGGCGGCGACGCCGATGGCCGAGATCGAGGCGGCGCTGGGCGAATACCGCCAGCAACTGGCCTTCGAGCCCCCCGACCTGGGGCCGCTGTTCGGGGGCGCCCCGAATGCCGGCACCATCGGCGGCGCCATCGCCTGCAACCTCGGCGGCCCACGCCGGATCAAGGCCGGGGCGGCGCGCGACCACGTGCTCGGGTTCGCCGCGGTCAGCGGCCGGGGCGAGACCTTCAAGTCGGGCGGCCGGGTGGTCAAGAACGTCACCGGCTTCGATCTCTCCAAGCTGATGGCCGGCTCCTTCGGCACCCTGGGGGTGATGACCGAGATTACCTTCAAGGTCCTGCCGGCCGCCGAGGAAACCCGCACCGTGGTGATCCACGGCGACGACATGGCGGTCGCCGTCGAGGCCATGACCGAGGCCCTGCGGTCCCCCTACGAGGTCTCGGGCGCCGCCCACGTGCGCTCGATGACGGCGATCCGCATCGAAGGGCCGGGGCCGTCGGTCGACTACCGCTGCCGGGTGTTGCGGGAGATGCTGTCCGGCTACGGCGATACCGGTGAACTGGACGGCGCCGAATCCGCCGCCCTGTGGCGCCAGGTGGGCGACGTTTCCCTGTTCGCCGGGGAGTCGGACTCCCAGGTCTGGCGGCTGTCGGTGCCCCCGGCGGCCGGCGCCGGGGTCGCCGAGGCGGTGAGGGGGGCGACCGGCGGCCGGGTGTTCCTGGACTGGGGCGGCGGCCTGCTGTGGCTGGTCCACGAGCCGCGCCCCGACGCCTGTCACGAGGCCGTGCGCGGGGCGCTCGCCGAGTGCGGCGGCCACGCCACCCTGGTCCGGGCGGCCGACGAGGTGCGCGCCTCGGTGCCGGTGTTCCAGCCCCGGCCGGGGCCGCTGGCCGATCTCGAAGGGCGGATAAAAGACGCCTTCGACCCCAAGGGCGTCCTCAACCCCGGGCGCATGGACGGCGGGACGTAGGGGGCGTCGATGAGGACCGACTTCACCGCCGCCCAGCTCGCCGACCCGGCGCTCAGGGAAGCCAACGACATCTTCCGCTCGTGCGTCCACTGCGGCTTCTGCATCGCCACCTGTCCGACCTTCGTCCTGCTGGGCGACGAGCTGGACAGCCCGCGCGGGCGCATCTACCTGATCAAGGACATGCTGGAGAACGACCGCCCGGCCTCGCCCCCGGTGGTCAAGCACCTGGACCGCTGCCTGTCGTGCCTGTCGTGCATGACCGCCTGTCCGTCGGGGGTCGATTACATGCACCTGGTGGACCGCGCCCGGGTCCGCGTCGAGCGGACCCATGTCCGGCCCCTCGCCGACCGTCTGCTGCGGGCCCTGATCGCCCGGGTGCTGCCCGACCCCGGGCTGTTCCGCCTCGCCCTCGGCGCCTCCCGGCTGACCCGTCCGCTACGGGGTCTGATGACTGGGCGGCTGAAGGCCATGGCGGAGATGGCGCCGGCGGCGATCCCCGCCGCCTCGCCCATCGACCGCCCCCAGGTGTTCCCGGCCGAGGGGGGGCGCCGGATGCGGGTGGCGCTGATGACCGGCTGCGCCCAGCAGGTGCTGCGGCCGCGGATCAACGAGGCCACGGTGCGCCTGCTGACCCGCCACGGCTGCGAGGTGGTGGTGGCCGAGGGCGCCGGGTGCTGCGGCGCCCTGGTCCACCACCTGGGACGCGAGGACGATGCCCGGGCCGCGGCGAGGGCCAACGTCGCCGCCTGGAGCCGTCTCGAGAGCCTGGACGCGGTGGTCGTCAACGCCTCGGGCTGCGGGACCACGCTCAAGGACTACGGCGTCATGCTGGCCGAGGACCCCGAATGGGCCGAGCGGGCGGTCGCCATCGCCGCCCTGGCCCGCGACGTCAGCGAGGTGATGGACGAGCTGGGCCTCGCCGAGTCGCGACTCGACTCGCCGCCGGTGGTGGCCTACCACGCGGCCTGTTCCCTGCAGCACGGCCAGCAACTGCGCGAGCCCCCGAAACGGCTGCTGCGGGCCGCCGGATTCGAGGTCCGCGAGCCGGCCGAGGGCCATCTGTGCTGCGGCTCGGCGGGCACCTACAACCTGTTGCAGCCGGCCCTGGCCGGCGCCCTGGGCGAGCGCAAGACGGCCAACCTGGAGGCCACCGGGGCCGAGGTCATCGCCGCGGGCAACATCGGCTGTCTGATGCAGATCGCCGCCGCCAGCCGCCTGCCGGCGGTCCACACCGTCGAACTGCTGGACTGGGCCACCGGCGGCCCCAAACCCGGGGAGCTGAGCTGACTTTGATATTGGTGACAGGCGATTAAATGGTGACTGTATATAGTTTATTGGCGGCGGGTTAACCGCCGCCAATAAACTATATACAGTCACCAATTAATCGCCTGTCACCAATATGCTCAACCGTTCCGGGCGGCGTGGGCGTCGGCGAGCAGGCACAGGATTTCGAACATCAGGGTGGCGCCGAGGAGGGCGGTGTTGCCGGTGGGGTCGAACGGCGGGGAGACCTCGACCACGTCGGCGCCGATGATGTCGAGCCCCCGCAGGCCGCGGATCATCCGCTGGGCGTCGAAGGCCGTATAACCGCCGATCTCCGGCGTCCCGGTGCCCGGCGCGTAGACCGGGTCGATGCCGTCGACGTCGAAGCTGAGGTAGGCCGGGCCGTCGCCGGTGATGCGCCGCGCCTCGGCGATCACCGCCTCGACGCCGATCTCGAAGAACTCCTCGATGAAGACGATACGGATGCCGGCGCGCTCGGCGAAGTCGAAGTCGCCGGCGCCGTAGATCGAGCCGCGGATGCCGATCTGGATCATCCGCTTGGCATCGATCAGGCCTTCCTCGATGGCCCGGCGGAAGGGCGTGCCGTGGGTGTAGCGGCTGCCCCCGAAGTAGCTGTCGGCGGTGTCCGAGTGGGCGTCGAAGTGGATCAGGCCGAGCGGCCCCGCGGTGGCGATCGAGCGCAGGATCGGCAACGAGATCATGTGGTCGCCGCCGACGCTCAGCGGCACCGCCCCGGCCTCGCGGACCGTCTTGAAGAAGGCCTCGATGCGGCCCATGGTCTGGTCGAGCTCGATCGGGTTGACGCTGACGTCGCCCAGGTCGGCGACCCGGCACAGCTCGTAGGGCGAGATCCGGCTGAGGTGATGGACCCGGCGCATGAAGCTCGACATGTTGCGGACCTCACGGGGGCCGTGGCGGGCGCCGGCGCGGTTGGTGGTGCCGTTGTCCCAGGGCACGCCGATCAGGGCGATGTCGACCAGCGACGGATCAGTGACGTGGGGCAGGCGCATGAACGTCGGGATGCCGCTGAAGCGCGGCATCTCGTTGGCGTCGAGCGGCTCGAAGAAATCCGAAGACCGACCCATCCTTGAACCTCCTCCGACGATTGACCGGCCGCCGCCCCATGACCCGGGAACGTTATCAGGTACCGCGGGGCGGGACCAGCCGTCTATCGTTCCTCTTTCCCGTTGTCGTCGTCGTCGTCCTCGGGGATCGGCGGGATCGTCAGCACGACGCCGATGTCCTCTTCCTCCATCGGGAGCGGGAAGTCGTCGGGATAGTAGTCGGGTTCCATGCTGCCCGCCCCATCCGGCGGCAGGTCGTCCAGGTGGCCCTCCTTGCGCGCCTCCTCGACCAGGGCATCGAACAGGAACAGCGATTCCTCCATCTCATCGCCGTCCTCGGCTTCCCCCTTTCCCGAGGCCCGGCACAGCCACACCAGCGCCGCCCCGGGGAGGCCCAGGATCAGCCATCCGGGAAGGCTCATCACGGTGACCAGCGGCGGCCAGAGAGCCGGCGAGAGGTCCCGCTCGACCATGTAGCGGACGATGACCAGGCCCTTGGGGGAGAGCGCCGACCACACCTCGTGAGCGGACAGGAAGATGCCCTCGACGCCGGCCACCCCGTGGGCGACGGTCTCGGCGGCGGCGGCCAGGAAGGCGCCGACCAGGAATATCCAGCCAAGGAGGTAGAGGACTCTCATCGCCCCACCATAGGGTCCTTCGCCGAGGATGAATACACCCCCCGAGGCACGCCGGTGTTGCGGGGCCGGCGGCTGTTGAATTATACATCCGTGTCCCCCATCTATTTCCGGCAATGGATTCGCCATGACTCGTCCGAGACCCCTGATCCCGCCGCTGTCGCCGGTGCTGTTGGCCGGGTTCGCATTGCGCCCGCTGCCCGCGGCGTTCCTGCAACCGGTGCTGGACGCCGCCGTGGCGGCGATCCGGCGGCGCCATCCTGGGGTCTTCGATCGCCTGGCGGGACTCGACGACCCGGTGTTCCTGATCGATCCCGTGGACCTGCCGCTGGTCTTCATCCTGCGCCCCAATCCCCAGTCCCCGCGCCTCGCCGCCGCCAAGCAGGCCGACCCCTCGGCGTTCGACGCCGTCATCCGCGGGCCTTTGTTGAAGCTGATCGACCTGCTGGAGGGGCGGATCGACGGCGACGCCCTGTTCTTCTCGCGCGAGCTGACGATCGAGGGCGACACCGAGGCGGTGGTCGCCCTGCGCAACGCCGTCGACGGCGCCGAGATCGACCTGGTCGGCGACATCCTGTCGCGGCTGGGGCCGCTGGCCCGTCCGGCGCGGCGCGCCATCGGGTTGGCCGGCGCCGTGTTCGCCCGCGCCGCCGAGGACCTGGAGGCGCTGCGCGCCGCGATCATCGCCCCGGCGATCCGGTGCAGCGACGCCCAGGCCGCCGAACTCAGGAACCTGGATGACAGGCTCGACGCCCTGGCGGCCCGCAAATGGGGCCCCAGATCCAGACCGGGATGAGCAAGCCCCTCGAACTGGTGTGCCCGGCGGGAACGCCGGCGGCCCTGCGCGCCGCCGTCGATGCCGGCGCCGACAGCGTGTACCTGGGCTTCCGCGATCAGACCAACGCCCGCAACTTCCCCGGCCTCAACTTCTCCCGCCAGGAGCTGGCCGAGGGGCTGGCCTACGCGCATGAGCGCGGGGCGCGGGTGCTGGTGGCGGTCAACACCTTCCCCGAGGCCGGCAACCCCGGCCCCTGGCGGGGCGCCGTCGACGACGCCGCGCGCCTCGGCGCCGACGCGGTGATCGTCGCCGACATCGGGCTGGCCGACTACACCCATCGCAACCATCGTGACCTGCGCCTGCATCTGTCGGTGCAGGCGGCGGCCTCCAGCCCCGAGGCCATCGGCTTCTACCAGCGGGCCTTCGGGGTCAAGCGGGTGGTCGTCCCCCGGGTGCTGACGGTGGCCGAGATCGCCGCCCTCAACCGGCGGATCGAGGTCGAGACCGAGGTCTTCGTGTTCGGCGGCCTGTGCGTGATGGCCGAGGGACGGTGCGCGCTGTCGTCCTACGTCACCGGGATTTCGCCCAACCGCCAGGGGGTGTGCTCGCCGCCCAGCCACGTCCGCTACGCCGAGCAGGACGGGCGCCTGGTGTCCAAGCTCGGCGGCTACACCATCAACGCCTTTCCCGCCGACGAGCCGGCCGGTTACCCGACCCTGTGCAAGGGCCGTTTCGTGGCCCGTGAGAAGGCCAGCTACCTGTTCGAGGAGCCGACCAGCCTCAATGCGCTGCACGTCCTGCCCGAACTCGCCGCGGCCGGGGTGAGGGCGCTCAAGATCGAAGGCCGCCAGCGCGGCCGGGCCTACATCGCCAAGGTGGTCGCCGGTTTCCGCAGCGCCGTGGACGCGGTGGCCGAGGGCCGCCCGGTGCCCCCCCTGGACCTGGAGCAGGTAACCGAGGGCCAGCGCCAGACCACCGGCGTCTACGAGAAGACGTGGCGATGAGCGCCGCCGGTCTGACCATCGGTCCGGTGCTGTTCAACTGGCCGCCGGAGAAGTGGCGCGACTTCCATTTCCGGATCGCCGACGAGGCGCCGGTGGACAGCGTGTGCGTCGGCGAGGTGGTGTGCTCCAAACGGGCGCCGATGTTCGAGCCCCACCTCGCCGAGGTGGTCGAACGCCTGGAGGCCGCCGGCAAGGAGGTGGTGCTGTCGACCCTGACCCTGATCATGAGCGATCCCGAGATGGCGGCGGTGCGCGACACCGCGGGCGCCGAGGAGTGGCTGGTCGAGGCCAACGACGTCGCCGCCTGCGCCCTGCTGGCCGGCCGCCCCCACGCCGTCGGGCCGCTGGTCAACGTCTACAACGAGGACACGCTGGGCTACCTGGCGCGTAACGGCGCGGTGCGGGTGTGCCTGCCCTGCGAGTTGCCGGCGTCGTCGCTGGAAAAGCTGGCCGCGGGCGGCGGCCCGGAACTCGAGGTGCAGGCCTTCGGACGGCTGCCGCTGGCGATCTCGGCGCGCTGCTACCACGCCCGTTCCCACGGCCTGCACAAGGACAACTGCCAGTTCGTGTGCGGCGAGGACGCCGACGGAATGGCCATCGAGACCATCGACGGCAAGCCCTTCCTGGCGGTCAACGGCACCCAGACCCTTTCTTACGCCTACCTCAACCTGCTCGGCGAGCTGGCGGCGTTGCGCACCATCGGCATCGACCGCTTCCGGCTGTCGCCCCACGACGTCGACATGGTGGCGGTGGCGGTCCTGTTCCGCGAGGTGCTCGACGGCCGCCTCGAACCCCAAGACGCCACCGCCCGGCTGGCCGCCCTGGTCGAAGGGGCGCCGTTCTGCAACGGCTACTACCACGACATCGCCGGCGACGCCTTCACCGCGGCGGCGGCCGAGTAGACTTTATCGGAACCGTCGCCCCTTGGGCGGCGGTTCCCAATGCCAAAGGTCATTGATAATGCCCCTCAAGCGCCGGGCGGGCCTGCGGCCCTTGGCTCGCGCCATAAGGCGCGGCGCGCACTTACGCTTGCCGATCCCGGCATGGGGTCGATGCCGGGATCGCTAAACCGTTGCGGCCCGGGGACGCCTCGGGTACTTTCGCCCCTCTCCGGAGGGATGGCCGAGTGGCTGAAGGCGCACGCCTGGAGAGCGTGTATACGTAGCTGCGTATCGTGGGTTCGAATCCCACTCCCTCCGCCACCCTCCGCCTTCGGCTTCGCCTGCCAGGCCACCCTTGGGTGGGCTGGCAGGCGAAGCCGAAGGCGGAGGAGTGTCTCCCGAAGCTCCCGCCTGCGGCCCGAAGCCTTCGGCGGACGGGCCGTCAGGAGCGAAGGGAGGCCGCGATGGGGACATATACGATGGCCCCCCCTCAGAGCACCGACAGACCCGGGCCCTGCCTTTCCTCGAGAAGGCCGGCGATGGTCTCGAGGCCCGCCGTCATCCGTTGGCGGCTCGCCTCGCGGCCCAGGCACAGGCGCAGAGCGCGGGGCTCCGGCTAGGCGCCGCTGGGGGCGATGCTCGCCCCGGCGGCGATGGTCGACGAGCTGGCCGCGCTGGGCGGCTGCGAGTTCGCCTATTCCTACAACGCCAACCCGATCTCGTGCGCCGCCGGGATGGCGGTCCTCGACGAATATGAGCGCCTCGACCTGGTGGCCTGCGCGGCCAAGCGCGGGGCCACCCTGCGGGCCCGCTTCGAGGACCTGCAAAAGCGCTCTCCCATCGTCGGCGAGGTTCGCGGGGTGGGGTTGCTGATGGCCGTGGAAATGGTCGCCGACAAGGAGACCAAGGCGCCGCTGCCGCTGGACCTCGTGGCCCCGGACAGGATCCGCATCCACGGCCTGGACAACGGGCTGATCATCTATTCGCGGCGCACCGGCGGCGGCGCCTACGGCGACTGGTTCATCGTCGCCCCGCCGCTGACCATCACCGAGGAGGAGTGCGACGAGCTGGCCCAGCGCCTGGAGCGGACGCTGGCCGCCTTCACCGACGAGCTGAGGGCATCCGGCGCCGTCCGCTGAGTCGGTACTAGGTCATGTACCCATAAATGGCATCATAATCAGATGTCAGCTTGGAGCACCGATGTCCGCTAAATGCTTGAAAGCAGACCTCCGGCGGAGTTTCCGTCACTTCCGTCTATAGCCATTTCCGGAAGTTCCGTGAGCCAGGGCCAACATGAGGCTTTTCAGTCACCAGATCGTAGTAAAAGACCCCCACTTCTTATTGCGAAGACATTCGTTTATGGTTGTTTCGGGTTGGAGCTTGTTGGGGAATGTGCGTAAAATTGAATAGGGCAGAAAGCCGCCGCCAGCGGAAAAAAGCCGAGAAAGCAGCCAAGAATGCGAAGCCTGGACAAGTAGCGAATCGCTCCCCCGAACAACAGACGCCAACCATCCAGCAAGCCCTAGACCTCGCCGTGCAGCATCACACTGCGGGTCGCTTGCCTCAGGCTGAGAGCATTTATCAACAGATATTGCAAGCCGACCCCAGTCAGCCTGTCGCCTTGCATCTGCTTGGTGTGATCGCCCACCAAGTGGGAAAAAACGACACTGCCGTTGATCTCATCATGAGGGCGCTCGCCATCAAGCCCGATTACGCCGAGGCGCACTACAACCTTGGCGTTACACTCCAGGAACTGGGGAAGCTGGATGAGGCCGTCGCCAGCTACCACAAGGCGCTCGCCATCAAGCCCGATTACGCCGAGGCGCACAGCAACCTTGGCGTTGCACTCCAGGGACTGGGGAAGCTGGATGAGGCCATCGCCAGCTACCACAAGGCGCTCGCCATCAAGCCCGATTACGCCGAGGCGCACAG
>CAZWEZ010000041.1:5232-12854 GCA_964632795.1 uncultured Thalassospiraceae bacterium | reverse complement strand
CAACCTTGGTAGTGCGCTCCAGGACCTGGGGAAGCTGGATGATGCCGTCTACAGCTTGCGCAAGGCCCTTGCCATCAAGCCCGATTACGCCGAGGCGCACAACAACCTTGGCGTTGCACTCCAGGAACTGGGGAAGCTGGATGAGGCTGTCGCCAGCTACCACAAGGCGCTCGCCATCGAGCCCGATTACGCCGAGGCGCACAACAACCTTGGCGGCGCACTCCAGGAACTGGGGAAGCTGGATGAGTCCATTACCGCTTACCGTGAATCCCTGCGCATAAAGCCCGATTACGATACCGCCGCGGTGAACCTTCTGCATCAACTTCGGCACGCTTGCGCATGGCCTGATGTTGATAGGCTTGAGCACAAAGTCGGAGAATTTACCAAACAGTCGATCCGCGAAGGAGGCAACGTCGCGCTCAGGCCGTTCGGTAATATTACGGTATGCGCCGATACGTCCGAGAATTACGCAGTGGCCCAGGCAAGAAGCGGCGAGATAGCTAAAAAAATGTCCGCCTTGAAAACGGATTTTCAAATGTCCGGCAGAAGGTCCCCCAAGCCCAGGATAACCATCGGCTACCTGTCCAGCGATTTCAAAAACCACCCGGTGGCGCATTTGATGTTGAGCCTGTTCGGGCTGCATGACCGTAAGGATTTCACCGTATTTACTTTTTCCTACGGGCGAAATGACGAAAGCGGCTACAGGGAAAGAATTAAAAACGATAGCGATGAGTTTTTCGATCTTCAGGCCACCGACCATTTGGAAGCCGCCGGGAGGATATTTGAGTCCGGCGTTGATATCCTTGTCGACCTCAATGGGCACACTCGAAACAACCGCTTGGAGATATGCGCCCTTCGCCCGGCGCCGGTGCAGGCTGCTTACCTGGGGTTTCCCGGCACAACCGGGGCCGATTTCCTGGATTACATTATTACCGACAGGATCGTGACGCCTGAAGATCAATCACCTTACTACAGCGAGCAATTGGTCTATTTGCCGCACTGCTACCAGATAAACGATCACAAGCAGAAGATATCCGATGTTCCATTCACCAGGTCGGATTTCGGCCTGCCGGAAAATGGATTTGTCTTCTGTTCGTTCAACAACAATTACAAGATCGAACAGGTCATGTTCGGCGTATGGATGAATCTGCTGAAGAAAGCGCCGGACAGTGTGTTGTGGTTGTTTAAAAGCAATGATATGGCGGAGCGTAATTTAATGAGTGAAGCGCAAGCCAGGGGGGTTGACGTGGACAGGCTGATTTTTGCCGAGAAAATGCCCAAGGATCAGTATCTAGCAAGATGCCGGCTTGCCGATTTGGCTTTGGACACCCGTATATGCGGCGGCCATACGACAACCAGCGATGCCTTGTGGGCTGAGGTCCCGGTGGTGACGATGCTGGGCGCTCATTTCGCATCAAGGGTGTCGGCAAGCCTCCTGAACGCGGTTGGCTTGCCTGAACTCATCACCCATGATTTGGAGGATTACGAGGCCCTTGCATTCAGGTTGTCGCAGAACCCCGATGAGCTTGATGACTTGAAAGCCAAGCTGGCCCACAACCGCCTGAGCGAGCCGCTGTTCGACACGCCGCGCTTTGTCGGCAACCTCGAGAGCGCATATCGCCGCATGTGGGATAATTACTTGTCAGGTGAACCACCGTCTAGAATTGACGTGATCGAAGGATAAGACCAGCCGGCATGGATGTAATTGTAAGCGGTGGGGCCGGGCACAACGGGCCGAGGGACTTCCGCTCTGCCGGCCACTCCCAAACGAACCGGCGTGGCTGTTGAATGGGTATTCAAACTTCGGCTGTGGGTCATGAGCCCCACTCCGAGACGGGGGCTTCAACGGCCTTCCATGGGGCCGTAAGCGGACCCTCGGTTTTTATGAGGACACACCCTAGGCCGCGGTCCACCCGCCGTCGATCAGGATCGCCGAGCCGGTGATCAGCGCCGCGGCGTCCGAGGCCAGGAACACCACCGCCCCCATCACGTCCTCGAGGCGGCCGATCCGGCCCAGGGCGATCTTCGACAGCACCTGGCGGCGGAACTCGGGGTCCTCCAGCATGGATCGGGTCATCGGGGTCTCGATGTAGGTCGGGCATACGGTGTTGACCCGGATGCCGTGTTCGCCGAGGTCCCAGGCCATCGACTTGGTGATCCCCTCCAGGGCGTGCTTGGTCGCGCAATAGACGCTGCGGCGGCGCCAGCCGACGTGGCCCATCTGCGAGGACATGTTGATGATCGATCCCGCCATCCCGGCCTCGACCAGGGAGGCGGCGACCGCCTGGGCGACGAAGAAGGCGGCGCGGACGTTGAGGGTCATCAGGGCGTCGTAGTCCTCCTCCCTGACCTCGACGAACGACGCCGGGCAGTTGGTGCCGGCGTTGTTGACCAGGATCGGGAACGGACCGCGTTCGCCGACCAGCCGGCGGACGCCGTCGGTATCGGTGACGTCGAGCGCCACCGCCGTGGCCCCGGCGCCGGTCGCCCGGATCGCCGCGGCGGCCTCCTCGACCTCGTCGGCCGAGCGCGCGACCAGGGTGACCTCGGCCCCGGCCCCGGCCACCGCCGCCGCCGCCGCCAGCCCGAGACCCCGCCCGGCGCCGGTGATCAGCGCCTGGCGTCCGTCGAGGCGGAAGGTCGGTGTTTGGGGTAGTCGCATGTCGGACATCCGCCGTCTCCCGTCGGATTTCGCTGGCCGGCAAGCATCGGGCGCGGCGGGAAAATGTCAAGGCGGCTTGGGACTGGACAACGCCGGCGGCTTGGGAAAGTATCCGGAACGACCGTCGCCCCCCCCCGCGTCAGCGCAAGGAGCCCCCGCCATGACCGTCCGCAACGGCCGCGAATTCCTCAGCATCCCCGGCCCCACCACCGTGCCCGACGAAGTGCTGAGCGCCATGCACCGCCCGGCGATCGACATTTATTCGGGACCGCTGGTCGAGATCACGACGAGCTGCCTCGATGATTTGCGCCGGGTGTTTCGCACCCGGGGCCGGACCTACATCTACGCCGCCAACGGCCACGGCGCCTGGGAGGCGGCCCTGGTCAACGTGCTGTCGAGGGGTGATAAGGTGCTGGTCCTGGAAAGCGGGCGCTTCGCCACCAGTTGGGGGGAGATGGCGGCGATGCTCGAGGTCGAGGTCGAGGTCCTGCCCGGCGACTGGCGCCGGGCCGTCGATCCGGTGGTCGTGGAGGCCCGCCTGGGCGAAGACACGGCGAGCCGGATCAAGGCCGTCCTGGTGGTCCAGATCGACACCGCCTCGGGCGTCGTCAACGACATCCCGGCGATCCGCGGGGCGATGGACGCCGCCGGGCACGGCGCGTTGCTGCTGGTCGACGCTATCGCCTCCCTGGGGACCATGCCCTTCGAGATGGACGAGTGGGGCGTCGATGTCGCCATTACCGCTTCGCAGAAGGGGCTGATGACGCCGCCCGGGCTGAGCTTCGTCGCCGCCGGGGAGCGGGCGCTGGCCGCCCACCGCGAAGCCGGGTTGCGCACCACCTACTGGGACTGGACCGGGCGCGAGGGCGAATTGCATTACCAGAAGTACTGCGGCACCCCTCCCGAGCACCTGCTGTTCGGGCTGCGCAAGGCGATGGACATGCTGTTCGAGGAGGGCCTGGACAACGTCTTCCAACGCCATCGCCTGCTGGCCGAGGCGGTGCGGCGCGCCGTCGCCGTGTGGGCCGCGGGCGGGGGGCTGGAGTTCAACATCGTCGAGCCGGCCCAGCGCGCCGATTCCACCACCACCGTGCTGATGGCAGGCGGCGTCGATCCCGCTCCGCTGGTCGCCTACCTGAACCGGAAGTGCGCGGTGGTGCTGGGCATCGGCATCGGCGAGCTGGACGGCAAGGCCTTCCGCATCGCCCACATGGGTCACCTCAACGCGCCCATGGTGCTGGGCACCCTGGGCGCTGTCGAGGTCGGGCTCGGGGCGCTGTCCATCGCCCACGGCAAGGGCGGCGTCCAGGCCGCCATCGACTGGCTCGCCCGCTCGGTGCCGGCCGAGTGAAACAATGGAGACTGAGAATTAATGGTGACTGTATATAGTTTTTGGCGGGTGAAATTAATTGGTGACTGTATATAGTTTTTTGGTGGCAGGGTAACTGCCATCAAAAAACTATATACAGTCACCAATTAATTTCACCCGCCAAAAACTATATACAGTCACCATTAATTCTCAGTCTCCATTGTTTCACTCGGCGTAGACCAGGCAGGCGTCGGCATCCAGGGGGGCGGACGCAGGGACATCCAGCCGCGACATGGTCACCGAGGCGGCGGTGGTCAACAGACTCCCCGCCCACCGCCGCTCGGTCCGCTCATGGAGATGGCCGCAGGCGATCCGCGCCACTTGGGGGTGGCGGGCGACGATCGCCGCCATCTCCGCCGCCCCCTGGTAGGCTGGCCGGCCGGCGTCGGTCTCGACCGGCGGATGATGCATGAAGAGAAGGGTCGGGGTGTCGGGCCTTTCGCCCAGGCGGGCCTCCAGCCAGGCCAGGCGCCCGGCGCACAGGCGGCCGTCGTGGCCGTTCCCATTCCCGGTGTCGAGCCCGATCAGGCGCAGCGGATGGTCCTCGATGGCGTAATGGAGGAACCCCTCGCCCTCGGGCAGGTATCCCCAGCCGGCGAAGGCCTGGCGCATCCGCCGGCGGTCGTCCATGTTGCCCGGCACCGCGTAGACCGGCATCCCGAGCCCGCCCAGGACCCGGCGCAGGTGCAGGTAGTCGGCCCCCGACGCGGTATGGGCCAGATCGCCGGTGACCAGCACCGCGGCGGGGCGCGGGGACAGGGAGCGGACGTATCGGGCGCAGATGTCCAAGGCGGCCGGCGAATCCACCGTCTTCTTGATCGGCTTGCCGTCGGTGCGAAGGTGGATGTCCGAGATGTGGGCGATGGGCATGGGAGTCCCTTTCCGTCTCGACCTCACTCCAGCTCGTCCAGCGCCGCGCCGACCGCGTTGGCGGTGGTCTCGATGTCGTCCTCGGTGTGGGCCAGGCAGCTCAGGCTGTGCAGGGTGTTGGAGGGGCTCATGAAGACCCCGTGGCGGTGCAGGAGGCGCACGAAGTCGCGGAACTTGAGACGGTCGACGTGGGCGCAGAAGTCGCGGTAGTCGTCGATCGCGTCGTGCTCGGTGAAGAAGATCTGGAATATCGAGCCGACCCCCTGGACGATCGCCCGGTGCTTGTTGTTGGCCCGGATCGCCTCGCCGATCCGCGCCGCCGCCTTCTCGCCCAGCGCCGCCAGCCGGCGGTAGCCGGCCCGGTCGTCGGCCAGCATCTCGGCGAGCATGGTCTTGGCGACATACAGCCCGAGGCGCGGCGCGTTGTGGCTGCCGAAGTGCAGCACCTTGCCCCATTCGAAGCCCGACATGATGTGGTCGGGGCCAGCGATGGCGGCGACCGGGAAGCCCTGGCCCAGCGCCTTGCCGTAGGACGTGATGTCGGGGCGCACCCCGTAGAGCTCGGCGCAGCCCCCGGCGCCGAGCCGGAAGCCGGTCACCGTCTCGTCCAGGTAGAACAGCGCCCCGGTGTCGTCGCACAGCTCGCGGATCCGCTGCAGGAACCCGGGCTTGGGCGGGATCACTCCCATGTTGGACATCACGCCCTCGGTGACCACGCAGGCAGCGTCGCGGCCGTGGACCTCCATGGCGCGCTCCAGCGCCGCCACGTCGTTCCACGGCACGACCACGGTGTCGCGCCACGATTCGACGGTGATCCCGGAGGTATCGGCGATCCGCACCGGGTCGGCTCGATGTCCCAGGGCGGCGATCGGCTGGGGGTTGGTGTTGACCAGCACGGCATCGTACCAGCCGTGGTAGTGGCCCTCGAACTTGATGATCTTGCGCCGCCCGGTGTGGCCCCGGGCGAGCCGGAAGCAGGCCATGCAGGCCTCGGTGCCGGTGTTGGCGAAGCGTACCTTGTCGGCGTGGGGCAGCAGGTCGACCAGCATCTCGGCGACCTCCACCTCGACCTCGAGCGCGGTCGCGAAGTGGGTGCCGTTGGCGACCTCCTCACGCACAATCTCGACGATCCTGGGGTGGGCGTGGCCCATCGGCAGGGCGCCGAAGGACAGCATCCAGTCGATGTAGCGGTTGCCGTCGACGTCGTAGATGTAGGCGCCCTCGGCGCGGCGCATGTACTGGGGATAGGAGCCGAAGCTGGCCGGCCCGCGCGACGCCGAGCTGACCCCCTCGACCAGGACCCGAATCGCGCGGCCGTACAGTTTCTCCGATTGGCTGGTATCCATGTCCCTATCCTTTTCGGCCGCCCAGGGTTTTGGCGAGGTCCAGGAATTCGGTGATCTTGCCAGGGCTTTTGACCCCCGGCCGGTCCTCGACCCCCGAGGAGACGTCGACGCAGCGCGCGCCGCTGGTCCGCACCGCCTCGGCCAGGTTGGCGGCCTCCAGGCCGCCGGCCAGCAGCCACGGCAGGGGCCAGCTGCGGCCCCGGATCAGCTCCCAGTCGAAGGCCAGGGCGTGGCCGCCGGGGCGGTCGGCTTCCGCCGGCGGCCTGGCGTCGAACATCAGCCGGTCGGCGACCCCCAGATAGGCGTCCGCGGCCTCCAGGTCCCCCGGGGCGGCGACTGGAAGCGCCTTGATGACCCCCAGCCCGGTGCGGGCCTTGATCTCCGTCACCCGCTCGGGGGTCTCGGCGCCGTGGAGCTGAAGCAGGTCGAGCGACGGCCCGGCGAGGACGGCGTCCAGCGTCGCGTCGTCGGCGTCCACCACCACTCCCACCTTGAGGATGCCGGCGGGGACGGGCAGCGCCAGTTGCGCCGCCTTGCCGGGGCTCAGCGCGCGCGGCGAGGGGGGAAAGAACACGAAGCCGACCAGCCGCGCCCCGCCGTCGACGGCGGCGGCGACCGCTGCCGGCGAATCGAGGCCGCAGATCTTGACCTCAACCGGCATCGATCTCCCCGGCAATGGCGCGTACCGCGGCAATCGGATCGGCGGCGCCGGTGATCGGCCGGCCGACGACCAGGACGTCGGCCCCGGCGGCCACCGCCTCGGCCGGGGTCATGGTCCGCTTCTGGTCGTCGCCGCCGAGGGTGCTGGGGGGACGGATGCCGGGGACCACCAGCTTGAAATCGGCGCCGCAGGCGCGGCGCACGGCGGCCGCCTCGCGGCCCGGACACACCACGCCGTCGAGCCCGCTGTCCTTGGCCAGCCGGGCCAGGGCGACCACCCGCTCGGCGAGCGGGCCGGCGATGCCGACGGCGTTCAGGTCGGCCTCGGACAGCGAGGTCAGCACGGTCACCCCGAGGACCAGCGGCCGCTCAGGCCCGGCCTCTTGCGCGGCCTCGGCGGCGGCGCGCATCATCGCCGCGCCGCCGGTGGCGTGGACGTTGACCATGGCCGGCGCCAGCGGCAATACCGCACGCACCGCCCCGGCCACGGTGTTGGGGATGTCGTGGAACTTGAGGTCGAGGAACAGCGGCAGGCCGCAGGCGGCGACCCGGCGCACGCCTTGCGGTCCGTGGGCGGTGAAGAACTCCTTGCCCAGCTTGATCCCGCCGACGTGGCCGGCCAGGGATTGGGCCAGCCCGGCGGCCCGCTCCACGTCGGTGGTGTCGAGGGCGACGAACAGGCGCTCATGGGGTTCCATCTCACGCCCGCTCGTAG
>CAZWEZ010000041.1:0-5222 GCA_964632795.1 uncultured Thalassospiraceae bacterium | reverse complement strand
CGCTCGTAGGTCAACTGGGCGGCGGCGAGGTCCTCGACGGCGGTGCCGGCCGACTTGAACAGGGTGATCTCGGCGTCGGTCCGGCGGCCCGGGCAGGTGCCGGCGGCCAGCTCGAACAGGTCGCCGGCGACGTCGCTCTCGGCGATCACCCCGCGCCTGATGGGATCGCACAGGTCGCCGGCCTCCTCGAGGGCGCCGTCGCGGGTGTCGACGAACAGCACCGCGCGGCGCACCGCCTCGTCGTCGGCCTCGCGCATCTCCGGCGTGAAGCCGCCGACCAGGTCCAGGTGCTGGCCGGGTCCGAGCCAGCGGCCGTGGATCAGCGGCTCGGTGGCCAGGGTCGCGCACGAGACGATGTCGGCCCCGGCCACCGCCGCCTCCAGGTCGCCGGCGACGGCGACCGAGAAGTCCTCGCCGGCCAGCCCCGCCGCCACCTTTTCGGCCTTGTCCGGGTTGCGGCCCCAGACGCGGACCTCGCGGATCGGCCGCACGGCGGCGTGGGCGCGGATCAGGTGTGGCGCCAGGACCCCGGTGCCGACCATCACCAGGCATGCGCTGTCGGGGCGCGACAGGTAGCGCGAGGCCAGCGCCGAGGCCGAGGCGGTGCGCCGGGCGGTCAGTTCCGCCCCGTCGATGATCGCCAGCGGGCGGCCGGTGGCGAAGTCGAGCAGGATGTAGGAGGCTTGGACCGACGGCAGGCCGCGGG
The DNA here is from genome assembly GCA_964632795.1 of uncultured Thalassospiraceae bacterium. GTDB lineage: Bacteria > Pseudomonadota > Alphaproteobacteria > Rhodospirillales > 2-02-FULL-58-16 > CAZWEZ01. Next base: position 4,516 of record CAZWEZ010000041.1, on the reverse strand, counting down.
CGCCGTTGTCGGGGCAGATGGCGACCATCTTGACGCCGATCACCTCGCCCTGGCGCCAGGCCGGCATCAGCAGCAGCACCGGATCGGCGCCCCCGGGGTTGTCGATGGTGTGGTGATGGCGCATCGGCACGGTGATGTCGGCGGTGAAGGCGGCATCGATGCGGTCGATGAGCGAGGGGTAATCGAGCGCCGCCGCGACCTGGGAAGCGTCGATGAGGCGCATTGCGCTCAGAGCCTGTTTGGAGAGTTGATCATGGGGCCGGAGTCGGGGCGGGCAGGACGTTCACGTTCCGCGCCCCGTCGGCTTCCATCCCGGCCATCTTGTCCTGCATCCGGCGCAGTTCGCGTTGCGCCCGTTGGGCCTCGAAGCCCCGGTCGCGGGCGCGGCGCCGGACGCCGCCGGTCGACAACCAGGCGACCACGCCGCCGATCACGAAGCCGGCCGCGGCGCTGGCCAGGACGACCCCGTACACCGGCAGTTCGACGGTGAACGGCAGCGGCCACAAGTCCAGCACCATGGGCGAACGGTTGGCCACCGAAAAGGCGATCACGGCCGCCGCTAACGGTAGCAGGATGATCCACGAGAGCCGCCTCACCACCTGTCTCCTCGTTTCACGCCGCGCCGCGCCGCGCCCGCCGGCGGCGGTTCAGCCGTTGAGCTTTTCCCGAAGCTGCTTGCCGGTCTTGAAGTAGGGAATGAACTTCGACGAAACCTCCACCGCCTGGCCGGTCCGCGGGTTGCGGCCGATCCGCGCCCCGCGTTTCTTCACCGAGAAGGCGCCGAACCCGCGCAACTCGACCCGCTCGCCGTTGGCCAGGGCGTTGGTGATCTCCTCGAAGATCGTGGTCACGATGCGCTCCACGTCCCGCTGGTAGAGATGCGGATTGTCCTCGGCCAGGCGCGCGATCAACTCCGACTTGGTCATGGTCCTTCCCCCCTCGCTGAGGTTCACCGGACGGTCCGGGCTAGGGTCCTAGATCGGGTCAGGGTGCCAAAGCGAAATCACTCCGTCAAGTCTAAGTCTTTCGGGAAAAAGAGTTTTTCCGAGCAGCCCGCTGATGAAGTCGCGCCACACCCCATCCTCGTGCACGACCTCGACGTTGCGGACCGGCAGTGATTCCGGGATTTCGTGGGTCTCGGCCAGCCATTGGCGGGCCTTGGACTCGCCGCCCAGGGCATCGACGAGCCCGTTGGACAGCGCCTGGCGGCCGCTGAAGACGCGGCCGTCGGCCAGCACCAACACCTTGTCGCGCGGCATGTCGCGCCGTTCGGCCACCATCTCGACGAACATCTCGAACAGATCCAGGACCACCGCCCGGGTCGCCTCGCGGGCCTCCTCGCTCAGCGGTTCCAGGGGGTTGGGCTGGGCCTTCAGCGGCCGGCTCTTGATGGTTTCCGGCTTGATCCCCAGCTTGTCCAACAGGCCGGTGATGTCGGCGGTCTGGATCAGGACGCCGATCGAACCGGTCACGGTGCCCGAACGGGCGACGATGTGGTCGGCGCCCAGCGCCGTCATGTAGCCGGCCGAGGTGGCGGTCGAGCCCATGACCGCGACCACCGGCTTGCTGTCGGCGACGTTGCGCAAGCTGTGGTACAGGGCCTCGCCGCCGACGATGGTCCCGCCGGGGCTGTCGATGCTGACGATCAATGCCTTGGCGTCCGAATCGGCGGCCAGGTCGAGGAGCGCCTGGTCGCGGGCCCGGTCGTCGAGGATCAGCCCCTCGACCACCAGGCGGGCGACGTGGTTGCCCCTCTTCAGGCCTTGCACGCGCCCGGCGACGGCCAGGGCGGCGGCGACCAGCGCCACCACCGCCAGGATCCGCCAGAAGGTCAGGGTCCTCTTGAGGCGGCGTCGATCGACGATCTGGTCGGCTTCCAACGACATGTCATCTCCGCCTGCAGTCCCTTGGCCCCCCCGCCGGGTCCGGGGCGGCCGATCAGGCCTTGTCCCCGGCCTCGCTTTTGCTCGCCGCCTTGGGCTTGGCCTTGGGTTTGGCCTTGGGCTTGGCTTCGGGCTGGTCCTTGTCGGCGACCTTGGCCTTGGTCTTGGTCTTGGCCTTGGGCTTGGGTTTGGGCTTGGGCTTGGCCTTTTCCTCGGCTGCGGGCTGGTCCTTGTCGGCGGCCTTGGCCCTGGCCTTGGGCTTGGCCTTTTCCTCGGCTTCGGCTTCGTCCTTGTCGGGGTCCTTGGCCTTGGGCTTGGCCTTGGGCTTGTCCTCGGCGTCGCGCTTCTCCTTGATCGCGGCGCCCAGGATATCGCCCAGCCTGGCCCCGGAGTCCGACGAGCCGTAGTCGCGCATCGCCCTCTTCTCTTCCTCGACCTCGCGGGCCTTGATCGATAGCGTCAGCCGTCGGCCGCCGCGGTCGATCTGGGTGATCTTGGCATCGACCTTTTCGCCTTCGGCGAAGCGGTTGGGGCGCTGTTCGGAGCGCTCGCGCGCGAGGTCCGACTTGCGGATGAAGCCGGGGACGGTGTCCAGCACCCGAACCTCGATGCCGCCATCGACCACCGCCGAGACGGTGCAGGTAACGACAACGCCCTTCTTGAGCTTGTCCAGGTTGGCGTCGAAGGGGTCATCGGCGAGCTGCTTGATGCCGAGGCTGATCCGCTCCTTCTCGACGTCGACGTCGAGCACCTTGGCCTTGACCACCTGGCGCTTCTTGTATCCGGCCAACGCTTCCTCGCCGGGCACGGTCCACGACAGGTCGGAGAGATGGGCCATGCCGTCGATGTCGCCGGGCAGCCCGATGAAGAGGCCGAATTCGGTGATGTTCTTGACCTCGCCCTCGACCTCGGAGCCGACCTGGTACAGGTCGAGGAAGGCCTCCCACGGGTTGGCGCTGCACTGCTTCAGCCCGAGGCTGATGCGCCGCTTCTCGGCATCGGTGTCGAGCACCGTGATCTCGACCATCTGGCTGGTCGAGACCAGCTTCCCGGGGTGGATGTTCTTCTTGGTCCAGCTCATTTCCGAGACGTGGACCAGGCCCTCGACGCCGGGCTCCAGTTCGACGAAGGCCCCGTAATCGGTGATGTTGGTGACCCGTCCGGTGAACCTGGTGCCGACCGGGTACTTGGAGGCGACGCCCTCCCACGGGTCGTCCTCGAGCTGTTTCATGCCCAGGCTGATGCGCTGGGTTTCGGCGTTGAAGCGGATCACCTGGACATTGACCGTCTCGCCGATCTGCAGGGCCTCGGAGGGATGGTTGATCCGCCGCCAGGCGATGTCGGTGACATGGAGCAGGCCGTCGACGCCGCCCAGATCGACGAAGGCGCCGTAATCGGTGATGTTCTTGACCACCCCTTCCAGGATCTGGCCTTCCTTGAGGTTGGCGATCAGCTCGGTGCGCTCCTCGGCCCGGGTTTCCTCGAGCACGGCGCGCCGCGAGACCACGATGTTGTTGCGCGAGCGGTCCATCTTGAGGATCTGGAACGGCTGGGGGGTGCCCATCAGGGGGCCGATGTCGCGGACCGGGCGGATGTCCACCTGGCTGCCCGGCAGGAAGGCCACGGCGCCGGCCAGATCGACGATGAAGCCGCCCTTGACGCGCCCGAAGATGACCCCGTTGACCCGCTGGGTTTCCTTGAAGGCCTTCTCGAGCTCGGTCCACGCCTCCTCGCGGCGGGCCTTCTCGCGGCTCAGCTTGACGATGCCGTCCTTGTCCTCGTAGCGCTCGACGAAGACGTCGATCCGGTCGCCGGCCTTGATCTCGGTGTCCTGGCCGGGGACGGCGAACTCCTTGAGGGGGACCCGGCCCTCCGATTTGAGGCCGACGTCGATCAGCGCCATGTCGTTGTCGACGCTGACCACGAGGCCCTTGATCACCCGGCCTTCGAAACGGTTTTCGCTGCCCAGGGTCTGGTCCAGGAGTTCGGCGAAATTCTCGTCGCTGCGGGGAGCCTCCTCGGTGGCGGAGGGGTCGGCGTTTGCAGGAGCCATCGGTTGGGTATCCTTATCTCGTTCGTCGTGTTCCGGCCGGCCGGTTGTTTCCGGCGGTCTTGGGGTTCATTCGGTTCTCTCGTTTCCCCCGCCGCTCGGGGGGCGGGGGCCGTGTTTACATCCGCGAATGGATGAAATCCAGCGCCGTGACGAAAACCGCCTCGGCGTCCAGATCGCTGGTGTCCAGCACGAAGGCGTCGTCCGCCGACGCCAGGGGAGCCACGTCGCGTTCCGAGTCCCGCGCGTCGCGCTCCTTCATCTCGTCCAGAACGCGGGCATATATAGCTTCGAGCCCACGTTCCCGCAACTCTTTAACGCGGCGCCCGGCGCGGACCTCGATGCCGGCGGTGACGAAGATCTTGATATCGGCGCCGGGGCACACCACGGTGCCGATGTCGCGGCCGTCGAGCACCGCGCCCCGGGCGCCGTCCGGGGGGCGGGCGGCGAAGGCGCGCTGGAAGTCGAGCAGCACGGCGCGGACCTCGGGAATGGCGGCCACCCTGGAGGCCGCCCGGGCCGCCGCGTCGCCCCGCAGCTCGGCGTCCTCCAGGTCGCCCGGGGCCAGCGAGCGGGCGGCCTC
>CAZWEZ010000040.1:0-32136 GCA_964632795.1 uncultured Thalassospiraceae bacterium | reverse complement strand
CGCGGAATCAAGACTCCTGTTAGAGGAAATAACTATGGCTACTGGTACTGTAAAGTGGTTCAACCCGGCCAAGGGTTTCGGGTTCATCGAACCGGAAGACGGCTCCAAGGACGCTTTCGTCCACATTTCGGCCGTCGAGCGCGCCGGACTGAGTTCGCTTAGCGAAGGGCAGAAGGTCTCCTATGAGCTTCAGCCCGGACAGAACGGCAAATCTTCCGCCGAGAACCTGTCCGTCGTCGAATAACCACGCAAGGCGCCGCCTCCAACTCCCGTTGGGGGCGGCCGCCGCTCGCCGCCGGCGACGCGACCTTCAACGATCGCCTGGCGGACTGAAGGAGGTGGCGGTCCCGCCAGCGCTCCGGGACGAAAATTTCCTCCCGTGACGCCTCGAACTGAAGTAGAGGATTGCCGAAATGTTGAAGTCAGTAAAATCGAGGGCCGAGGAACAGTTCGCCGCAACCCAGAAGAAGGACAAGCAGGTCCTGAAAGAAAAGGAAAAAGCGCGGCAGGAGAGAGCGGAACACGTGGCCAGCCTGCGCGCCCTCCGCCTGGCCAAAGAGGCGGCCGACAAGAAAGCCGCCATTGAAGAGTGAGCGGAACATCCACCCCGCTCCAGCAGCAATGCCCCCAAAGACCGCTTGGGGTCATCCGCGGCTGTGAACGCCCCACCAGCGCCAGGACTGCTCACCACGAAGCTGACGAAACCCGTCGGAAAGCTGACATTCAGGCTCGAACGCCGGCTTGGTGTCGGAAAGCGGGAGTGCTCTGTGGTAGCCTCGAACAACCGAATCCAGCCAGGAGGAGAGATCAGGACATCGGGCGCAGAACCCGACAATTCTGATTGCAGTCGGTCGAACCGATAACCTTGATGGTGTGGAGTGGGGGCACTCGTTATGGCTTCTCGATCGCACCGCCGGCTTCAATCCAATCCTTGAACGCGCCAAGGGTCCTCACGTCTTGATACCCCAGTTCCATGAGAGCCTTTCCCCCTAGAGCAGACCGCCCGCCGGTGGCGCAATAGAGAACCACGGTCTTATCCTTGGAAAACGCCTCGTTGTGGTATGGAGTTGTCTCGTCTGCCCGAAACTCCAGCATGCCCCGCGACACATTGAGCGCACCTTGAATCTTTCCCGTATCGGCCAGTTCCGGCGCATCGCGGACGTCAACGACTAAGACCTTGTCTTGCCCCCATATGCTCTTGAGCTCTTCTGGGCTAATCGATGGAACCATCCTTTTCGCTTCAGCAACGAGATCCATTATGGATTTGCTCATGACCACCTTCCTGGATTTGAATAGTCAAGTATTATCAAGATCACCGTCGAGTGTCATGTAATTTCCGCGACCGTTCCTGTGCGGTCTTCAATCAGGCACCAATGACGGCTTGGGGTCAAAATCCAGAAGATCGGGGCCGTGTTGAAGGTGGTCCGCAGTCGGTTCCCAAGCGGTCAAACTTGGCTTCTGGATCAGCAATGGTGTGGGTTGCGGACGTAATTGCGGGGTGGCTTGGTCGTTTTCTGTCTTTTTGCCCCATTCACGCGGCGGGGGTCGCTGGTTCAATCCCAGCCGTGCCCACCATGTTTTCAGGTCGATTGTGGATGATCGGGGTTAGTCGTCGGCACCGAAGGCCGGGACGATGTCCAGGTCGCGGTCGATTCCGTGATCGATGGCGATGTAGGGGGTGTAGGGAGAGTTCAGCGCGACCAACGCTCGGCCCAGGAACATGCCGCCGTAGATGGCGGCGCCCCACATCACGAGGGTCAGTGAAGCAAACGCCACCCACAGGAACTTCTCGCGGAAGAGAAATCTCGCGAACTTGCCGGAACGTTTTAATAACATTCGCCGCCCCCTCTGCAATCAGGCCAGGGCAGCCCACCTCCGGGTCGTCGGACGACCCACTCCACGCCTAGGAGATAGTTCATACTATGGGGGGTCGAGGTTTTTTTTTCAAGAGGGAAGTATACGCTTGATTGCGAATTCCGGCGTCGCGTTCAACCATTTTGGCCTGCTCGCTCTTGACGCCGGGGTCACGGCGGCGCCGCCCCCTGGAATGAAAACCCCCGGACCGTTCGGTCCGGGGGATATTCAAGGCGGGGCCCGCAGCCGCCGATGAAGGCGTGGGTTTGAACTTCGGCGCCCTACAGAATCAGCAGCAGGGGAACCAGCATGTTGGCGATTGTCGCCACGTTCAGGTAACCATTGAGTTCGCGCTTTTCCGTGTCGGACATGGCTGAAACTCCCATACCTGGTGTCAATATCGGGATACTTATTTTCTATATGGGGTCTTCCGGCATGCATTTTCCGAAAACCGGCAATTCGCTGGGCACATGGCCAACGGAATCGCTCCGGGGCGCGCCAAGCGGCCGCTTCGATCGGGGGGCGGGAGGGGCCGCGGAAGTTATCGGGGGCGGGTCTCCAGCAGGCCACGGACCACGTTGGGGATGTCCCGGCGGGCGAGGCCGCGCTTCGCCAGTTGGCCGTCGTTCATGGCGCTCAGGGTTTCCCAGGTCTTGGCGGCCTCGACGGCGCGCGCGAAGAGAGAGAAGAGGGTGGCGAGGCGGGAAATCCCGGCCAGGATTTCCCTGGGGAAAGAGATCGTTACGGCGCGAAGAACAAGTGTCGTCATGGTGTCGATTCCATTCCTGGCAACGCGGTTTTCAATGGTGCCGATACGGCGTTTCTTGAAAACTTGAAAACAATCGATGGGGCGGGCGCGTTGCCTCCTCTGTGGTATACCAAATACCATATACAACATACCTAGCTGGAATCAAGCTTTTTTTTCGCTCCTCCGCTGGCGGCTGGGATCGTCAGGGTCGAATTGACAACCTTTTCCCCGGCGGCCATGGTGTTTCCCATCCCAACCCATGCCGGGCAGCCAGGTTCAAGGAGAAGTCCATGACCCGCGATCCGCGTTACGACATCCTGTTCGAGCCCGTGCGGATCGGCCCCAAGACGGCGCCCAACCGTTTCTACCAGGTCCCCCACTGCACCGGCATGGGCTTCCGCTGGCCCCGGACCGTGGCCGAGATGCGCGGCGTCAAGGCCGAGGGCGGGTGGGGCGTGGTGTGCACCGAGGAGTGCGAAATCCACCCCAGCAGCGACCTTTCGGGATCTGCGCTGTACCGGCTGTGGGACGACAGCGACCTGCCGGCGCACGAGCTGATGGTGCGCAAAGTCCACGAACACGGCGCCCTGGCCGGCCTGCAACTGGTCCACAACGGCATCTCGGCGCTCAACCGGCTGAGCCGTATCCCCGTCCTCGCCCCCTCGGCCAACGCGATGATCCACCACGACCCGATCCAGGCCCGGGCGATGACCAAGGACGACATCCGCGACCTGCGCCGCTGGTACCGCGAGGCGGCGCTGCGCGGCAGGAAGGCGGGCTACGACATCATCTACGTCTACGCCGGCCACGAGATGACGATGCTGATGCACTTCCTGCTGCCCCGCTACAACCAGCGCACGGATGAATACGGCGGCTCGCTGGAGAACCGCGCCCGGCTGTTGCGCGAGGTGCTGGAAGAGACCAAGGACGCGGTCGGCGGCGACTGCGCGGTCGCCATCCGCCTCGCCGTCCACGAGATGACCGACAGCCCGCTGTCTTATGACGCCGAGGGCCGCGAGGTGGTCGAGATGCTGGCCGACCTGCCCGATCTGTGGGACGTCAACATCGCCCGCTGGGAGGACGATTCGCTGACCTCGCGCTTCGGCCCCGAGGGGGCGCAGGAAAAGTTCGTCTCCTTCGTCAAGCAGGTGACCGACAAGCCGGTGGTCGGGGTGGGGCGCTTCACCTCGCCCGACACCATGGTCAGCCAGGTCAAGCGCGGGGTGATCGATCTCATCGGCTCGGCCCGGCCCTCGATCGCCGATCCGTTCCTGCCGCGCAAGATCGACGACGGCCGCGAGGACGAGATCCGCGAATGCATCGGCTGCAACATCTGCACCACCGGCGACCACGATGCGGTGCCCATTCGCTGCACCCAGAATGCCACCATCGGCGAGGAATGGCGCAAGGGCTGGCACCCGGAGCGGGTCGAGCCCAAGGGCTCCGAGGACACCATGCTGATCGTCGGCGGCGGGCCGGCGGGGCTCGAATGCGCGCTGGTCCTGGCCAAGCGCGGCTACGACGTGGCCCTGGCCGAGGCCGGGGACGCGTTGGGCGGCCGGGTGCTGGTCGAAAGCCGCCTGCCGAACCTGGGCGAGTGGATGCGGGTCGCCGACCACCGCATCTACATGCTGGGCCAGAAGCCCAACGTCGAGACCTACACGGCCAGCGAGCTGGGGGTCGAGGAGATCCTCGAGTTCGGCTTCGCCCGGGTGGTGATCGCCACCGGGGCGGCGTGGCGGAGCGACGGTTTCGGGCGCACCAACCGTCTCGGCATCGCCATCTCCGACCCCGCACGGGTGGTCTCGCCCGACGCCATCCTGAAGGGCAGGTCACTCGCCGGGCGGGTTCTGGTGTTCGACGACGACGGCTATTACATGGCCAACGCGATCGCCGAGAAGCTGGCCGCCGAGGGCTGCCGGGTGGTCTACGTGACCCCCTATCCCGAGGTCGCGCCCTACACCCACGGCACGCTGGAGCAGGAAAAGATCCAGCAGCGCCTGCTGTCCCTGGACATCGAGGTGCGCTGCGCAAGGAACCTGAGCGCGGTCGACGGCGAGGGCTGCGAGATCGCCTGCGTCTATACCGGCAGGACCGAGCGCCTGGACGCCGATGCCGTGGTCCCGGTGACCTCCAGGCTGCCCAACGACGCCCTGCTCGAAGGCCTGAACGCGCGTCGCGGCGAGTTCGCCGGGCGCGGCATCAAGTCGGTGACGGCGATCGGCGACGCCTTGGTCCCGGGCTCCATCGCCGTGGCCGTCTATTCCGGACACCAGCAGGCGCGGCAGATGGATAACCCCGCCAACCTGATGTACACGTTCAAACGCGAGAACTACACCTGGCCCGGAGCTCGCGACTGAAAGTCGGTACTAGCCGAGCCGCCGGGCGGCGGCCAGGGTAGCGGCGGCCAGGGCCAGCGAGGCGACCACGTTGTAGGCCGCCGCCGAGATCCCGAACACCGCCCACTCGATCCGGTCGCAGGGCCGGGGCGCCCCCTGGCGCAACTGGGCCAGCATCTGCTCCGGGGTCAGCTCGGTGGCCGGCGGACCGCCGCACGCGGTGATCGCCGCCCACCAGTGCTGCTGGACCCCGACGTGGTAGAAGGCGATGCCGGCGCCGGCCAGGAACACCGCCCCGCACAGGGCGACCACCGCCGCCCGGGAGCGGCCCTCAGGCACGGCCAGGGCGAGCAGTCCCAGCACCCCGGTGACGGCGTAGGGCAGCCGCTGGTACAGGCACAGCACGCAGGGTTCCTTGGCGAAGCCGTACTGGGCGGTATAGGCGATACCCAGCGCCCCGACGCTGGCCGCCATTACGCCCAGCGGCACCAGCCGCGAGAAGGTCTCCGAAGGTGTCGCTCGGTTCATGGCCTCGGTATACCCCAACCGCGCGCCGCCGGCCAGCCGCCGGGGGAAGCTCTCAAATCAGCTTGATCGCCGCGAAACCGCCCACCAGCAGGACCACGAAGAGGACCGCCAGCCAGCCCAGCCAGCGCTCGATGAAGGCGCGGATCGGCTCGCCGAAGCGCCACAGCAGCCCGGCGACCAGGAAGAAGCGCAGGCCCCGGGCCAGCACCGAGGAGACCATGAACACCGGCAGCGAGAGCGCGGTCAGCCCGCTGAGGATGGTGATCACCTTGTAGGGGAAGGGGGTCGAGCCGGCGATGAACACCGCCCACGCCCCCCACTCGTTGTACTTGGCCTGGAACTCGGCGAACTTGGGGGCGTAGCCGTAGAAGTCGAGGATCGGCCGCCCCACCGCCTCGAACAGGAAGTAGCCGATGGCGTAGCCGGCCAGCCCGCCGAGCACCGAGGCCACGGTGCAGACGGCGGCGATCCGCCAGGCCCGCTCGCGGGCCGCCAGGATCATCGGGATCAGGATCACGTCGGGCGGGATCGGGAACACCGAGCTCTCGACGAACGACACCGCCGCCAGCGCCCACAGGGCATGGCGGTGGGCCGACAGCTCGAGCGTCCAGTCATAAAGCCTGCGCAACATGGAAAGTCCTTCCCCACCCGGTCGGCCGGCTTCATAGCAGCCGGCGGGGCCGCCGTCCATCGCCCCGCGCGCCCCGTGTTGACCGCCACGCGGTGTGGGCTATGATGGCGCGGAACGCGGCGGCCCCTGTGGCGGAATTGGTAGACGCGGCAGACTCAAAATCTGTTGTCCGCAAGGACGTGCCGGTTCGAGTCCGGCTGGGGGCACCAATACTTCTCGAAGGGTTACGGCTCCCCGCCCGCACCAATTACCTTGCATTTCCCGGTATTCTCCGAAGCAAAAATAACTCATCATTTAACGGCAGGTCTTGGAGATCAATACAATCGGCGGATGGTTGCGGTTGACTTTTAAATATAAGCCTCTTATATAAGCCTCTAACCAATGGGGGTTTTGTCATGTCTCTTCCTATCAGAACCACGTTAGACGATATCGATGTAGTCTGTAGCTATCTAGCGACCAAGCCTACCGGGGCTACTACCAGCGAAGCTAAGGCCGTAATCAACAAAAAATGCCTCGACGGCCGCAAGATCAAAGCCTTAAAATTTTGGGGATTGATCGAAGACGAAAACGGAAAGATGAAGCTAACTGAGGATGGCCGACAAATCGCAAAGAGCGATGGCGCGAACAAGAGTGCTGTGCTTCGAAAAATTATTGAGAACAATGCCCCTTACACTACCATTGTTGAACGCGCTGCTCACAGTAGCGAACTTACCGTGACAGCAACTGAAGTCGCCGCCCACTGGCACGAACATTTTAAAGGCACCGTATCAGACGCTGACAAAATCCTCAATGACCAAGCAGTCTGTTTCTTCCAAATTGCACAGGGTGCCGATTTAGGCCAACTCATGATCGGTCGAAAGGGACAGCTTACCCGGTTTGAATTTGATCGTGACGCGATATTGAGATACGCCAGCGACGGTGCTCCAACTCTGATCCCCGCAAGCCCGGAAGAAGAGGCTGCACCTGAAGAACTTGATCAGGCTCGTGAGGAAGAAGCCACTCTTGCTGTCTTGGAAAGTCCAACGACGGAAGGAAACCGAGTTTTTATCACCCACGGGAAAAATATAAAAATCCTCGATCAGGTTAAGCAGCTCGTTGCATTCGGAAAATTCAAACCTGTGGTTTCTCAAGAGCGTGAGTCAGCTGCTAAACCTGTCCCTGACAAGGTAATGGATGATATGCGGTCTTGCCAGGCTGCGGTTATTCATGTTGGCGCCGAGGGTGTCCTATTTGACAGCGAAGGCCAGGAGCACACGCAAATCAACGGGAATGTCCTCATCGAGATTGGAGCGGCGATGGCACTTTACGGCCGAAATTTTATTCTCTTGGTGGAAGAAGGGGTGCAGCTACCCTCAAACCTCCAAGGTCTATACGAGTGTCGCTACGAGGGCGATGAACTGAATATGCCTGCCACAATGAAGCTCCTTAAAGCGTTCAGCGAATTCAAATAATCGTAAGCACCCAACTTCGTAATTGAATTGGATTGCTACGCCCACGGCACTCAAAATCTGTTGTCCGCAAGGACGTGCCGGTTCGAGTCCGACCGCCCGCACCAACAGCTGAAAGGGCAGGCTATGCCCGTGCCACGAAAAGTCCTGGACGGCAAGATCGTCCTTCACACCCCAAACCTCAGTCAGTGAATCCAAGCCAGGATCAAGACCCCGGAAGGCGAATGGACCCGGCCGACGCCATCTCCATGCCGGCAACCGTCCCGGGGTCCCTGGCCGTCCGATAAGGCCCTAATCCATGGCTCCCCGACGAATCGAATGGAATTGCGGAGGTTACGGGATGGGGTGCTGAAATCAGGTCAATCGAGCCTTACGCCGTGACATCCGCTTTCCCATTATTAGATTCTTCTTGGCCGCCTTCCTTACGGTTTCACGGCCGTCACCACCGAGTACACCCCTGGCAAGGGGATCTGCTTGGGAGAAGTGAAGCCTGCTGAGACAAGGAACTTCGCTGTGTCGTCACCGGAAACCACACCTCCCGCACCGCCATAAAAAACCGAAGCCACTAAGCTTTCCAAGGCTATTTTAGGTGATGTTTCGGTGTAGGGGCCTATTTTCATGATGTCTTGTACAATGACCAAGCCGCCAGAGTTCATACACTCGTAGGTCTTCTTCAGCAGGCGTGCCTGTCCCTCAGGAGGCTCCTGAATCAGCACCCCTGAAAACAGAACTGCATCGTAATCAGAGCCGAAAGGATCGGTATAATAATCCCCCGCCAACGTTGAGATTCGCTGGGATAACCCTTGAGTTTCAATTAGAGATTTTGCAACAGGCAAGGCCTTTTCCTGATCGAAAACAACCCCAATCAGATCCGGATATTTTTGGCAAAAGGCTATGGTATAAACCCCGGATCCACCACCCACATCCAGAAATTTACTCTTACCGGTCAGGTCGGTATTTTGCAGAAGCAGGTCTTGTTGCATCCCTCCGCCCCACTGGTCCATGGCCAGCATGTAGTGACGCCAATAGGCTACTTCCTCTTCCTCTGACTTAAACTCCTCTTCGTGGGACATTTCTTCGCCTGAAAGCATCGCAGTATCCACTTTATCAAAAAGGGCCCCTAAACTTGACAAATATGTGAAGGCCTCGCCGTAGTAATTAGGCTCCCCTTTAACCAGATATGTGGCGCTCATTTTTGTATTTTGGTACTCGTCGCCAATTTTTTCCAACAAACCTGCCGCTACACAGGAATTCAACATTTCTCTCGTGTGTTGAGGATTTGCACCCAACTGTCTTGCCATCCAATCCGAGCTTTGTTTTCCCCCACGCAACTTAGTGCATATCCCCAGCCCAATCGCCGATTTCGCTACACCAGAGAGCCAAGACGCCCGAGCTAGCTGGGCAATCAAAGGTGGCTCGCCACTGTCAGCTAAGTTGGCAAAGACCTCACCTATTTCATTCATAAGCCGACTCCTAGATAACTTCCAAATCCATGGCAATTTTATCTATATTCCACCGTCAAGGGAACCCCCATCCCCTTCGCAGCCCTCCGCTGACCAGACTTTGGCGTGCTTACGGTATCGTGTCCGTAACTCACGACCTCATGTACGCATACAGCATAGCCGACTATGGTGGAGGCGGGGGATTGGGCCGGTTGTGATGCGGTGGACGGCTCCCACCCGACGGCATCGCGATGTGCCAAAATGATGGTTGTCATCAACCACAGGGAAATAGGAGCCGTCCATGAAGGAAGCTATATCGGTCGAACCGAGGGTCGGGAAAACCCGTTTGGGTCACGGCGCATCAAGCGCGTGCTTGTGATTGGGACCCGATCCGGCGGATCGCATTAGGGCCAGCGGCCATGTGCGCCGCATCAACAGGCCGGACACATGACAGCACCCGACCAACCTGCATCAACGTCAACTTAACCCTTGCCAACAGGGAGCCGTCCACACATGACCCGACTCGGACATTGACTGCACACGGGCATTGGTCCGATCAGGCATTCCCAACACAACCGATTCTAATTTGAAAAGTGGTATCGTTCGTCGGGCAGGTCAGTAGCTGTTGTCAGGTTGCAGGCGGTGTTCCATCGCTCTGAAAGTTCGGATCGAGAAATTTGTTGATATCTTTTCGTAGTCGAGGAAGGATTTCAGGGATTTCATAATCCACCAGAGGCAATAGGCGAACAGCGTGACAACGCCAGCGCCGATGCTGGCTCATGTGTCGTGCGGATCGGGTAGGGAAGTTGCCACCAGTTCGGCGAGGTCGGCGATTCGCGGCGGGTCGGCTATTTTTCCCGATGCGTCCTCGAGCATGGCCAGGCAGAACGGGCACGCGGTCGCTATGACTGCCGCTCCGGTCGCACGGGCCTGCTGGAGACGAAGATGGCTCACCGGCTGATGCTCGGGGACGCGCCACCAGTAGTTCCCGCCGCCCCCGCCGCAACAGAAGGCGCGGTCGCGTGATTGTTCCATCTCGACGAGCGGCGTTCCTGTCGCGAAGCTCGCGACCTTGCGAGGTTTATCGTACTGGCCACCGAGGCGCCCCAGGTTGCACGGATCGTGATAGGTGACTGCGTTGCCGATCGGCGCTTTCGGTCGCGGTACGCGTCCCGCGCGGATCAGCTCATCGAGCAACTCGCTGTGGTGAACGACCTCGAAGCTTCCACCAAGCAGCGGGTAGTCATTGGCAAACGTCGAAAGGCAGTGCGGACAATGTGTCAGAATCCGGCGGATCCCATGCTCCTGGAGCCGGGCGATCGTTTCAATCGCCCGGAGCTGGAAGCCCGCCTCTTCGCCCATCTTGCGAACACTCTCGCCCAAACAGCACTCATCTTCGCCGAGGACCGCGAAGCGTATGCCTGCGTGCTGCAGGATTTTGATCATCGCCCTGGCGACGCTTTGGACGCGTGGATCGTAGGCCGCCATGCAGCCGATCCAGTAAAGGTAGTCCGCATCGGGGCACTCGGCGATGGTCGGTGCGCCAAGTTCGGCGAGCCACTCGCCACGCTGGTAGGATGGGAGGGCGAACGGATTGCCGTTGCGCTCGACGCCCGTCAGTAGCAGAGCCTGGCGTTCATCGAGTCGCCCCTCGCCGACCAGGTGCCTGCGCAAGTCGACGATCGTTCCCGGCTGGTCGATCCAGGCAGGGCATTCGTTGGCGCAGGCGCCACAGGTGAGGCACGACCAGACGGTCGCTTCCTCGACAATGCCACGGGCAAAGAGATCCTCGCTACCGGCCTTGTGGCCCGTGCCCGGCAGGGCCCGGATCTCCGCCCCCAAGGCCTGCACGAGCGCCTGCGGCGAGAGAGGCCGTCCGGCGGCGAAAGCAGGACACACCGCCTCGCAGCGACCGCAGTCGACGCAGACATCAAGGCTGAAGCGATGCCGCCAGTCGAGATCGGCCACGTGACCGAAGCCCGGGCTCAGCGCCTCGAAGTCGGCATCCTCGGCAAGCGTCGACAGATTGAAGGGGAGCGACAGTCGCGACGGGTCCCGGTCTGCTTGCAGCACCATGTTGATTGGCAGAAGAATCACGTGCTCCAGCGCCGTTCGCAGGATAATCGCCATGGCGGCGAATATGCCGACGAGATGCGTTCCCCAGACACCCCAGTAGAGCTCCAGCGGGTGCTCGCCAACGAGCGGCGCGAGCGCGCTTGCGAGAGCCGACCCGACGTAGGAGTAGGTGACCCAGGGCGTCGGGTGAACCAGGATTCGAAGCGCCTCCAGCAGAAAGCCGGAGAGCGGGGGGAAGAGCATGATGACGTAGAAGATCAGGAACGAACGCCTTCCTCCGAGATAGGGCGCCCGGCGCGAATAGCGTCGCCAGAGTGCAAGCAAGAGGCCGGCGACGAGCAACAAGCCGGCGCTGTCGAGCACAACCTCGAAGGTCAGGTAGAAGGGCCCGCGTAAAAAGCGCAGGCCCGCGTTCGCGGTGATGTCTTCTTCCAAGGCGATGAGGAGCGTTCCCAGAATGAGAACCAGAAACGACCAGAAGATGAGGCCATGCACGAGCCCGCCCAGGCGATCGCGTCGAATTCGTCGCAGGCCGAGGACATCGGTCATCAAGACCGCGAGCACCTTTCCGGGCCGCGAGGCAACGGCCCGCGCCAAACCGACGACGAAGCCACGCACCCCCCCGTACCGGCGGAGGCGGACGATGACGTCGTACGCGAAAACGAGCAGCGCAAGGACGAATGCGAGGTAAACGAGCGGCTCCACCCACCCGGGGATGGACGGCATGTAGAGGCGGAAAGGCTCCGATTCCACGCCGGGCCCCTTGACCGGTCAGGCCCGGCCCGCGCGGCGTGATGCGAGCGCCGCCGTAAGCCTGGGTATGACCTCGTAGATATCGCCGACGATGCCAATATCGGCAATCTCGAAGATCGGCGCCGCGGGGTTGGAATTGATCGCCACGATGACCCCCGATTCGCGCATGCCCACCTGATGCTGGATCTGGCCCGAGATGCCCACCGCCAAATAGAGCTCCGGCTTTACGGTAGTGCCTGTCAGCCCAACCTGGCGTTCCGGGGGGAGCCAGTGGAAGTCCTCGGTGACCGGTCGCGAGCAGCCGATCTCGGCCTCGAGGTGCGCGGCCAGTTCCTCGATCATCGAAAGATCGTCTCGTGCCCGCAGGCCACGGCCGACGGAGACGATCCGCCGGGCGGCGCCCAGGTTGGCCTGGTGTTCGATGGGCTGGCGCTCGAGAAGCTCAATTCCCAGTGTCGGGATCTCCACCTCTTCGACCGACACGGTGTGAGGTCCGTCGCCTGAAGAACGAGGGTCGGGCCCGGGTCCGGGAAGGGCCATCGTGACGACGGCCGGTCGCCGTTGCAGGGCGACGGTCGCCACGACGACTCCGCCGTAAAGCAGGCGATCGGCGAGCAACGTGCCACCTTCGTCCCTTCGCAACTCGAGAACGTCGGTGACGCATGCCCCATCGATACGGGTGGCGACCTGCGAAGCGGCATCGCGCCAGGGAGTCGCCGCCGGAAGCACGAGGAGCTCGACCTCGTGGCGGTCACAGGCCTCGGCCAGCACCGCGGCGGCAGTCCCGGGGAGCGGCGGCGCAAGCCCGGGCCCGTCGAGGACAACGATGCGCTCGACCCCCGCGGCTCCGGCTGCAGCGATCGCCCCATCATCGCGCCCCACCACAACGGCGATGACATCCCCCCCCTCGACGACACTTCGGGCCGATGCGACCCCCGGTTCCAGATCGAATCGCGAGTCCGCCACGAGCATCGCAACACTACTCACTCCAGCACCCCCAATCTCTCGAGACCGGTAATGAGCTGTGAGACAACCTCATCCGGCTCGCCTTTCAGAATCTCATTGCGCCTCGGGACCCCCGCGGGCCGCAAGCTTACGACGCGCGTGGCGAGTTCCTCCGCCGCCGGCTCGGGTGCATCGATGTCCAGCTCGGTCGCCGAAATCGTCGTGATCCGGTTCATCTGGACCTTCAAGACCTGGAGCGCGGTCACCAGCCGTGGCTCGTTTATCGCACGGCTGACGGACAGAACCGCGGGGAGCGTGAGCCGGTACTTCTCGACCCAATCGTCCTCGAGGCTCGTCACCGTCGCGAATCCGTCGTCCAGCTCAAGGTGGCTGGCCGAGGCGAGGAAGGGAACCCCGAGTTTGGTGGCCAGCATCCCGGGGACGAGTCTGTTGTAGCCGTCTTCGGAAACGTCGCCGCAGAGGATGAGGTCTGCCGGCCCGACACGGTCCATGGCCGCTACGAGGAACTGGGCGGTGGCTGCCGGATCGAGCGCAATCCCCGAGGGGGCGGTGACGAGGAAGGCCTGATCGGCGCCGAAGGCGAGCGCCTCCTTGAGCGTCCGGGTTGCCTCGCTGGGGCCGATCGACAGCAGGCTGACCTTCGCGCCGAGTGCTTCGCGAAGACGCGCCCCTTCCTCGACCGCGTGTCGGTCATAGTCGTTGAGCTTGGTCGGCACGCCACGCAGGCGAAGCTCACCGGTCGTTGAGTCGAAGCGAATCTCGGTCGTGTCCGGGACATGCTTGACGCAGACTACAATGTGCAAGCTTTACCTCCGGGAACGGTATGGACACAGGATGTCGAGGCTGGATCGCCCACGCGCTTCGTTGTCCTACTCGGCGCCCTCCGGGGGCGGAGTCACGCGCTTGGCGAAGTGGACGTGCATCCAGTCGAGATAGCGAAGGCGGCTTTCGATGATCCGATCCCGTTCGGCCTCGTTCATGCGTTGCTGGCGGACGACCTCGGTCATCATGGCCGGGTCTATCTCGTATTTTCCGTCGCGAAAGATAACCTTCTCGGACATTGTCTGCTCCTTCCTAGTCGAGGCCCATCGCCCGGGCCAGCAGTTCGAGGATATGGGTCGGCTCGATCGGGCTGCCGGAGCGGGCCTTGACATCGGTGAACTGATCCTTGCAGCGCGGGCATGCCACGATAAGCTGCTCGACGCCGAGGTCGGCCGCCTGGCGCAGCCGGTTGGCGCCGATCCGGTATGACGTTTCCGGATGGATTTGGCGATAACTGGCGTTGCCGTTGCCGCAGCAATAGCTCCATTGGGTGACGGGGTCGACATCGACCAACTCGACGCCCGGAATCGCCGCGAGAACCTTTCTCGGCGAGTCCGTGATCCCGCAGATCTTGTTGAGCGTACATGGGTCGTGGTAGCTGACGCGGCTTTTTTCCTCGCGCTGGAAGTTGAGCTTTCCTTCGTCGAGCAGCCGTTCCAGTTCGTCGGTGATGAACACCGCCTCGAAGGGAAGTTCGCCGACATGGGCCGGATAATCGCGCGTCAGGTAGGAGTAGTCGTGGGGGTTGAGGACGATGACCCGCTTCGCCCCGGCCTTCTTCAGTTCATCGACGTTGTGGCGGGCATAGCGGATAAACGCCTCGAGGTCGGTGTCCAGAAGCTCGCCGAGCGACGGCGCCGGGTGGTCGAGTATCCCGAAAGACACCCCCGCGGCCTGGAGAATCTTCGCCGCCAGACGCGGCACCTCGGTGGTCTGGAGGGCATCGAAATAGTCGACGAAAAGCATCGTCTCGCCGGACCGCGGCAGATCGAGATCGGCAGCCCAGCGCGTAATGTCCTCGGAGGCATCATCGAAGTAACCGACGTCGGTGTCGACGACCGATTTCACCTCTTCATACCCTTCGAAGGGGATGCCAGCCGCGACCAGGTCCCGCCTCACCTTGCGCACCAGGTCGATGTTGGTGGTGGTGGCCCGGTAGAAGTCGCCGCCGTAGAGCGTGTTGGGACAGCGAAGTTCACAGGCGCCGCACTCCAGGCAGTTGGTGATGGTGCCGCGCATGTCGGCGAGTTCGCCGATCCCCTTGGAGATCACCAGGATGGCGGTGTGGAAGCCGTACGCCGTGTTGGCCTCGTTTCGGCCCTGCTGGTAAACGGGGCAGACCTCGCGGCAGAACTTATGCCGACAGGCGAAGACGCTGTAGCAGTCCCTGACCAGGGCGGGCGAAAACGGTTTCCCAGGCTCGATGGCCTCGCCATAGAACGTCTTGTGGCTAAGTTGCTCTGTCATTTGACCTCCTCCTCATAAGCTTCGTCGAGGAGATACTTCCCGGGGTTCATGATGTTGTTGGGATCGAGCATTCGCTTGATCTGCTTCATGAGCTTGAACTGGCCTCCGGCGAGTTCGACGCGGCACGCGACCTCGACGTCTCCCTCGCGCGTGCCGCCGTGACACGCCGAGATCGAGCCGCCCGCTTCGACCGCCACCTTGGCGATCTCACTCTTCAGCTCGATCCACGCGGCCCAGACCTCCGGGGTCATGTCGAGTTCGTTGATCCCGATGTCGATCTCGGTCAGGTAGTCGCCCCACGGTTTGAAGGGGTTGTTCACGTACATGAACATGCCCCAGTTGTCGAACATGCCGTCGTAGCGTTCGACGTAGCTGTTGACGAGTTCGTGCCAGCGCTTATTGACGAAGAGAAGGGCGCTGTGGTTGATCGCCGCGTCTTCGCAGTGCCACGACAGCGGGACCACCTGGCCGTCGCTGCGTCGACCGTGGTGGGAAAGGTGGTAGCGGTCATGGCGTGCGGCCCAGTCACCCTCCGAGAGCTCGGTGCCGAGGTAGCGCCCGCCCCCTGCCTCGACGACCTCGAAAATGCGATTCTTGGCGGCCTCGACCTCGACCTCGGCGCCGTAGCAGACGACCGCCATCGCCGCGCGCACGTCCTCCGGAAGCGGAATCCACGCCTCGTCGTCACGGCGGAGAAACTCCACCTTCCTCTCGTCGAAC
Source organism: uncultured Thalassospiraceae bacterium (assembly GCA_964632795.1). GTDB lineage: Bacteria > Pseudomonadota > Alphaproteobacteria > Rhodospirillales > 2-02-FULL-58-16 > CAZWEZ01. The sequence continues at coordinate 16,342 of CAZWEZ010000040.1, read as the reverse complement.
ATCACCATCCCAGAGAGCGTCCGGAGGCCGGTTCGGCTGAGTTGATAGGCATTGCGGTGGGCGTCGGCCAAGGAATCATAAGCGAAGAAGGCCGGGAACTCGGCCTCGGGGCGTGGTACGAGGTCGAGCGTCGCTTCGGTCGTGATTCCCAACGTCCCCTGGTGGCCGATGAAAAGATCCTTGAGGCGGAAACCCACCGAAGACTTGCGGATTTTTTTCCCGCCGCCTCCGCCGACCTGAATCACCTCGCCCGTCGGAAGTACGACTTCCATGCTGATGACAAGGTCGGGGACGTGCCCGTAGCCGGCTCCGAGAAGGCTCCATCCGCCGGCTCCGATCCTCCCGCCGATGACGGAGACCGGGTAGGAAGCAGGGTCGTCGGGATAAAATAGATCGAGCGGCGCCAGCACCTTGTTCAGCTCCAGCATGTTGATGCCGGGTTGGACGGTGACGGTCATGTTCTCCTCGTCGATCTCGAGGATCTCGCACATCCGCTTGATGTCGACGACGATGCCACGACGTAGAGGAACGGCGCCATCGGCCAAGCCGCTGCCCGCCGCGCGAGGTACGATGGGGATGTTGTGACGGTTTGCGATCCGCACGATTTCCACGACCTCGTCGCGGCTGCCAGGCATGGCCACGACATCGGCAAGATGATCGGTCCAGGCGTGGATCGGGAACGGGGCTGTCGACGCGGATCGGATCGCTCGTTGGTGAGGATCGAGCAGGACATGCTCGGCACCCAGCGCATCGCGAAGCGCCTCAATAGCCCCCCCAAGATCAGTTACCCGATGGGTGCTCACTGTGTTAAGTACTCCCTTCTTTCGTTCGCTATCGGGCGGACAGGTTGCCGCCTACGAGGCCTCTCTTTCAGCGCTCGCCCCGGTAGCCGGCACCAACTCTTTTGGCTTGGCGTTTCAGCAAGATGCCTTTACATTTTAATCCTATGCACGTAAATACCTATATGCACATAAATATCTAAAGGTCAAATGTTTAAAGCTTTAATGTAGAACGCACCCATGACGCAATCCGAGACCGCGACTCCCGAGGGGAAAACCCCCAACTCCACTACGGAACATGCGCCGCTGGCATCCGCCCGGGCGCATCTCTTCGCTCCAATTCACGGCGAGGGACTGGTCGAGCAGGTTGTCCGGCGGCTTGGCGAGGCGATAGGCCTCGGGGTGCTTGAGGTCGGTGAGCGTCTTCCCTCGGCGTCGAATTTGGCCAAGCAATTCGAAATCGCGCCCATGACGCTGCGCGAGGCCCTCGCAATCTTGCGCGAAGCGGGATACGTGGAAACCCGGCGCGGACGAGGAGGCGGCACGTTCGTTCGGCGTTCGATCCCGAGCCGCTCCACCCGCAAGATTCACGAACGCTTAAATGCCCTGAGCGTCGAAGACCTCCACGACCTCATGAACTTTCGAATGGCGGTGGAAGGCGCGAACGCCGAACTCGCGGCCGAGCGAGCCGAGACCAGCGACGTCGACGAGTTACGCTCTCTTGTCGATCGGATGGCCCCCCCACCCAAGTTCTCGGTCTTCCGCCAGTTGGACATCCGGTTTCATCTCGCCATTGCCTCGGTGGCGAAATCGCCTCGCCTTGTGGCCGCGGAAACATCAATTCAGGCTGACTGGAACGAATTCCTCATGCTCATTCCACATCCACCGCAGGCGCTGCGAGTCTCGAACGAGCAACATCGGGCAATCGTCAGGGCCATCTCCCGTGGCAACCGAAAGGCCGCCCGAGCGCGGACGGAGGAGCACGTCCGCGGTACCGCGGACTTCCTGATCGGCCTTCGCCTCGGCAAAGTGAGATAGGGGTGATGGGAAAGGTCTACCACAAACCGGTCATCGGGGTATCGGGCAGCTTCCACGACTTCGGCGACTACCAGGGTGTCGGCTGGAATCGTCCGATCGTGCTTGCCGGGGGGGTGCCCATCATTCTCCCCCGGGTCGCCGGCGCGCTGGAGGACCTGCTCGACCTTTGCGACGGTCTGGTCCTTGCGGGGGGGCGGGACATCGATCCGCGCTTCTACAACCAGGATCCGCACGAGAAACTCAAGAATACAGAGCCGGCGCGGGACGTCTTCGAACTCGACCTCATTCGCCATGCGCTCGACCGGGGGATGCCGATCCTCGGAATGTGTCGGGGAATCCAGATACTGAACGTCGCGCTCGGCGGAACGATCACCCAGGACCTGACCCTGGTCCCGACCTGGCAAGAACACCCGTCCGACCCGGACTTGATCGCATGGAAGAAGGTCGAACAGGCCTCGCTCGAGGATCAGCCGATGCCTCCCCACCCGCGTCACCCCATAGTGATCGAGCCCGGCAGCCGGCTTCATAACATGCTCGGGGTGGAGGAAATCGAAGTGGACAGCTTTCACCATCAGGCGATCGACAAACTGGCATCCAGCCTGCGTGTCGTTGCCAGGGCCCCGGACGGTGTCATCGAGGCGGTCGAGATGGATGACACCTGGGTTCTCGCCGTGCAATGGGAGCTCCAGGAAGAATGGCGCGTCGACGCACGGTTCCTCCGCCTCTTCGAGCAGTTCGTGGAGGCCGCGGGCATACCGGCGCCGGCGATCAAGCCACCGCAAGCTGCTGTCGCAATAGAGCGATGATGGTGAGTGTTGCGGAAACGCCGCTGGCAAACCCTTCTCCCAGGACGCGTTCTGGAGCGCCCTGAAGGCCGCCCGAGGGGTATTAAATTCAGGGGCTGTCCTAGCTAAGCGGGTTGCTTAGGCTAGGACAGCCCCTAAAGTTTTAAACATTTGACCTTTAGATATTTATATGCATATAGATATTCATGTCCATAAGATTGGAATGCGAATGACACGTTCCCGTAAGGAAATACAGTCAAGCGGGAGCAAGAAAATTGGCGCGGTGGAAGTCTGTTGACAGGCCGCTCGGCGAGCGGATGTTGGACCGTTAGAACAAGCCGATGAGCCAAGATCCGGACATAAATCAAACCCAGCGGCAAACGAAGTGCCGCAAGGTCAAATGGGAGAGGTAAAAGATGAGAAACACGATAAGTAAGCATGGGCTGAAACCTACCGCAATCGTATCGGTGGTGTTGGCGCTGACACTGGCCGTCTTCAGTGTCGTGGGCACGGACGTCCGAGCCGACGAGCCAAAGCCCGGTGAAACGATCAATATCGGCTTCCTCGCCGCCCTTTCCGGCCCGGAAGCCGATTGGGGACTTCCCGGGATCACGGGAAACCAGATGTTCATCGACGAGGTCAACGCCGAAGGCGGCCTCGACGTATGCGGCAATCGCTATCCCTTGAAGATGTTCACGTTCGACGACGAAGGCATCGGCTCCAAGGCCCTGCAGGGCGCCAAGGAACTGGTCTTGCAGCATAATGTCAGGTTCATCAACGGGATCGGCGGCGCTCCCGCCGACGCCACCCATCCGTGGTTGACCAAAAAGAAGGTTATCTACGCCAGCCTGATCTCCACCGACATCAAGCCGGACCGGCCTTACCTGCTCGCCGGTGGCGACGTGACGCCGCGCATCGACATGATGCGGCCGATCTATCACAAGATGAACAACCCCGGCCTGAAGCGCTGGGCGGTGCTGTCCCAGGACGATCCCATCGGTCTAACCTCCCAGGCCTGGGAGGTCGGCGCGGCTCTGGTCGACGGCTGGGACGTCGTCTTCGACAAGCACTATTCGCTCGAGACGACCGATTTCGCGCCCATCGTCACCGCCGTATTGGCGACCAAGCCGGACGTGGTCAGTCTCAACCTGTCCTATGCGACATTCGTCGTCCAGATCGTCGAGCAACTCTACAACCAAGGCTTCACGGGCATCATCTCGGCCAACTACCTCGAACCCGATATGATGATGCAAAAAGTGCCGGCAGAATACATCGAGGGAGCGACCGACAGCTTCCCGCTGTTCGACGATCCCTGGTGGGGCAAGCCGTCCTTCCAGAACACCTTCTATGAAAATTGGCTGAAGCGCTACGGCCCCGGTGGCCCCGATGATGTGCACCGCGGGATCACCGGCATCGACTGGGACCACGTGGTCGTGACCCGGCTGTGGACCCAGGGCGTGCAGTTGGCATGCAGCTTCGATCCGGACAAGGTGATCAAGGCGCTCCGCGAGCAGGATTCGATCGACACCATCCTGGGGCCCGCCAAGATGTCCGGGGAGGACATGTGGGGAATCCAGAACATGATCTCGCCGCCGATTCCGATCAACGAGGTGCGCAATGGCACGAAACGCATCCAGGCGCAGCTCAATTTCGAGAACTGGTTCGCGCCACGCAAGGACAAGATCATTGCGGTCGTCCGTGAAAAGGGCCAGATGTGGGATCAGCGTAAGTAAGAGTCAAACACTGAAGACGTCGCACGGAACGTTGCCACGTTGCACGTTCCGTGCGGCACTTCGGGCTCTATCTGCCGCCACCGTTACGGCATCCCCTGTCCGGCCCCCTGTTTGAAACCGTCTCGAGACGGATCGGCGAACTTTCCGCCGAACATGGAATGCTGATACTCGGAGCGATTGACGGCGACACACGTTCGCCATGAAACGAGGCGAACGCGGCGCCCGAGGGCGCCTGAGGTAAAGACGAATGGATTCGGCAACACTGATTCAGAGCATCGCCAACGCCATTGTCCTGGGCTCGATCTACGCCACGGTGGCCGTCGGGCTGGCGATGGCCTTCGGCGTCATGCAGATGGCCAACTTCGCGCATGGCGAATTCTTCATGGCCGGAGCTTACGTGGTCTATGTCTTCTACGCCCTCGGCGGGATGCCCTTTCCGGCCGCCGTGTTGGCAGCGTTCCCAGTGGTCGCCTTGCTGGGGATCGTGACCGAGCGGTTTATTTTCAGACCGACCCGGGGCAACGTTCTCGCCGGTTTCATGGCCACCGCCGGAGTCGCCTTCATGCTTCAGGTCCTGGTCGGGCAGATATGGGGGGTGGGCCTGATGCGCCCGGTGCCGACCCCCTACATGGGCTCTGTGATTATCCTTGGTGCGCACATTTCCTGGCAACGGGTGGTCATTCTGCCGGTCACCCTGACGATGGTCTGCGGGCTTTGGTATTTCCTGCACCGAGTCAAACAGGGCAAGGCATTGCGGGCCTGCGCCCTAGACCCGGAGACGGCGTCGTTGCAGGGTATCAAGATCAACCGAATGACCGCCCTGGCAATGGCCATAGCGGGCGGGTTTGCCGGCATTTCCGGGGCGGTGATGGCGCCGATCCAGCCGGTCACCCCATACATGGGTCATTCGGTGGTCGTCACCGCCTTCATCGTCGTCATCGTCGGTGGCATGGCCAGCATCGAGGGGACCATCCTCGCGGCATTCCTGCTTGGCATCATCCATACCTTTGTGACGACGTTGTTCGACGCCGTCGCCGCGACGATGGTCGGGGTCGCCTTCATGGCCTTGATCTTGGTCGTCAAGCCCACGGGTTTGTTGGGCCGTGTCAAAGCGTAACGCCAAGAGCCTCGAAATGCCCGCCGCCGTCGTGTTGCTGGCCGGCATGATCGGCCTGCCATTCGTGGTCGGCGAATACCATGTCGAGGTTCTGATCCTGTTCCTGATCAACATCATGCTGGCGACCAGCTACCGGCTGATCGCCACGGTCGGCGATTGGTCGTTCTCGCACATCGTGTTCATGGGATGCGGCGCCTACGCCACCGCCCTGCTGGCCAAGCATCTGGGTTGGCCGTTCTGGGCGACAGTCCCGCTGTCGGGTGCCGCCGCCGCGGCAATCGGCCTGGCAATCGTCGTTCCGCTGCTCAGGACCCGGGGGTTCGGCTTCTTTATCGGATCCTTCGCACTCGGCGAGTTCGTCCGCCTGAGTTGGGTGAGATTTCACAATCCCTTCGGGGGTATGCGCGGCATGATCGACATTCCGGAGATCGAACTGGGCGACATCGACTTCTTCGACGCGACGCCGTACTACTTCGTGACGCTGGTCATCACCGTGATCTGCCTGGGGGTCCTCTACCGGATCGACCGCTCGCGGTCCGGCCGTGTCCTGAAGGCGATCTATTCGGATGAAGCGTTGATGGCGTCCGTCGGGGTCAACGTGTCGTACTTCCGGGCGGCGGCGTTCACGGTCTCGGCCTTCTTCGCCGGCATCGCCGGGGCGATGCTGGCCCATCGCCTGGGCGCCATCGATCCCCACAACTTCGATATCAACACCATGGTCTACCTGATCATCTGGGTGGTCGTCGGGGGCACCGCCACCTTTTGGGGGCCGATTTCCGGGGTCATCGTGATCTCGTTAATCTTCGAGCTTTCGCGCCCGCTGGCCGAATGGCGGCCTTTGCTGTTCGGGGCCATCCTGATCTTCTTCCTGGTCATCATGCCCGGCGGGTTTGAAGTCCTGTTCCCAAAACTGGCCTCCTTCCGCGACAAGATCGGCTGGGGGCGAGCCACCACGGCCAAGACCTCGTCGTCGGTGGCGAAAACCAATTCGGACTAGGGCGGAGCACCGAATCGATGCCGTTTCTGGAAGTCAACGGAGTCAGCATGTACTTCGGCGGCCTGGCCGCCAACCAGGACCTGACGTTCAGCGTCGAGGGGGGGGAAATCAGGGGAATCATCGGTCCCAACGGCGCCGGAAAGACGACACTCTTCAACGTCATCAGCGGGGTCTACCGGCCATCGAGCGGGGCCATTTTCTTCGAGGGCGCGCAAATATCCGGCCTCGGCCCCCACCAGATCGCCCGCCGGGGCTTGGTCAGGACCTTCCAGCGGGTGGCCATACTCCGAGAGTTCACGATCCTGGAGAACGTCTCCATCGGCCGCCATCTGCACGCTCGCGAAAGCGGCTTCGCCGCGGTGTTCGGAAGCGCCCGGCAGATGGAAAAAGAGAACGAGGAACGGGCCCTGGAGATCGTCGAATTCATCGGCCTCGGGGATATGAAGGACGAGCTGGCCTCCAGCCTTCCCCATGGCCATCAACGGGCGCTGGGGGTCGCCATCGCGCTGGCCGCCGAGCCCCGGCTTTTGATGCTGGACGAGCCGGTCACCGGCATGAATCCGACCGAAACCCAGCACATGACCGGCCTGATCCGGAAGCTGCGCAATGAATGGGGGGTCACCATCCTGCTGGTCGAGCACGACATGAGGACGGTGATGGGGCTGTGCGAGAAGATCACCGTGCTCAACTTCGGGCGGATGCTCGCCGAAGGCACGCCCGAGGAGATCACGGCGAACGACGAGGTCATCGAAGCCTATCTGGGAGCCGAGGACATTGTTGCTTAGCATCAAGGACATCTCCGTCCATTACCAAACGGTGGCCGCCCTGAAGGCGGTTTCGATCGAGGTGGAGGAAGGCGGCATTGTCACCCTGATCGGTGCCAACGGGGCGGGGAAGAGCACCACCTTGCGGGCGATCTCGGGCCTCAAGCACCCGACCAGCGGGGAAATCTGGTTCGACGGCCAACGGATCGACCTCCTTGCGCCCGATAGGATCAACGAGCTGGGGATTGCGCTGGTCCCCGAGGGCCGAAGGGTTTTCACCGAGATGACGGTGATGGAGAACCTGGAGATGGGAGCCTATCTCAGGAAGGACAAGGGCGGGATCGCCCGCGACCTGGAAGGGGTCTTCGTCCATTTCCCGGTCCTCAAGCAGCGCTACAAGCAATCGGCGGGCACCTTGAGCGGCGGCGAGCAGCAGATGCTGGCCATGGGGCGCGCCCTGATGTCGAATCCGAAGCTTTTGTTGATGGACGAACCGTCGCTTGGCCTGTCGCCGATCATGTGCCAGGAGATCGCACGGATCATCCGCGAGGTCCACAAGGGGGGCCGCACCGTGGTCCTGGTCGAACAGAACGCCCGACTCGCCCTGACCATCGCCCAGCGGGCCTACGTGCTGGAGACCGGGCGCATCGCCCTCGAGGGCGCCGCCCATGACCTCCGCGAGAACGAGCAGGTCAAGCGAACCTACCTCGGCATGAACTCCAGCCACTGACCTTGATGCGGATGCGCCGCGTCGGACCTTCTATGGGTAGGGGCCGCCTGTCGCATCATTCCCACCGTCAACCGTTAGATTGGCACCAGTGACGTAGCTTGCCTCGTCGGAGGCAAGAAAAAGCACGCATCGGGCGACCTCATCGGATGATGCCAGACGGCGCATCGGAATGCCGGCGGCCAACGCCTGCAGGTTCTCTTCCGGATCTCCGCCCTGCGTGGCCAGAATATCATCGACCATCTGCGTATGAATCTCGCCCGGACAGACCGAATTGACACGGATGTTATCCCGGGCATGGTCGAGTGCCAGACAGCGCGTCATCTGCACCACAGCGCCTTTGCTGGCACAGTAGGCGACATGGTTCGGTTCGCCGTTGAGGCCCCATTCGGATGCCGTATTGACGATGGATCCTCCTCCCTTTTCCTTCATGTGGGCAATTGCCGCTCGACTCATGTAGAACAGGGCATTCACATTCACCGCGAAGGTATCGAGCCACTGCTCGTTCGTCGTTTCCAACACATTGGCCGTATAAAGAATGCCTGCATTGTTGATAAGGATGTCCAGCCCATTGAGACGATCTATCGTACCTTCGACCAAGTTTTCGCACATACCTTCGTCTCGCAGATCCGCTTGCGTAAACTCGGCGACACCACCGCTTGCACGCAAGCTTTCGACAACCGCGAGGCCTCTGGTCTCATTGCGGCCGGAAACCATGACCGCAGCGCCCGCTTGCGAAAAAGCACGCGCACAGGCTTCGCCAATACCGGTGGTGGAGCCCGTGACCAAAACTACTTTGCCATTTAGTTTCATTTCTTGCCTCCCGCGCCATGGTATATTTCGGGTTTACGCGTAGCGCTCTCTCACCAGTGCGCCGGCTGACAAATGTATAGCATAATTTATGCCAATTATCGCGTTTGGGAAAAAACCGGCAGTGCATCAGTTTGAATTTCTTTTCTTGTAAGGCCCCCGAAGCTTAGGCGCGGGCTCGTTCGCGTCGATCAGCTCGAAGCCGCCCGCATGAAACCCCGTCGTTCCCGCGACCCGCGAGACGCCTGAAGAGCATCGGCGCGCGGATAATCCCTTCATGAAGTTCTTGATCGTCACGTTCGTGGTAATCTTATCCAGTCGGACCAAGATGCGGTTCATGGTTTCCCGATCCGGCGGGAACTGCGAATATTGACGTATCAAGTGATTATCGAATAAGGCTGGAGAGCGACTACATGTCATTTGAGCGTTTCTTGGAACCCCGTTCCATTGCGGTATTCGGCGGCGCCCAGGCTGAGGAGACGATTCGCCAGAGCGATCGGATGGGATACGAGGGAGATATCTGGCCGGTCCACCCCAAAAAAACGGAAATCCTGGGACGCCAGGTCTACCGCTCGGTGGAAGATCTGCCGGGAAGTCCCGATGCCGCATACATCGGCGTCAATCGTCACCTGACCATCGACATCGTCAGAGATCTCGCTTCGCGGAATGCGGGCGGAGCGGTCTGCTACGCCACCGGCTTCACCGAAGCGGGCGAAGAAGGCTCCGATCTGGAAAAGCAGCTATTGGAGGCTTCGGGCGATATGCCCCTGATCGGACCGAACAGTTACGGGTTCCTCAACTATCTCAACGGAGCGATGCTGTGGCCCGACCAACAGGGCGGCCGTCGAGTCGATGAAGGCGTGGCCATAATCACCATGTCGTCCAACGTGGGGTTCAACCTCACCATGCAGCGGCGCGGTCTTCCCATCGCCTATATGATGTCCGTGGGGAACAAGCTGAAGTTCGATATCCATGATGCGATTCAGGTCCTGGCCCGCCAAGAGCGGGTCACGGTCATTGGCCTCTATGTGGAAACCTTGTCCGATCTGAAGGCGTTCGAAGTGGCGGTCAACGCAGCGCGAGAACTGGGCAAACCCATCGTCGCCATCAAGACCGGCCGCTCCGAGGTCGGTCAGAAAATGGTGGTGTCCCATACCGCGTCCCTCGCCGGCTCCGACGTATTAATGACCGCTTTTTTCGAGCGTCTCGGCGTGGCTCGAGTCGATTCTCTGGAAGCCCTCATTGAAGCGCTGAAGGTTCTGCATGTTCTCGGTCCATTGAAGGGCGGCCGAATCGGGGCCATGAGCACCTCGGGCGGCGATCTGACGTTGCTTGCCGACGCCATGGGCCCGGACCTGACCATGCCCCCGCTGTCGGAAAAAACGACACGGCGTCTTGGCGAGACGGTGCACGAACGCGTCGTCGCCGCCAACCCGTTCGACTTCCAGATGTTCGACTGGAATGATGAGGACAGGAAGGCTGAAACATTCACCGCCTTTTTGTCGGAAGGATTCGATGTTTCGCTCTGTTTACTCGATTATCCGCGGGAAGACCTGTGCGATCCGTCGAGTTGGGGCGGCGCCGAGAGGGGTTTCGTTCGAGCGGCGCGGGAAACAGGCGCCAAGGCCGCCGTGCTGGCGACCTTCTCGGATACCATTTTGGAATCGGCGGCGGCGCGTTTAATTCAGGACGGCGTGGCGCCCTTGGCCGGCATCGACGCCGGACTCGCGGGCATTCAGGCGGCGGTCGATATAGGCGCCGCTTGGAATCGACCTGTTTGCCCGCCGCTGCTGGCCAACGTCCCCCAACGCCTGAGCGGCCGCGTCAAGGTGTTGAACGAGGCCCAATCCAAGGAGCGTCTCTCCCGGATCGGCGTGCCCGTACCTCAATCGCGCGTCGTTCGCAGCGCCGAGGAGGCGGCCGCGGCGGCCGATGAGTTGGGTTATCCGGTCGTCGTCAAGCCGCTGGGCGTCGCCCATAAGACTGACGTCGGGGGGGTTAGGCTCAACCTTGGAAGCGCGCAAGAGGTATCGGCGGCGGTGACCCATATGTCGGGCTTATCGGAGTCCTTTCTGGTCGAGAAAATGGTCGACGGAATAGTCGCCGAGCTGATTGTCGGAGTGGCCCGCGACGAGCAGTTCGGCCCCTATCTATTGGTGGGCGGCGGCGGAATTCTGGTGGAGTTGATGAAGGACAGCGCGTCGCTCCTGTTGCCCGTCTCCAGAGAGCAGGTGAGAAATGCATTGGCCCGGCTGAAATGCGCGCCGCTATTGAATGGTTTCAGAGGAGCTCGGCGCGGCGACCTGAACGCCGCCCTCGACGCGGTCATGGCGGTTGCGGCGATGGTGGAGAGTGACCCTTCATCGATCATCGAACTCGATATCAACCCGCTGATGGTTTTGGCCGAAGGCCATGGAGTGATTGCCGCCGACGCCTTGATCGGCTTAAACGATGAGTGATTTCCCAAAGCGGAAAGGATGTAAACCCATGAAATCAGGCGGCGGTAACAGGGTTGAGAAAACAATAATCGGGAAGTTGACGGAAATGGGGGCGCCGCTGGCCGGATTCGCGGCCGTGGAAGCTCTGAAGAATGCGCCTTCCTACGAGACCTACGACGAATCGCCGTTCTACGAAGAATACGAGGGCGTCACCTGGCACGAAGAGCACAAAACCGTTCTGGTGTGGGCCCTGCCCCATCCGAAATCCGAGCCTGAACTCGATTGGTGGAACCTCAAAATCCCGGGCTTCACCCCCGGCAACGGGGTGCTGAGGATGCAGTCGAAAAAGCTCCGGATATGGATGGAAGAAGAGCTCGGAATCAAGGCCCTTTCCCTGCCTTACCAAATCGAGTACGGCGGGGCGTTCCTCAAGGATGCCGCGGTGTTGGCCGGCCTGGGAATGATCGGTAAAAACAACCTCCTGGTTACTCCGGATTATGGAACCCGCGTCCGCTTGAGAGGGATGTTCATCGAGGCCGAACTCGAGCCCGCCGGTCCCGCTACATTCGATCCTTGCAATGGCTGCGATATGCCCTGTCTGCGATCCTGTCCCAGGGATGCGTTTAGAAGCGGGGCCTTCGAAAGGGATCTGTGCAGGGATGAACAGGTGCAAAACGAAGCCGACGAGGTGTTGGTCGAAGGTTCTATTTTAGGGACCAAGGAAGACCTTAAAGTAGCCAAATACTGCCGTAATTGCGAGTATACCTGCCCCGTCGCCCAGGGGTGTCATGACGGATAGCCGTTAAGACCAGAGCCCTTTTAACCAATCAGGCCGCTGGATTCTTCGATCATTTTCGTTCCCCCGAAATGGTTGATCCGACTTATACCAGGGTGCACTGATAATGACCCATGGAGATCGTCGGCGGCGTTTCTCCTACCCGGCGGGACGCCGAGGCGATCTCCATGGGTCATGATCATCGCTCCTTGGCCTTATACCAACGGCCACAATCGCTGACTCCTCCGGCCATCCTTCGACACGCCGCTTGCGCGGCTGCTCAGGATGAGAATTTTGTTGAAAAACAAAGAGATGTCTCATCCTGAGCAGCGAGCGAAGCTCGCGTGTCGAAGGATACCCACAGGTCAGTGTCTCTGAGCGTTGGCATTACAGCCTTCGGCGGAGGAGTTGGGCGAGTTCGTCGTCGGTGAGGTCGATGGGGTTGGTCTTCATCGAGCCGCCCCGGCAGGCGGCGACCACGCGCTCGATGTCGTCCTCTTTCATGCCGTAGCGGCCGAGCCGCGGCAGCGGCAGTCGGTCGGTCCATCGGCGCAGTTGCCCGACCAGGCCGGCCAGGGGATCGCCGCCGCCCTCACCCAGCAGGACGCCGAGGCGGGCGTACTTGGCCAGCGCCGGGCTTTCGGGGAGGCGCTCTGCGAGGGCCCGCAGGTTGACCTCGGTGGCCTCGGCGAGCAGGGTTCCGCAGACCACCCCGTGGGGGATCGGGAAATAGGCGCCCAGCGGCGAGGCCAGGCCGTGGACCGAGCCCAGCCCGGTCTGGGCCAGCACCACGCCCGAGACCAGCGAGGCGTAGGCCATCCGCGAACGGCCGGCCGCCGCCGTCGCGCCGCCGCCCCTGAAGGCGGCGAAGAAGCCCTCCCGGAAGGCCTCGATCCCCGACCACGCCAGCGCCTCGCACAGCGGGTTGGCGCGCCGCGAGACGTAGGATTCGACGAGCTGGGTCAGGGCGTCCATGCCCTCGGCGGCGACCAGTTCGGGCGGGCAGGTGGCCAGCAGCTCGGGGTCCACCACCACCGTCCGGGCGACCAGGGATTGGCTGCGGAACGACTTCTTGAAGCCGTCGGCGCCGGGCTGGCTGAGGACCGCGTTCCCGGTCGCTTCGCTGCCGGTGCCGGCCTTCGTCGGCACCGCGACGAAGGGCAGCGACGACCCGTGGTAGGGGACCTCCGGCCCCACCCCCTCCAGGTAGTCGAGCACCGAACGCTCCTGAGGGATCAGCCCGGCCAGCGCCTTGGCGGCGTCCAGCGCGCTGCCCCCGCCGACGCCGAGCACCGCCGCGACGCCGGCGCCGCGCATCCCGGCCGCCGTCCGGTCGACGAAGCCGGGCGACGGCTCGCCGTCCACCGCCACGGTCTCGAAGCCGACCCCCGCCTCGCCCAGGCCCGCCTCGAGCCGCCGCCAGGCGTCCCCGGCGCGCAGCGAGCGCGCCCCGGTGACGACCAGCACCCGCTGGCCATGCTCGGCGACCAGCCCCGGCACCCGGTCCAGCACGCCGTCCCCGAAGACGATCCGCGGCAGGCGGGCGACGGCGAAGGAGGCGATGGGGTCCAACGGTATCACTCCGCGGGGAACAGCCTTCGGTACGGCACCCCCCGGCGCGGCTCGGCCATCATCCCGGCCACCGTGTCGCGCCACCTCAGATAGTGTTCGGTTTCCTTGTGGCGGGCCACGGCGTCGGGGTCGTCGAAGACCTCGTAAAGCGCCAACCGGCTCGGGTCCCCGGCCTCCTGGAGGACGTCGAAGCCGTGGTTGCCCGGCTCGCCCAACGAACCCTCGTGGTTGAGGCGGCAGGCCTCGACGAAGTCGGCGATGCACTCCGTCTTAACGCGAACGTGGACGATGGTGACCTGCATGGCGGTGTCCTCCCAAGTCGCGGTTTTCGTGGCCCCCCGATTTTAAATGCGGGGGGCGTTCACCAGGAGACGACCCGGTGTGCGGCGAAGATCCGTTCGACCACGGCGTCGTAGGAGACGTCGTCGCGGCTAAGGTCGATGACCTCCACCCGGTGGTCCTCGGACTGGGCCTCGATGATCTTGTCCGACAGCGCGTCGGGGCCGTCGTTGAGGATGTGAAGGATCGTCGTCACAGCACGATCACCCGGTGGCAGCGGTGGTGCATCACCGAGTTGTCGTACTGGCTGCCCCGGATGATGCCGGCCGGCAGGCCGTCGGTGGCGATCCCCATCAGCCGGGCGTTGTGGTCGCAGTAGGTGATGGCGATGCCGTCGCGCACCAGCAGGCCGACGAAGAGCTCCTCGGCGAGCAGCCGGACGCCGTCGTCCATGGCGAAGATGTCGACCCGGTGGCCCTGCCTGGCGGCGGCCTCGGCGATGCCGACGAGGTGGCCCAGGTGGCTGTCGGTGTTGACCAGGATTCCCAATCTCATCGCAGGACTCCGCTCAGTAGGCGATGACGTGGTCGTAGCCGGCCAGCCGGCCGGCGATGTCGGCGCTCGACAGGTAGTCCAGCCCGCCGTCGTCGCAGTGGATGGAATACAGCCCGACCTCGGTTTCCCGCATCAGCTCGAGGTATTCCCGGATCCGGTGGTTGCGGTGCAGCGCCGGTCCGAGGACGAACACGTCGATCCTGTCATCGGCCAGGGTCAGTCCCAGCGACATCCTGAGCGCCTCTTCCTGCCGGTCGCGGACCAGCACCGCGATCTTCCTCGCCATCGTCTCCTCCTTCGACGCCCGAGCGTCGCCCATTGTCGCCGCCCCGTCAACGGCGCTCGGCGAAGGCCAGCGCCGCCGTCCCGTAGAGGGCCAGGGCCAGCCCGATCACCGCCGCGAACCCCAGCTGGACCGCCAGCAGGTTGGCCAGAACCGCGCCCAGCACCGAGGCGGAGCCGTTGATGCCCCACGCCCAGGGGACCAGCTCCGGGGTCCGTTCGGCGGTCCTTGCCAGGCCCAGCGGGAACGGCATCCCCATCAGGAAGGCCAGCGGCGCGATCAGGGCCAGCGACACCACCACCTTGGCCGCCCCGGGGAGCCCCCGCAGGGCCTCGAACAGGGGCCCCAGCCCCCCCAGGTAGAGCCCCGCAAGGACGGCGATGCCGACCGCCGCAACCATGATCGCGGTCCCCGGACGGCCGCCCAGGCGGCGGCGCAGCCGGGGCGCGTAGCCGGCGCCGAACCCGGCCGCCATCAGGAAGCCGGCGATCACCACCGCGATGGCGTACAGGGGATGGCCGAGGAACAGCACGAAGCGCTGGATGAAGGCGATCTCGACGAACAGGAAGGCCAGCCCCAGGGCCAGGAAGTAGATCGAGAGCCGGACCTTCCCCGTCCCGCTCCGCCGCAACGCGGCCAACGGCAGCACGATCAGCACGCCGCCCAGCACCGCCGCCTGGGCCACCGTGGCGATAAGCACGATGGTCCCCCATTCGATCAGCGGCAGGCCGGCCGTCGGTCCCAGGCGCAGCAGCTCGACCATGCTCCGCCACTTGAGGAAGTGGAAGAAGTAGGGGCGGTCGTCGGTCGGCGGCGTGAGGTCGAACTTGTAGGCCTCGAGAAAGGCCCGCCGCCCGGGCCCCAGCAGCGCCGTGGCCCCCTCGAACAGGTAGGGCCGCTCGAGGCGGTTGAAGCGGTTGGCCTCGTCCGGCGCCATCCCCGGCAGGTAGGCGACGTCGAAGCCGCGGCGGCGACAGAAGTCGCGGATCGCGGCGAGGTCGGCCTCGGTGAAGTCGTCGTTGCCGACCAGCAGGGTGGTGGTCTTCCAGCCGCGGATCAGGGCCAGCCGCCGGCCGGCGTCGCGGCCCAGGACCTTTGAGGCGGTGGCGAACAGCCTCAGGCTGTCCCGAGGCGGTACCTTGAGCCAGCGGGTGATCGCCAGCAGCCCCCCCGGGGCCAGCCTGGAGAGGTAGGTTTCGAAGGCCTCCACCGTGTACAGCGGGCTCTCGCCCAGGGAATGCAGGCCGGCGGCCGCGGCGTCGAAGGAATCGAGCAGCGAGATGTGGATCAGCTCGAAGCGCTTCTCGGTGACGGCGGCGAAGCTCCGCGCCTCGGCGACGTGGAGGCGGATCTCGGGGCGGTCGTAGAGGGCGCGGGTCAACTCCGCCATGTCCGGGTTCATCTCGACGGCGTCGATCGACGCCGCCCGGTGGAAGCGGGCGAGCAGCACGTCGGCCCCGCCCCCGGCCCCCAGCACCAGCACCCGGGGCCGCTCCAGCAGGTGGTAGGGCAGGGCGGAGGTCATGCCGTCCAGGTAGGCCAGCGGCTCGAGCCTGCCGTCGAAGCGGTCGATGGCGGTCATCGCCCCGCCGTCGGTGAACACGGCCAGCTGCTGGGGCGGCTCGGCGGCGGTCATCAGGCTGAGCCCCGGGGCGTAGCGGAAGGGAACCCGCGGGCTGCGGACCACGCT
>CAZWEZ010000039.1:23272-32657 GCA_964632795.1 uncultured Thalassospiraceae bacterium | reverse complement strand
GGTTTGCGCGGCGCCTGGCCCGGGGACCGCCACCGCCGCCGCCACCAGCACCGCCGGCCAGCGGCGGAGCAGCCCGCGCAGGGCGAGGCTGGCCGCCAGGTCGATCACCGCCAGGACCAGCGCCGCCCCCAGCAGCCACCCCTTGAGAGCGGTCTCCCCGGACATGCCGTAGGTCATGGCCGAGGCCCCGGCCCTCGGGAAGGGCCGCGGCTCGGCCAGCGACGGCGACAGGTTCAACGCCCGCCGGCCGCCGCTTCCCCCGTAGTAGCCCGGCGGGTGGCGGGGACCCGGCACGGTGTCCTCGAAGACGTCGCCGGCGATGGCCAGGGCGTCGGCCGGAGCCGGCCCCAGGCGCCCCAAGCCGTCCACCGTCTCCAGGGGCGCCAGCGGCCGTCCTCCCGGCGCCGCCGCCACCCCCTGGCTGAGCCCGACCAGGCGCCGCAACATGTCGACGAACAGACCGGACAGCGGGAGGTCGGACCACTCGGCGTTGGCCGTGGTGTGGACCAGCACCAGCCACCCCCGGCCCCGCCTGTCGGCGGTCACCAGCGGGGTGCCGTCGCTGAGCCGGGCCCAGGTCTTTGCGGCGAGGTCGAGCGAGGGCCGGGCCAGCACCTGGCGGCGGACGGTGACTTCCCCCGGCACCTCCAGGCCGGTGAAGGGACTATTGCCGGCGAACGGGGCCAGGGTCGCCGGCCGCTCCCACGACAGCGCCCCGCCCATCGCCCGGTCGCCGTGATAGAGGGCGACCGGCAGCAGCGCCTCGGGGTTGTCGACCAGCCGCGGTCCGGCGAACCGCACGGCGACGCCGCCGTCGGCGATCCATTCCTCGAGGCGACGCCGCTCGCCCGGCTCCAGGGGCCCGGGGTCGGCCAGCACCAGCACCGCCAGCTGGTGGGACAGCAATTCGGCGACGCCGCCCCGGCGCAACTCGGTGTACGGTTCCAGGGCGCGCTCCAGGTAGTAGGTCGCGCCGAGCAGCGGTTGCTCGGCCATCGCCCCCTGGCCGGAAACCAGGCCCACCGGCCGGCGCCGCCACCGCTCGTCGAGGAGGACCACGCCGGCGGCGCTGGTGGCGTCCTCGATCTCCAGGCGGGCCAGGCGGTTGCGCAGCTCGGCGGGCAGCACCAGCAGGGTTTCCGCCCGCCGCTCGCCATCGGCGAAATCCAGCTGGCGGCGGGCCAGCAGCCTGCCGTCCTCGGCCAGGGCCCGCAGCCGGCGGGTCATCGCGCCGGTTGTTCCGGGGCGCTCGGCGATGATCCGCAGGCCCTCTCCCTCGGCGGCCGGCGGACGCAGCACCGTCGCCTGGCGGGGCGGCGGATCGGTGATGACGGTCACCGTCCCCAAGGCGCCCAGCTTGCGGACCAGGGACGCCGCGCCGCCGCCGTCGAGGCTGTCGCTCAGCCAGACCACGTGGCCGGGTTGGGCGGCGTCGAGGGCGAACAGCGCTTGCAGCGCCTTGGCGCGGTCGCTAGCCCAGGGTTTAGGCACCAGCGCCTCGAGCAGCAGTCCGGCGTCCCCGGGGCTCAGCAGGGCGAGCGCCGGCCGCCGGTCGGCACCCGGCGCGGTGGTGACGACGACCACCGCCCGCCGCTCGCGCTCGGCCTGGTCGATCAGGCCGCGGACCATGGCCTGGCGGGCCGGCCAGTCGGCGCCCGCCGCCCACCCGTCGTCGATGACCAGATACAACGGGCCGTAGCCGCGCAGCCAGCTTGCGGCGTTGACCAGCGGCTCGGCGGCGCCGGCGACCAGGCTCGCCACCAGCACCATGCGCAGGACCAGCAGCCACGGCGGGGCGCGGGCCGGGCTTTCTTCGCGCGGCATCAAGCCGAAGAGCAGGCGGACCGGCGGGAAACGGACCCGCCGCGGCGCCGGGGGCGTCGTCCTGAGCAGCCACCACAGCGCCGGCAGCACCCCCAGCCCGACCAGGGCCCAGGGCGCGGCGAACGACAGGGAACCGAGGGTCAACACCGTCACGATCCCTGGGAGAGGACCACGAACAGGGCCAGCAGGGCGGTCTCCGGCGGCCGGTCGGTGCGGTGGACGGCGAAGCTCCACCCTGTCGAACGGGCCACCGCGGCCAGCCCCCGGTGGTGGCCGGCGACGGCGCGGCGATAGTCCTCGCGCATGGTTTCGACGCGGGGCACCAGGACCTCCCCTTCGCCCTCCGGGCCCTCGAAGCGGACCCGGCCCGAGAACGCCAGGGTCTCCTCGGCCGGGTCCAGGACCTGGAGCAGATGTCCGCGCACGCCCTGGCCGGCGAAGCGGTCGAGCGTCGCCTCGAGGTCGTCGAGCGGCGACAGGAAGTCGCCGATCAGGACCACCCGGGCGTAGCGGGGCAGGAACTCGAAGGCGGGCAGGCTGGGGCCACCGGCGGCCTCTCCGCCCAGCCTCGACGCCAGCCGGGCGAGGGCGGCGCGGCCGGTGGCCGGAAGCCGCCCGGAGCCGAGCAGGGCCACCCGCTCGCCGCCGCGGACCAGCAGCCAGGCCAGGGCCAGCACCAGCAGCGCCGCGCGCTCGGACTTGGCCGGCAGGTCGCTCGCCGAGCGGTAGTCCATGGACGGCGAGGCGTCGGGCCACAGCCACACGCTCTGGGCCGCCTCCCACTCGGTCTCGCGGACGTAGAGGGGCTGGGACTTGGCCGACTGGCGCCAGTCGATGAGGTTGGCGGAATCTCCGGGCTGGTAGCGGCGGAACTGCCAGAAGGTCTCGCCCTGGCCGACCCGGCGCCGCCCGTGGACCCCCTGGGAGACGGTTGTCGCCACCCGTTCGGCGGCGACCAGCAGGGGCGGCAGGCCCGCCGCCAGGTCCTCGGCTTGGTGATCGATGTCGGGCCGGCGTTCCGCCATGGCTAGTGTACTGTTCAGGCGACTCCCTCGCACAGCTTGTCGATGATCCTGGCCAGGGTCCAGCCCTCGGCCCGGGCCGCGAAGTTGAGCGCCATGCGGTGGCGGAGCACGGGATGGGCCAGGGCCAGGACGTCGTCCAGCGACGGCGCCAGGCGGCCATCGATGACGGCGCGCGCCCGCACCGCGAGCATCAGCGCCTGGCTGGCCCGCGGTCCCGGCCCCCAGGATACGTTCTTGCGGACCTCGGGGATGGCGCTGGTCTCCGGGCGGCCCGAGCGGACCAGCTCGAGGATCGCCTCGCACACGCTGGCGCCGACCGGGACGAGGCGGACCAGCCGCTGGGCCTCGAGCAGGGCCTGGGCGTCCATCACCGGGGTGGGCGCCGAACCGCCGGCGCCGGTGGTGTCGACCATGATCCGCCGTTCGGCCTCGATCTCCGGGTAACCCACGTCGACCTGCATGAAGAAGCGGTCGAGCTGGGCCTCGGGCAGCGGATAGGTGCCTTCCTGCTCGAGCGGGTTCTGGGTCGCCAGGACGTGGAACGGGTCGGGCAGGTCGTGGTAGTGGCCGGCCACCGAGACCCGGTGTTCCTGCATCGCCTGCAACAGGGCGGACTGGGTGCGCGGGCTGGCCCGGTTGATCTCGTCGGCCATCAGAAGCTGGCAGAACACCGGCCCGCGGATGAAGCGGAAGGAGCGCCGCCCGGTTTCGGATTCCTCCAGGACCTCGGAGCCCAGGATGTCGGCCGGCATCAGGTCGGGGGTGAACTGGACCCGGCGTTCCTCGAGACCGAACACCGTGCCCAGGGTCTCCACCAGGCGGGTCTTGCCCAGCCCCGGGACCCCGATCAGCAGCAGGTGGCCGCCGGCCAGCAGGGTGATCAGGGTCTCCTCGACGACCCGGGACTGGCCGAAGATGACCCGGCCGATCCCTTCGCGCGCGGCGGCGATGTCGCGGCCCAGGCGGTCGATTTCTTCGATATACGCCTCGCCAGCCCCTATATTTACGTTATCTCCGGCGATGGCCGTCACGTCGATGTCTCCCCGGGTCGGGCAACGGTGAGGAAGGATGAACGATAACCCATGGCTCTCCCGTGATGTCCTGCGGGTCGTCTGCCGCGGCGGCGACGATCCCGGCGGCTCCGCCATCGTCCTGCCGGAGGCGCCGGTGGGCCGAGTCGTCCACGACGACCTCGGGATCCGGATCGACCGCGACGGCACTTGGTATTACCACGGCTCCCCCATCGGCCGCAAAGAACTCGTCTGCCTGTTCGCCTCGGTGCTGAGCCGCGACGAGGCCGGCGGCTACTGGCTGATCACGCCCACCGAAATGGGCCGCATCGAGGTCGAGGACGCCCCCTTCGTCGCCGTCGAGCTGTTCACCTCCAACCCCGGCCCGGACCAGGTGCTCAGCCTGCGCAGCAACATCGACGAGATCGTCGCCCTCGACGGCGACCACCCGCTGAGGGTGGAAACCGATCCCGGGACTGGCGAACCGTCGCCCTACGCCACCATGGGCCGCGGCTTCGAGGCCAGGATTTCCCGTTCGGTGTTCTACGAGCTGGTCGCCCTGGGGGTCGAAGAGAGAGTCGACGGCGCGGGCCTGTTCGGGGTATGGAGCACCGGGGTCTTCTTCAAGATCGGGAAACTGGACGGCGAGACGTGATACCAAAGGTCATTGATAATAACCTTTGATATGAACCGCGAGCGGATCATCCAACGGTTCTCGGCGCGCCAACCGGCGGCCGGGACCGAGCGGGGCGACCACGCCCTCAACCCGGGAACCCGTCCCGCCCCGCCGCTGACCCCGGCGGCGGTGCTGGTGGGGCTGGTCGAGCGCCCCGAGGGGACCACCGTGCTGCTGACCCGGCGCACCGACCACCTGGCCAACCACGCCGGCCAGATCAGCTTCCCCGGCGGCCGCATCGAGGCCGACGACGAAACCCCCGAGAACACCGCCCTGCGCGAGACCAAGGAGGAAATCGGCCTCGATAGGCGGCACGTCGAGATCGTCGGCCGCCTCGATCCCTACCTGACCCGGACCGGCTTCATCGTCACCCCGGTGGTGGCCATGGTGAGGCCGCCCTTCGACCTCGCCGCCGACCCCTTCGAGGTCGCCGAGGTCTTCGAGGTGCCGTTAAGCTTCTTCCTCGATTCGGCCAACCACCAACGCCACAGCATCGAGATCGAGGGCCGGCACCGCCGCTACTACGCCATGCCCTACGGCGAGTACTACATCTGGGGGGCCACCGCCGGGATGCTGGTCAACCTCCATGAAATCCTGACCCGGCCATGATGCGGATCCTCCTTCACTACGTGCTGCCGCTGCTGGGACCGCTGGCCCTCTATCTGATCTGGGTCTCCGTGGCCAACCGCCGCGCCGGGGAGGGCAAGGGCGGCGGCCCGGCCGATCGCTGGTTGTGGGCGCTGGCGGCGGGGTTCGTGCTGATGGTCGCGGGGCTGGTCTACACGGCGCTGACCAGCGGCCACGAAGCGGGCGGCGTCTACCAGTCGCCGCGCTACGAGGACGGCCATGTGGTCCCCGGAAAGTTCACCGATCCCCCCTAGTGTCCTGTATCAGGCGCCGGGCGTCCTTGACAGGGGGCCGGCGCCCCGGCAGCTTTCCCTCATGAGCCGACCGACGGACGACGGACCCCTGAAGCCGACCGGCAAGATCGAGCCCCAGCCCTGGCTGACCTCGCCGGCGACCCGGGCCGTGCTCGAGGCGCTCAGCGCCGGGGGCGCCGAGGTGCGGTTCGTCGGCGGCTGCGTGCGCGACGCCGTCCTCAAGCGGCCGGTCGCGGATATCGACATCGCCACCCCCGAGCCGCCCACGGTGGTGATCGAGCGCCTCCAGGCGGCCGGCATCAAGGCCTTGGCGACGGGCATCGACCACGGCACGGTGAGCGCCCTGGTCGGCGGCCAGCGTTTCGAGATCACCACCCTCAGGATCGACGTCGAGACCGACGGCCGCCACGCCCGGGTGGCCTTCACCGACGACTGGTCGGCCGACGCCAGGCGCCGCGACTTCGTCATCAACACCCTGTCGGCGAACCGCGAAGGCGACGTCTACGATCCGTTCGGGGCGATCGACGACCTGGCCTACGGCATCGTCAGGTTCGTCGGCAACCCGCAGCGGCGGATCGAGGAGGACCTGCTGCGCCTGCTGCGCTTTTTCCGTTTCCACGCCATCTACGCCAAGCCCCCCCCCGACATCGACGCCCTGGCCGCCTGCCGGGTGCTGGCCCCGAGGCTGCCCGAGCTGTCGGGCGAGCGGGTCCGCGACGAGCTGCTGCGGATCCTGATGGCGCCCAATCCCGCCGACACCGTCCACCTGATGCGCGGCGAGCGGATCCTCGAGCACATCCTGCCCGAGGCCGGGGACGTCGGCCGGCTGCGCATGCTGAGCTGGCTGGACACCACCGCGATCAAGGTCGACTCGGTGATCGCCGACCCCCTGCGCCGGCTGGGGGCGGTGCTGGACACCGACCGCGCCGGGGCCGAGGCGGCGGCAGGAAGGCTCAGGCTTTCCAGGAACCAGACGAGGCGTCTGGCGACGATGGCCGGGAAGCCCTTCCGCATGGCCCCGGACGACGCCATCGAGGACCGCCGCCGGACCCTGCGCCGGGCCCTGCGCCGGGCCGGGGCCGAAGCGGTTCGGGACCTGGTGCTGCTGGCCTGGGCGGGGGAACTGGCGACGGCGCCGCAGCGCTCCGACGCCCGAACCCGGGCCTGGCTGTCGCTGATCGAGGAGGCCGACGGCTGGACGCCGCCGCGCTTCCCCCTCACCGGCGGCGACGTGATCGAACTCGGCGTCGCCCAGGGCCCCCGGGTCGGTGAACTGCTGGATGCCGTCGAGGCATGGTGGGAGGACGGCGACTACCGCCCCGGCCGCCGGGCCTGCCTGGAGAAACTTCACGCCCTGATGGGGAGCGGGCGATGACCGTGGCGGGCGTGGTTCGACGGTTAGGCCGAATCGAAACCGAATCGGGGCCAAAAGGAGACGAAATATCCCGAATTTGGGTGTGGCATTTCTGCAACGCCCGTGTCTTTTTGCACACGGACAGGAATCGCGGCGCTTGGATTGGCGGCGTTAGCCGTGTTAGTTGGAGTCTCGGCCGCCCTGGAGGGGTCCGGGGCCTCGCCGGCTGACTGGGCACACACCGGGTATCGGACCAAGCCCAACATATAGTGCAGTACTGATTCCTGGGCCCCATAGGTCGTGGCTGTTGGGTCGGGAACCGGAGAGGTGCGTTGGCTCCGGAAGCGCCCGCGGGAGCCTCGAAAGAGCTGGGACAAGAACGCGCAAACGATGCTTCAAATGATTTCACAGCGGATCGTCGGCGGCCCCTGGAGGATGTGTTTCCCGGTCCTCGCGGTGTTGCTTTTTTCCGCCTGCGCGACCCCCCCCGATGGAGCCGACAGCGAGGCCGTGGCTGAATTCCAGGAGCTCAACGACCCCGGCGAGCCGGCCATGCGCGCCATCTTCGAATTCAACCTGGTGCTCGACAAGATGCTGCTCAAGCCGGCGTCGATCATGTACAAGGACCTGACGCCGCCGGTCTTCCAGCGCGGCTTCCACAACTTCCTCAACAACCTGCGTTCGCCGGTCATCTTCTTCAACGACCTGCTCCAGGGCGAGATCGAACGGGCCGGCATCACCCTGGCCCGGTTTCTGATCAATTCGACCATCGGCGTCCTGGGGCTCGCCGATCAGGCGGCCGGGATGGGGCTCGAGTACCACAACGAGGACTTCGGCCAGACCCTGGCGGTGTGGAACGCCCCCGAGGGACCCTATCTGATGCTGCCGGTGTTCGGGCCTTCCAACCCGCGCGACACGGTCGGCATGGTGGTCGATTTCCTGGTCGATCCCCTCGGCTGGTGGGCCGCCAACACCGAGCGCGACTGGGTGATGTTCACCCGCGCCGGGGCGCGGTCGGTGGACCGGCGGGCGCGCCACTTCGACGCCATCGAGGACTTGGAGAAGTCGTCGCTCGACTTCTACGCCGCCATCCGCAGCCTGTACCGCCAGCACCGGGCCGACCAGATCTCCAACGGCGAGACCTCGGCCGACATGCCGATCCCGGGGATCAGCCTGGAGACGCCGTCGACGCCGGCCCCCGACAGCGAAGAGGCGTCGCGGTCCCCGTGATCCTTGGGATGATACCAACGCTCAGAGACACCGACCTGTGGGCATCCTTCGACACGCGAGCTTCGCTCGCTGCTCAGGATGAGGCCTCTCTTTGTTTTTCAACAAAAATCTCATCCTGAGCAGCCGCGCAAGCGGCGTGTCGAAGGATGGTCGGGGGAGTCAGTGATTGTGGCCGCTGGTATGAGAACGATATCCCGGCGCCGCCTGCTGGCGGTCGCCGCCTGCCTCCTCGCCGCCTCCTCGTTCGCCGGCGGCCGGGCCCTGGGCGGCAACATCGAAGCGGACGCGGCGGCGTTCATCGAGACCCTGACCGACCTCGCCATCGAGCAGTTGACCTCCAAGGAGCTCACGGGACGCCAGCGCCGCGAGCGTTTCCGCAAGCTGTTCAAGGAGCATTTCGCGGTGGCGGCGATCGGCAAGTGGGTGCTCGGCCGCCACTGGCGCAAGGCCACCGAGGCCGAGCGCAAGGACTACATGGCCCTGTTCGAGGACCTGATCGTGGCCACCTACGTCAACCGTTTCGCCGACTATTCGGGCGAGGAGTTGAAGATCAAGAAGGTGCTGTCCAAGGACGCCCGGACGGCGACCGTGTTCTCCGAACTGGCCAACCCGGAATCCGACATCCCGGCCCGGGTCAACTGGCGGGTCGGCCTGGTCGAGGGCCGCCTCCTGGTCTTCGACGTCACCGCCGAGGGCATCAGCATGAGAAGCACCCTGCGTTCCGACTTCGCCTCCATCATCCGCCAACGCGGCGGCAAGGTCGCGGGCCTGCTCGACGCCCTGCGCGACAAGACGGCGTCGCTCAAGGCGCCCGCCGAAGACTGATCCCAAGGCCACCAGCTCCCGGAGAAACGCTTGGCCGTGGCAAGGGGCTTCGCCCCTCGCCCACCCCACCAAGGGCCAAGGCCCTTGGAACCAATAATCAGGGAATCCAGGGGCCCGCCGTGAAAGCCGCCGTGGATGGGCCGCCGGACTCGAGACTTTGCAATCCAGATACGATCCCCCCGTCCGGCCGGTGGCGTACGGCTCCGAGGCCGATCCGACCCGGCGCTACGGGTTCTCCTTGGCGTGCTTGTGGCGGATCGCCTCGGCGCGTAACTCCATCTTCGCCGCCTCGGCGTCGCGCCCGGTCTTGCGAAGCAGATCGGCGTAGTTCTCCAGGCCCGTAGCGACATTCGGATGCTCCGGGCCGAGGGCCTTCTCCAAGATCGCCAGGGTGCGCTTGTAGAGGGGCTCGGCGTCGGCGTAGCGGCCCTGGACATGGTACAGCGCGGCGAGGTTGTTGATGCTCTGGCCCACGTCCGGATGGTCCGCCCCGAGGGCCTTCTCCCGGATCGCCAGGGAGCGCTTGTAGAGGGGCTCGGCGTCGGCGTAGCGGCCCTGGG
>CAZWEZ010000039.1:0-23172 GCA_964632795.1 uncultured Thalassospiraceae bacterium | reverse complement strand
CGTCCGGATGGTCCGCCCCGAGGGCCTTCTCCCGGATCGCCAGGGAGCGCTTGTACAGTGGCTCGGCGTCGGCGTAGCGGCCCTGGGCGCGGTACAGCACGGCGAGGTTGTTGAGGCTCAAGGCGACGTCCGGATGGTCCGCCCCGAGGGCCTTCTCCCGGATCGCCAGGGAGCGCTTGTACAGTGGCTCGGCGTCGGCGTAGCGGCCCTGGGCGTAGTACAGCGCGGCAAGGTAGTTGAGGAATGTTGCAGTCTGCGGATGCTCGGGCCCGAATTCCTTTTCGCCGAGTTCGAGCACCCTGCGCCAGACCGGGATCGCCTCGGCGTAGCGTCCGGCCTGGTACAGCGCCTTGCCCTGCCGGTAGGCCTGCATCAGCGCCTCGGACTGGGCCGGCGCGGCTCCGGGCCACAGGGCCAGCAGGATGAAAACGACCGCCGCCAACAGGCGTGCGCGCATGATGCCCTCCCAATTCGCCCTAAGCTTACATTTCACCGAGGGTTCGATCAACCGTCGCGGGAGAACGGGGGCGCGGAGGCGAGCCCCCGCATGCTTGCAAAGCGCGTCAGCGCTCCGCTTTGCCTTACCGGGTCAGCGGCTTGTACTTGATGCGGTGGGGCTGGTCGGCTTCGGCGCCGAGGCGGCGGCGGAGGTCGGCTTCGTAGTCCTGGTAGTTGCCGGCGAACCACACGACTTGGCTGTCGCCCTCGAAGGCGATGATGTGGGTCGCCAGGCGGTCGAGGAACCAGCGGTCGTGGCTGATCACCACGGCGCAGCCGGCGAACTCCTCGAGGCCCTCTTCCAGCGCCCTGAGGGTGTCGACGTCGAGGTCGTTGGTCGGCTCGTCGAGCAGCAGCACGTTGGCGCCGGATTTCAGCATCTTGGCCAGATGGACCCGGTTGCGTTCGCCGCCCGACAGCGAACCCACCTTCTTCTGCTGGTCGCCGCCACGGAAGTTGAACTGGGCGACGTAGGCCCGGCTCTGCATCTTGCGCCGGCCGAGCTCGATCTCGTCCAGGCCGCCGCTGATCTCCTGGAACACGGAATGATCGGCCTCGAGCGCGTCGCGCGACTGATCGACGTAGCCGAGCACCACCGTGTCGCCGATCCTCAAGCTTCCCGAATCGGGCGCCTCGTCGCCGACGATCATCCTGAACAGGGTCGTCTTGCCGGCGCCGTTGGCGCCGATCACCCCGACGATGCCCCCCGGCGGCAGCTTGAAGTCGAGGCCGTCGATCAGCAGCTTGTCGCCGTAGCCCTTGCGCAGATCCCTGGCCTCGATCACCAGGTCGCCGAGGCGCGGCCCCGGGGGAATGACGATCTGGGCGGCGCCGGGCTGGCGGTCGCGGGCCTCGGCGAGCAGGGTGTCGTAGGCGGTGATCCGCGCCTTGCCCTTGGCCTGGCGGGCGCGGGGCGAGGAGCGGATCCACTCCAGCTCGCTCTTGAGGGTCCGCTGGCGGGCGCTCTCGCGGCTCTCCTCGTGGGCCAGGCGCTTCTCCTTCTGCTCCAGCCATGAGGAGTAGTTGCCCTCATATGGGATGCCGCGGCCGCGGTCCAGCTCGAGGATCCAGCCGGTGACGTTGTCGAGGAAGTAGCGGTCGTGGGTGACGATCATCACGGTGCCCTCGTAGTCGGCCAGGAAGCGTTCCAGCCACGCCACCGAACCGGCGTCGAGGTGGTTGGTCGGCTCGTCCAGCAGCAGGATGTCGGGGCGCTGGAGGAGCAGCCGGCACAGCGCCACCCGGCGCCGCTCGCCGCCCGACAGGCTGGCCACCTCGGCGTCGCCGGGCGGGCAGCGCAGGGCATCCATGGCGATGTCGATGGTGCGTTCCATCTCCCAGCCGTCGAGGGCGTCGATCCTTTCCTGGAGTTCGCCCTGTTCGGCCAACAGGGCGTTCATCTCCACCTCGTCCATCGGCTCGGCGAACCGCGCGCTGACCTCGTTGAAGCGCTCCATCAGGTCCCGGGTCTCGCCCAGGCCCTCGATGACGTTGCCCTCGACGTTCTTGGTTTCGTCGAGCCCCGGTTCCTGTTCCAGATAGCCGACCCGGATGCCCTGGGCCGGCCCGGCCTCGCCGGAGAAGTCGGAATCGAGCCCGGCCATGATCTTCAGCAGGGTCGACTTGCCGGCGCCGTTGACCCCCAGCACGCCGATCTTGACCCCGGGCAGGAACGACAGCGAGATGCCCTTGAGGATCTCGCGGCCGCCCGGGAAGACCTTGCCCAGGCGGTGCATCACGTAGACGTACTGGTAGGTGGCCATCTCCGTCTCCGGCGGCGTTCGGGGTCAGCCTTGGTATTAGTCCTGGTCGTCCCCGGAGTCGTCTTCCAGGCGGTAGGGGTGGGCCGGGTAGACGCCCAGGATCTTGACCTCGCGGGAGAAGAAGTCCAGCTCCTCCAGGGCCAGCCGCAGGCCGGGGTGCTCAGGGTGGCCATCGACGTCGGCGTAGAACTGGGCGGCGTTGAAGCGGCCCCCGACCAGGTAGCTCTCGAGCTTGGTCATGTTGATGCCGTTGGTGGCAAAGCCGCCCATCGCCTTGTACAGGGCGGCCGGCACGTTGCGCACCCGGAACACGAAACTGGTGATCAGCCGTCCCGCCTTGGGGTGGGGGACGACCGGATCCTTGGCCATGATCAGGAAGCGGGTGGTGTTGTGCGCGGCGTCCTCGATGTTGGCCTTCAGCGAGACCAGGCCGTGGATCTCGCCGGCCAACTCGGAGGCGATCACCGCCTGGCTCTTGTCGCCGCCCCCGGCGATCTCGCGGGCGGCGCTGGCGGTGTCGATCCGCACCACCACCTCCAGGCCCTGCTCGCGGATCAGGTTGCGACACTGGTTCAGCGCGTGGATGTGGCTGTGGACGTGGGTCAGGTCGTCGATCCCGGCGCCCTCGAGACCCAGCAGGTGGTGGTCGACCCGCTGGAAGTGCTCGCCGATGATGTGCAGCCCGGACTCGGGCAACAGGTGGTGGATGTCGGCGACCCGCCCGGCCACCGAGTTCTCGATGGGAATCATGGCCAGCATGGCCCGTCCCTCGTGGACGGCGGCGAAGGCGTCCTCGAAGCCGCGACAGGGCAGGGTCGCCATCTCCGGGCGCACCGAACGGCAGGCGAGGTCCGAGTACGCCCCGGGGTCGCCCTGGAAAGCGATGGTCTTGTCGGGATCGGACATCGGCTTCGGCCCGGCCTGTTGTTACCCCCGCCCCCCGGCCAACATCGCGCGGGCCCGTTCGAGGTCGGCCGGAGTATCGACGCCGAGGGGAGGCGTGTCAACGAGGGCAACCTCGATGCGCATGCCGTGCTCCAGGGCCCGCAACTGCTCGAGCCGCTCGCACCTCTCCAGCGGCCCCGGCTCGAGGCCGGCGAAGCGGGTCAGGGCCGAACGCCGAAAGGCGTAGATCCCGATGTGGTGATAGATATCCCCATCGCCAGAGGGCACCGCGGCGCGGCTGAAGTACAACGCCCGTCCTTGGCCTGCCCCGGGGGCCAGCGAGATCACCGCCTTGACCACGTTGGCGTCGTCGCGCTCCTCGGGGCGGACGATCGGGCAGGCGATGGTGGCGATGTCCACCGGGGCCGCGTCCAGCGCCCCGAGGGCGGCGGCGAACGATGGTGGATCGATCGTCGGCAGGTCGCCCTGGAGGTTGATCACGGCGTCGTGGCGGCGTTCGGGATCGACCGCCTCGACGGCCTCGAAGACGCGGTCCGAGCCCGAGGGGTGGTCGGGCCGGGTGAGCACGGCGTGGCCGCCGGCGGCCCTCACCGCCTCGGCAACCTCGGCCTCGGCGCAGGCCACCACTACCGGTCCGACATCGGCCTCGACGGCCCGTCGCCAGACGTGGACGATCATCGGTGCGCCGTGGATGTCGGCCAGCGGCTTGCCGGGCAGGCGGCGGGACGCCATGCGGGTGGGAATGACGACGATCGGGTTGCGGGGGGGGCTCATGGAGGCTCAGCATATACCCGCCCCTCCGGCCGCGGAAACAGGTTTTGTGTGCGCCGGCGGTTGGCGCTACATTCGCCCCCGCCGAGCGTGACCCGCCATGTCCTGGAGCCGTCCGATGACCGTTCCCGCCGTCGACTCCTTGATCGCCCTCGCCGTCAGGCTGGCCGACGCCGCCGGTCCCATCGTCATGAGCCATTTCCGACAGCCCCTGGAGGTCGAGGACAAGGCCGACGCCAGCCCGGTCACGGTCGCCGACCGCGAGACCGAGGCGGCGATGCGCGGGATCATCGAGGAGGCCTTCCCCGGCCACGGCATCCTCGGCGAGGAGTACGGCGCGGCGCGCCGCGACGCCGAATACCTGTGGGTGCTGGACCCCATCGACGGCACCTCGGCGTACATCGCCGGGCTGCCGACCTTCGGCACCCTGATCGCCCTGCTGCGCGCCGGGACGCCGGTGGTCGGGGTCATGGACTGCCCGGCGCTGAACCAACGCTGGATCGGCGTCGAGGGGCGGCCGACCACCTTCAACGGCGCCCCGGTCCGGGCGCGGCCCTGCCCGAGACTGGACAGGGCGCGGCTGTGCGCGACCTCTCCCTACATGTTCGAGGACCGGGACGTGCCGGCCTTCGAGCGGCTGCGCAAGGCCTGCAAGGGGGTCGAGTTCGGGGGCCACTGCGTGGCCTACGGGCTGCTCGCCAACGGTACCGTCGATGTCGTCTGCGAGGGCACCATGGAGCCCTACGACTACGCCGCCCTGGTGCCCATCGTCGCCGGCGCCGGGGGCGTCGTCAGCGACTGGCGGGGCGGGGCGCTGGGCCTGGAAGGGGACGGCACGGTGCTGGCCGCCGGCGACGCCCGGACCCACAAGGCGGCACTTGAGGTTTTGGCCGGCCGGGGAGATGCTTGATCCCGCCAGGCCATGGGAACCGTGTCCCCGGCCGCCGCCGTCGCCCCCGCCAAGTAAAGGAAATTCGCCGGCGGCTTCATGCCCAAACTACCGCGCGAGCGGCTTATACCAACGGCCATAATCACTGACTCCCCCGACCATCCTTCGACACGCCGCTTGCGCGGCTGCTCAGGATGAGATTTTTTGAAAAATAAAGAGATTCCTCATCCTGAGCAGCGAGCGAAGCTCGCGTGTCGAAGGATGCCCACAGGTCAGTGTCTCTGTCCGCTGGTATTAGTCCCGTAACCCGGAGCGGACATTCATCTGATTATGCGGTTCAGCAGAGGTGTTCCAAAAACCAGTGATTTGCGTACCGTATTGGGTCTAACGTCTCAGGCAATCAAACGCGACAACGAACGGCGCGTGCATGAAGATCGCCCACCCGGATGGAGAGCGGACCGCTGCTACTGGCCTGAGAGCTATCCCAAAGGGCGTTTGGGCGTTGGGCTTCGTCAGCCTGTTTATGGATACCTCCACGGAGCTGATCCATAGTCTACTCCCGGTATTCTTGGTTTCCGTGCTCGGAGCCAGCGCCCTGACCGTAGGTTTCATCGAGGGGGTAGCCGAAGCAACGACTGCCATCACCAAGGTTTTTTCCGGAACGCTCAGCGACTACCTGGGAAAACGCAAGATGTTGACGGTGATCGGTTATGGCTTGGCCGCCGTCACAAAACCGTTGTTTCCGCTCGCCGGCTCGGTCTCTTGGATTTTCACCGCTCGTTTCATTGACCGTATCGGCAAAGGCATACGTGGCGCTCCCCGTGATGCTCTAATAGGCGATATAGCACCACCACATCTGCGTGGCGCCTGCTATGGCCTACGACAATCCCTTGACACGGTTGGCGCATTTGCAGGCCCTCTCCTGGCGATAGCGTTCATGGTTTTGTTGGCGAACGACTTCCAGGCGGTCTTTTGGATTGCCGTGATCCCCGCGTTGATAAGCGTTGCCATTCTGATATTCGCCGTCAAAGAACCGGAAACGACCCGCTCCGAGGGCGAAACGCGCTCGCCAATCCAGGTCCGGAACCTGCGCCAAATGGGAGCCGCGTACTGGTGGCTGGTGATCGTCGGCGCAGTGGTGGCGTTGGCTCGTTTCAGCGAAGCCTTTCTGGTCCTTCGCGCCGAAAACGTCGGCCTCTCGATCGCCCTCGTGCCGATGGTGTTCGTGGTCCTGAACGCCGTCTATGCGGTCTCGGCTTATCCGGCCGGCACCCTTTCGGATCGGATGGATCGGCGTATCGTTCTCGCGGTCGGGTTTGTCGTTCTTATTGCGGCGGATGTCGTTCTTGCCCTGGCAACGAACATATGGCTGGTCATGGCGGGGGTTGTGTTGTGGGGCCTGCACATGGGGCTGACCCAAGGTCTGCTGGCCGCCATGGTGGCCGATACGACGCCGCCGAAAATCCGTGGCACCGCCTTCGGTATCTTCAACTTGGCGACAGGATTGGCGTTATTGGGCGGGAACTTGGTCGCCGGGTTGCTCTGGGACCACTTTGGGCCGTCCGGGACGTTCTTCATGGGTGCGGGCGTCACGGCAGTCGCCCTGGCCGGTTTGGTCGCCTTGCAGGGTAGCCGTCATTCTCCTCGGAACAGGGATGAGGGATGAAGTAGAGGCCCGAAATCCGCTAATCCCGTAGGTTGCCGGGCGTCGCCCCCGCCCCGCGCTACAGCCTCTCGAGCATCTTCTCGGCGCTGGTGGTTTCGAAGCCGCCGGCGGGATCGATGTCCAATGTCTTGACCACGCCGTCCTCGACGATCATCGCGAAGCGCTGGCAGCGCAGGCCCAGGCCCTTGCCGGTGAGGTCCAGCTCCAACCCCGTCGCCTTGGTGAAGGCGGCGTCGCCGTCGGCGACCAGCGTCACCGCCTCGCCGACCTCCTGGTCCTTGCCCCAGGCGCCCATCACGAAGGCGTCGTTGACCGCCAGGCAGACGATGGAATCGACCCTCTTGGCCTTGATCGCCTCGGCGTGCTTGACGAAACCCGGCAGGTGCTGGGCCGAGCAGGTCGGGGTGAAGGCCCCGGGGAGACCGAACAGGACCACCCTCTTGCCCTTGAAGATGTCGTTGGTGGAGATGCCGCCCGGACCGTCGCCGGTCATGGTGAACAGGGTCAGCTCGGGAATGGTGTCGCCTACTGCAATGGTCATGGTTTCCCCTCTATCGATAAACAACGCTCCCAACAGATAGGAACTCTCGGGGGGGATTCCAGCCTTACCTCTTACGAGCCCGATGCCTTGTCCAGGGCCTCCAGCACCGCCTTCGAGGTCAGCAGCTCGGGCAGCACGATGCCCTCGGGGGCGCCCGGGCCGTAGACGGCGTCGAAGGGAATGCCGTAGCGGCCGAAGGAGGCCAGGTAGCGCGTGATGTCGTCGTTGGGCCGGGTCCAGTCGGCCTGCATGGCGACCACGCCGTCGCCGGACAGGCGCTCCACCACCCGGCCCTTGGTCAGGACGAAAGCCTTGTTGACCTGACAGGTGATGCACCAGTCGGCGGTGACGTCGACCAGGACCACCTTGCCGTCGGACACCAGGCGGCCGATCCCCTCCTGGTCGAAGGGTTGCCACAGGCCCGCGACCGGTTCCCCGGAGCCGGTCAGGGCGGAGGCCGGGGCCTCGGAGAACCAACTCGGGACCAGAAAGGCCAGCACCACCAGGGCGGTGATCGAGGCCCGGCCGATCGCCCCCAGCGGCCGGTCGGCGCGGGCCTTCAGGTAGAGCCGGAACGTCACCGCGGCCATCAGCACCCCGACCAGGACGGCGGCCGACCGGCCGGCCTCGGCGGCCAGCACGCTGAGCAGCCACAGCGCCGTCGCCGCCAGCGCCAGGCCGAGGATCCGGCACAGGACGATCATCCACGGCCCCGGCCTGGGAAGCCGGGTCGCCAGCCCGGGAGCCGCCGCCACCGCCAGGTACGGCAGGGCCATGCCGATCCCGAGGGCGGCGAAGATGGCCAGGATCTCCCCCGGCCCGCGGGCCAGGGCGAAGCCGACCGCGGTGCCCAGGAACGGCGCCGAGCACGGCGTCGCCAGCAGGGTGGCGAAGGCGCCGGTCAGGAAGTGGCCGCCCAGCCCGTTTCCGGGGCCGGGGCCGGGGCTGGAGCCGGTCAGCCAGTCGGGGCCGGCCAGCCAGCCGGGCAGCCGGACTTCGAAGAAGCCCCACAGGTTGCAGGCGAACAGGGTCACCACCAGGGTCATGGCGACGATGAACCACGGCTGCTGGTATTGGATGCCCCAGCCGATCGCCATGCCGCCCGCCTTGAGCGCGATCAGGGCGCCGGCCAGGACCAGGAAGGCGAACAGGATGCCGGCCGCCGAGGCGATGAAGCCGAGCCTGACCGTCCGCCGTTCGCCGCCGCCGTGGCCGATCACGCCCAGCAGCTTGATCGACAGCACCGGCAGCACGCACGGCATCAGGTTGAGGATCAGGCCGCCGATCAGGGCCAGGACCAGGATCAGCGGCAGCTCCGAGGCCTCCGTCTCCGCCGGAGCGGCGGCCGCCGTCACGGTGAGGACCCATTCGGCCGAACGCGCGCCGTCGACCAGGGTCAAGGTCAGGCGGCGGCCGGCCAGGGGGCCTTCCAGGTCCTCGGCGCCGAACACCTTGACCGCCAGGAACGCCCGCGTCCCGCCGTCCTCCAGACGCACGTCGGGCGGCGAGAAGGCCAGCTCCTCGGGACCCTCGACGTAGAGATCGGGGGCGGCGAAGGGTATGGTCGAGGCGGCCTCGACGCGCAACACCGTTTGCGCGCCGACGCCGTGGACCTCGGCCCGCTCGAGGGCCAGGCCGTGGGACGCGCCGTCGCCGGGGACGCTGACCGCGAACCGGTTGATGAGATGGGCGAAGGGACTGGGGCGCGCCGCGCCGGCGGGCAGGTCGAGCGCCAGGTCGGCCTGGTGGGGAATGCAGATCTCCTTGCAGGCCAGGTAATCGACCACCCCGCGAAGGCGCAACGCACGACCCGGCCGCTCGAGCGCGGCGGCGATCGGCAACACCACCTCGTCGGTGTAGCCGAGGGTCTCGAAGCCGAGGATCGAGAACCGCTGGGGAGCCGGCCAGGAGAATTCGGCCCCGGCCAGGTTGTCCGAGCCCGCCCACTCGACGGACGGCGGATATCCGGCGTCCCCGGCCGTGCGCCAATAGATCTTCCACCCCTCGCGGAGACGGAAATGAAGCCCCAACGACACCGAATCCGCCTCGCCGACGGCCTCGGCGGCGGCGATCAGGCGGACCTTGGAATCGTCGTTGTCGAACCATGGCGACGCCGCCCCGGCGGCCTCGGCCACGGGTCCGTAAAGGACCATGGCGGCCAGCGCCGCCAATGTCGGCAGTCCGTTCAGCGGTCTCGGCGATGAAACGCCCATCTAATGGTGTATTCCTAGTTCAACGGCCGGGCGGATATTATCCCTTTTCGCCGCCAGAAATGTGAGAAATGGCGGATTTCACGAAATTTTGATCACCAATCCGCGGACAAACCGGGAAACTCTTTCGCAACCGCTTTCCACGGCCTCTGGCCTGTGTCACAATATATGTCTCCCGAATGACGGCGTGCCAAGCGGGTGAAAGATGTCCGAGCACCAAGAACAAGAAAACGATGTTTATCTGTCGGGCCAGCTTCTCGTCGCCATGCCTGGGCTGAGGGACCCCCGCTTCGCCAAGACGGTGATCTACCTGTGCGCCCACAGCGCCGACGGCGCCATGGGGCTGGTCGTCAACCGGGTTCTCGACTCCCTCAGCTTCCCCGACCTGCTGGAGCAACTCGGCATCGACCCCTCGGGAATCGACCAGAAGATCGACATCCACTTCGGCGGTCCGGTGGAAGGCGGCCGGGGGTTCGTCCTCCACTCCCCCGACTACAATCAGGAATCCACCATGGTGGTGGACAACGGGGTCGCCCTCACCGCCACCGTGGATATCCTGAGGGCGATCGCCGACGGCCAGGGGCCGCACCGCTCCCTGCTCGCCCTGGGCTATGCCGGCTGGGGTCCGGGACAACTCGATTCCGAAATCAAGGCCAACGGCTGGCTGCACGTGGCGGCCGACGACGAGCTGGTGTTCGACGACGATTTCGACAACAAGTGGGAACGGGCCATGGGCAAGCTCGGCGTCGACCCCCGGATGCTGTCCGACGAAGCCGGCCACGCCTGAAGCCGACCCCTCCTTCGACCCCTTAGAGCATTTCAGGATTGATCGCGCTCACGCGATCAATCCACGTTCAAACGCCACGCAGGCTTACGCCCTAAACCAACCGTTCGGCCAGGCGCTGGTAGGTTTCGATTCGCTCCAGCGGTCCCAGGGCGGTGAAGGTGGGACGGCTGGTCCTCAACCGGCGCGCCGCCGCGATGACGGCATCGGCATCCACCGCCTCGATCCGCTCGACGATCTCGGAGACCGGTATCGGCCGGCCGTAGACCATCAACTGGCGGGCCGCCTGCTCGCAGCGCGAGGCCGTGCTCTCCAACGACATCAGGATGCTGGCCTTGAGCTGGGCCCGGGTCCGTGCCACCTCTTCGTCGGTGACCCGCTCGCAGGCCTTGCCCATCTCCTCGCAGACCAGCGGGATCAGGTCCTCGACCTGGTCCTCGCCGGTCCCGGCATAGATCCCGAACAGGCCGCCGTCGTTGTAGCACGAGACGAAGGAATAGATGTTGTAGACCAGGCCCCGGTTCTCCCGGATCTCCTGGAACAGGCGCGACGACATGCCGCCCCCGAGCAGGGTCGAGAACACCGACAAGGCGTAGAAATCGGGATCCTGAAACGCCACCCCCTCGAAGCCGAAGACCAGGTGGACCTGTTCCAGGTCCCGCTGCTCGCGGTAGTCGCCACCGGCGTAGCGGCACGAATCGTGGGGGATGTCGGGGCCGGGCGCCGCCGACTCGAAGGCCGCCCCGGCGAGCTCGACCAGCCGCCGGTGATCGACCCGTCCGGCCGCCGCCAGGACCATCCGCCGCGGGTTGTAATGGCCACCCATGTAATCGAGGATGGCCTTGCGCTCCATGCCCTGGACCAGCTCCGCCGAGCCGAGGACCGGAAGCCCCAGGCCCTGGTCGGGGAAGGCGGTCTTCTGGAAGTGGTCGAAGACGATGTCGTCGGGGGTGTCGTGGGCCTGGTTGATCTCCTGGACGATGACGTCGCGCTCGCGGGCCAGCTCGTCGGGCGCCATCACCGGGTTCTGGACGATGTCGGCGATGATGTCGACGGCGAGTTCCAGGTCCTCCTTGAGGACCTTGGCGAAGTAGGCGGTGTTCTCGCGCGAGGTGTAGGCGTTGAGGATGCCGCCGACGGCCTCGATCTCCTCGGCGATGGCCCGGGCGCTGCGCCGCTCGGTGCCCTTGAAGGCCATGTGCTCGAGGAGGTGCGAGACGCCGTTGATGTCAGGGGATTCGTGACGGGTCCCGACCTCGACCCAGATCCCCACCGACACCGTCTCGACGGTGTCCATGGGGTCGCTGATCACCCTCAGGCCGTTGCCCAGCGTCGACAGCTCCACCATCACCCGCCATCCCCGTCCGCGGCGACGATCTCGCCGATCAACGCCTCGAGGGCCGCCAGGTCCCGGTCCAGGACGTGGCAGCGCTCCTGGCGCTCGAACAGGTCGGCGAGCCGCGCCGGCAGGGCGGGCTCGACGCCGGTGGCCTCGAATACCGCCTCGGGGAACTTGGCCGGATGGGCGGTGGCCAGGGCGATCATCGGCACCCCGGCGCGGCACCGGCGGCGGCGCCCGGCGGCGATGCCGACCGCCGTATGGGGATCGACCAGCTCGCCGGTATCCTGGTACACCGCACCGATGGTGTCCCGGGTCTCCCGGTCGTCGAAGCGCTGGCCGTCGAACAGGACCCGGGCCTCGTCCAGGGCCGCGCCGGGGACGGCGAAGGCGCCCTCGGCGCGGAACCTTTCCAGGTCCGCCGCGACCCTGGCCCCGTCGCGCCCGTGGAGCTCGAACAGCAGTCGTTCGAAGTTGCTGGAGATCTGGATGTCCATGCTCGGGCTGATAGTCGGCGACACCGGGCGGACCTCCATCCGTCCGCTGTCGAAGAACCTGGTCAGGATATCGTTACTGTTGGAGCCGACGACAAGCCGTTCGATCCCCAGACCCGTCCGCTGGGCGGCGTAGCCGGCGAACACGTTGCCGAAGTTGCCGCTCGGCACGGCGAAGGCCACTACCTGGTCCGGCGCCCCGCGCATCGCCGCCGCCCAGTAGTAGTAGACGATCTGGGCGACGATCCGCGCCCAGTTGATGGAGTTGACCGCCGACAGCCCGACCCGGTCGCGGAACTGGGTGTCGTTGAACATCGCCTTGAGGAGGTCCTGGCAGTCGTCGAAGGTCCCCTCGATGGCGATGTTGTGGACGTTGGGCGCCGCCACCGTGGTCATCTGGCGACGCTGGACCTCGGACACCCGGCCCCGGGGGTGGAGGACGAAGATGTCGACGCTGGAGCGGTCGCGGAAGGCCTCGATGGCCGCCGAACCGGTGTCGCCCGAGGTCGCGACGACGATGGTGGCGCGGCGTTCGCGACGGCTCAGCACGAGGTCGAAGACGCGGCCCAGGAACTGCAGGGCGAAGTCCTTGAAGGCCAGGGTCGGGCCGTGGAACAGCTCGAGCAGCCATTCGTCGGCTCCCAGCGCCCGCATCGGCGCCACGTCCTCGTGGTCGAACCCGCCATAGGAGTCCTCGCTCAGCGCCGCCAGCTCGGCCGCCGACAAACAGTCGCCGACGAACGGCGCCATCACCCGGGCCGCCAGGGAGGCGTAGGACAACCCGCCCATGGCGCGGATGTCGTCGGGGGAGAACCGGGGCCAGGTCTCGGGCACGTACAGCCCGCCGTCGGCGGCCAGACCGACCAACAGGACCTCGTCGAAGGGAAGGACCGGGGCCCGGCCCCGGGTGCTGACGTAGTTCACGGACGCCGTCTCCGGAAGGGAAAGCCGCAAGGCGACCCTATACCCCGGGGGCGGGGGCGGCAACCTCCGCCGGCACGGATGACAGCGCCCGCCAAGGGCCTTAAAGTAACCGTCGGGGAGGCTGTCCATGTCCGCCAAGTCCGTGGAAATCAGCACCAAGACGGCGGCCTTGATCGAGGGTTTCCGGGACAACCTGTTCCAGAGCGAGGACGACATCATCGGCGCCGCCCTGGAGCGGCTGCGCGAAACCGAAACCCGGGAAGGCCGCATCGAGCCCTTCGAAACCGCCGCCGGCGAAACCGGCTGCGACCTGGGGATGGGGGTGGTCCTGGCCGAGGGCGAGAAGCTGTACCTGTTCCGCTACAAGGCGTCGCTGGGTTCGCTCGAGCCCGACGGCACGGCGATGGCCAGGGGCGGCCGGCTCTACGTCGAGGGCGAGGAGGTCGTCCCCTCCAAGGGAAGCCTGGTCCAGCCCGCCCTCAGGCTCCTCCACCGGCGGCGCAGGATCGGCGGCGCCCCGGTGGTCCCCCACAAGGCCTGGGAACAGTGGCACGTCCACCGCGACGGCCGCTTCGTGCCGGTCGCCGACCTCAGGACCCCCGAAAGCATCCGCCGCCGCGACCGCGACCCCGGGATCGACCTCGACCTGGAGTGAACGGGCGGCGGCGCGAACCCAGGTGAAGCTCCAGGTCCGGAAAGCTTCGTCATTGGGATTTTTCCACGATGTTGCGCAGGATGCCTTCGAACTCTTTCAGATTCTGGGGCATGCCGTTGGGTGTCAGGAAATAGCCGTTGTGGAAAAGTCCGGGGGTGGCTCTTATCCCGGTGAGTTTGGCGGCCAGGAAATCCTGCTTGACGGTATACCATAGCTGGTCGTTTTCCTGGGTCGCGCGGATTTTTTCGGCGGGCAGTTCTATCCCCTGGCCCACTTCCACGGCCAAGGCGCCGGTATCGCGGTGAAATGTGCCGGCCTTGTCGAGCAGGGCGAACAGGAAATCCCAGAAACGCGACGGGTCCGCCATGCTGTAAACATGCAGGGCCGGATCGGGCGGGTGAATGGGGTAGTGGCGCCATTCGATATTGACCATACCCTCGTAGTCGTCGGCGATCCGCTTGAGGATCGGCATCAACTGGCGGGTGAAGGGGCAGCTGAGGCTGCCCCAGACGGTGAAGGTAAGCGGAGCGTCTTGCGGGCCGTAGGCCGGCATCCGCGCCATCTCCGTTGGCGCCGCTCCCCCGGCCGGGGACGGGGCGGCGAAAGTGAAGACAAGAAGCAGGAAAAAAACGATTCGATAACGGGGCATGGGAAGGGCTCCCTAGTGGTCTAAGTCTAACATATGGCACCCATACGATCGCCTTTCCCGCGTCCTCGGCAGGAAGGCGCGCGCCGGCGATGCCGGCGTATCGGCAAGTGCGCCTGACGCCCCGAGGAAGCGGGAAAGGCGACCCGAAGGGCGGCTCTCCGAGTTCACCGGCGGCGTTGCGAGGCGCTTGTGATGGGCCGCCATCACGGCGCGCCACGCGCCTGGCCGGGTGAACTCGGAGAGCCGTCGTATGGGTGCCATATGTTAGACTTAGACCACTAGCGGGCAATGCAGCCGGCGGCGCCTTGGCTGGCCGGTGGGTCGTAGCCCGCCGGGGCGGAAAGGCGGGGCTGTTGTTGAGTCGACAGGAAATTGCTGAAGTAACGTCCCGGCGGTATCCGCTCGACCATTTGGCGGACATTTTGTTGTTGCTCCGGAGGGACCAGTTGCTGGGACTCGGCTCGGATGTCGGGCCGGGTCCGCATGCTGATGACGGTCGAAATGGCGCCCTCGGCGCCCTTGACGCTGTTGGTGTTGACGTCGGCGAGGAATTGCGCCGCCTGGGAAAGGTCATTGATGCTGGCGTCGACGACGGATTTGTCGACGGCGGCTTCCCTCTCCTTGTTCTTCTGATAGGCGTAAATCCCACGGGTATAGTCCAGGGCCTCCAATATGTAGGGGTTGTCCGGATCCACTTCCTTCATCCCCTCGAGATAGCGGATGCTGGCCTGCCAGTTGCCGTCGCCAACGCTCAGCGCATCGAGGACGAATTCAGCCTTGGGCGAGGGTGAATCGGGCAATCCACTCCCAAACTTTACGGAATCCCCCGCTTTCATCCCCTTGACATAGGCCGCGGCGTCGTCGAGGCCGGAGGTTTCGGGCTTCGCGCTCCGGATTTCCTCGATAAGCTTCAAGGCCTTGTCGTATCCCTCTTTACTTTTCGGCGGCACGGAAGGAAGCTGGTTTACATAGCCCCAGATCTTCAAGTCATCATCCAGTTCCTCATCCTTTTTCCTGTCCAGAACGGACTGCGGCAGGGGAGGAAGCGGTTCATGGGCCTGGAAATCCTCGATCCATCCATCGAAGGCCTTTTCATCTTCCGCCAAAGGGGGTTTCGCGCCGGGGGCTCGACGAGCGATCACGGTGGCCTTTTCCAGGTTTTTCCATTCGTCGGTTCCACTGAGTTCCCTCCATTCGCTCCAGAACCCGGCGTTGCGGTCCACCTGACTCCCCTCTCCCGCCCATGCCGACAGGGAGCCGAGCAGGAAGAGCAGTGCCGCCAAGGGAAGAACCATGTTTCTCATCGCACGCCTCTTTTCAGCTGCCGAGCGAAAGGAAAACTGTTCGGACTCCAAGAGTCAAGATACCGTTCCCGGAGGTGGCGTAAGCGTCGGCGGTCATCGACTCTGGGGCTTGCCGAGCAGGGCGGCGCTCACCATCCAGATGAACATCACCCCGCCGATCACCGCGATCAGCGCCCCGATCCCGTTCAGCGCCATGCCGACGATGGCGCCCAGGTCCTCCAGTCCCTGGGCTTCGCCGGCGGTCTTGCGCGGCGCCCCGTAGCCGCCGGCCAGGAACAGGCCGATGCTGGCCAGGGTCTGGCCGCCGGCGAACAGCCAGACCTGGGCATGGAGGGCGCCCCCCCCCCTGAGTCGGCGCCCCAGCAGGGGCAGGAACAGGCCGTAGAACAGCCCCATGAAGGCGACGTTGATGCCGGCGATGACGCCGTGGTAGTGGGCCGGGGTGCGGGTGTCGGCGCCGTCGACGAACAGGCCCAGCACGCCGCCGACCCCGAACACCACCGGCGCCAGCACCAGGCACAGGAAGGCGGGCTCCCCCCAGGGCAGCGCCCGGCCCCGTCGGCGAAGATCGAGGACGGCGGCGGCGATCGCCAGGCCGACCGCCATGCTCGAGGGCGCCAGCCCGTACTGGAGGTTGGTGAAGGCCATCGTCTGGGCCTCGGAGAAGGCCTCGAAGGCGAGGTAGAAGAACGGCGCCGCCAGACCCAGCGCCGCCAGCAGGGCCAGCGACAGGTTGCACAGCCGGTCGCTAAGGGCGCCGGCGCCCAGGCCGAGGCGGGCCAGCACGTAGAGGGCGACGATCAGCAGCATGGTGTTGACGAACTGCAACACGTGGCCGCCGCCCCAGAACAGTTCCTCGTTGAAGGCGTGGGAAAGCTCCTCGCCGCCCAACATCACGCCGGCCACGAGCACGCACACCAGGGCCGCGATGTAGACCATCCCGGTGGCGGTCATGCCCCAGGTGAACGGCTCCAACGGCGCCCGGCGGCCGGCGAGGTTGGCCAGCAGGCGGACCACCGCCAGGGCGATCCCGCCGCCCAGCACCGCCAGCCCCAGGTAGTAGAGGGGGTCGATGATCACCGGCACGTAGTTGTTGAGGGAGGCCTCGCCGCGGTCCAGCAGGGCCGGCGCGAAGAGCAGCACCGAGGCCACCGCGGTGGCCGCCACCCCGGCCATGCCGAGGCCGTTCAGGCGCACCCGAGCGCCGCCCAGGCGGACCGCCGCCAGATGCAGCAGGCCCCCGAAGACGGCCAGGAACCAGACCACGAAGGAGAACACCACGTGGATCACCAGCCCCTTGTGGAAGAAGTCGAGCGGCCACGGGAAGACGTCCTGGATGCCGGGCACCCGCGACAGCGCCAGCAGCACCGCGAAGACGCCCGACACCGCCAGCGACAGCATGGCCAGCGCCGACCACCACCACAGCTCGCGGCGGGCCCCGGCATCGAGGTTCCCGAACAGCTCAGACATAGGGGAACAGGTGGATCGCCATGACGTAGACGACGACCCCCGAGGCGGCGACGTACAGCCACAGCGGCAGGGTGAGGCGGGCCAGCCGCCGGTGGCGGCCGAGGCGGCCCTTGAGGCCGTTGAACAGGGTCATCGGGACCAGCGGCACGATCACCACCGCCAGCACCACGTGGCCAACGAGGATGGCGAAGTAGATCGGCCGCACCATCCCGACGCCGCCGAACCTGGCCAGTCCGGTGTTGAAGTGGTAGACCAGGTAGACGATCAGGAACAGGATCGACACCGCGACCGCCGACAGCATGCAGGTCCTGTGCGCCGTGCGCTTGTGGTGGCGGATGAAGGCGAAGCCGCTCGCCAGCAGCACCACCGTCATCGTGTTGAGCGCCGCCAGGACGTGGGGAAGGGGGGTGACGTCGATCATCCGCCGGGACCGCCGGGACCGGAAACGGAGACAAGTCGGATCATGGCCCGTACGCCGCGACCTTGAACAAGATGCTGACGTATATGGCGACGGCGATTGCCACGAGGATGCCGGCGACGATCCATTTGTTCACCTTCGGCTTACGAGCCCCGGACATGGGACGGCAACATAAAGGAGGCCGCCGGCGGTTCCAATTGGAAATCCCCCGCCGCCCGCGGTCCGGTTGTAGTATGCTCCCGGCGGACCATCGAAATATTGTATCCCACCATTGCCACACTTATGTATTGTTCTGGAAACCAGCGCTCACAAGCCGCAAAGCCGGTCCCCACAGGGGGTGTCGCCGCGTCGTTGGAACCATAGGTTTGCAATAATGTTCGCGAGATCGAGAGCCCTGCTTTCGCTTGCCGTTTTGGCGGCCACCGTCGCCGCCGTTCCCGCCGCCGCCGACCAACCGACCCCGTGGCAGACGGGGTTTCAGGAAGCCGCCTCGCCGGTGATGGTGGAGATCGAATGGCTTTACGACTACCTGACGGCGATCATCGTCGCCATCGTGGTGCTGGTGACGGGCCTGCTCGCATACGTGATCGTCCGCTTCAACGCCAGGCGCAACCCGGAACCCTCCAAGACCACCCACAACACGACGCTCGAGGTGGTGTGGACGGTGATTCCGATCCTCATCCTGATCACCATCGCGGTGCCCTCGTTCCGGCTGCTGTACTACATGGACCGCGCCCAGGACGCCGAGATGACCCTCAAGGTGATCGGCCACCAATGGTACTGGTCCTACGAATACCCCGACCACGGGGGCTTCACCTTCGACAGCGTCATGGTCGACGAGGAAGACCTCGCGGAGGGACAGCCCCGGCTGCTGGCGGTCGACGAGGAGGTGGTGCTGCCGGTCGATACCACGATCCGCATCATCGTCAGCGCCGACGACGTGATCCATAGCTGGGCGGTGCCGGCGCTGGGCCTCAAGACCGACGCCGTGCCCGGACGCCTCAACGAGACCTGGGTGCGCATCGAGCGCGAAGGCGTCTATTACGGCCAGTGCACGGAACTGTGCGGGATCAACCACGGCTTCATGCCGGTGGCGGTGCGGGCGGTCTCCAAGCAGGACTTCGCCGCCTGGGTCGAGCGGGCGCGCGAGGAATTCGCCGCCGCCGACGGGACGCCGGTCGTGGTGAGGGAGGTGACGCAATGACCCCCCGGGGATGGCGGAGGTGGTTGTATTCCACCAACCACAAGGACATCGGCACCATGTACCTGACGTTCTCGGTGATCGGCGGGATCGTCGGCGGCGCGATGTCGATCCTGCTCCGCATGGAGTTGGCCGAGCCCGGCCTGCAGTACTTCGCCGAGGACCACCAGGCCTACAACGTGCTGGTCTCGGCGCACGGGCTGATCATGGTCTTCTTCGTCGTCATGCCGGCGCTGATCGGCGGTTTCGGCAACTGGTTCGTGCCGCTGATGATCGGCGCCCCCGACATGGCCTTCCCGCGGCTGAACAACATCAGCTTCTGGCTGCTGCCCCCGGCGCTGGCGCTTCTGGTGACGGCGGGGCTGACCGACGGCGGCCCGGGCGCCGGGTGGACCATCTATCCGCCGCTGTCGGGCCCCGACGGCCACCCCGGCAACGCCATCGACTTCGCCATCCTCAGCCTCCACCTCGCCGGCGTGTCGTCGATCCTGGGCGCCATCAACTTCATCACCACCATCCTCAACATGCGCGCCCCGGGGATGACCATGCACCGGATGCCGCTGTTCGTGTGGTCGATCCTGGTCACCGCCACCATGCTGCTGCTGGCGATGCCGGTGCTGGCCGGGGCGCTGACCATGCTGCTCACCGACCGCAACTTCGGGACCGCCTTCTTCGACCCGGCGGGCGGCGGCGATCCGCTGCTCTATCAGCACCTGTTCTGGTTCTTC
This sequence comes from uncultured Thalassospiraceae bacterium, assembly GCA_964632795.1. Lineage (GTDB taxonomy): Bacteria > Pseudomonadota > Alphaproteobacteria > Rhodospirillales > 2-02-FULL-58-16 > CAZWEZ01. The sequence continues at coordinate 3,962 of CAZWEZ010000039.1, read as the reverse complement.
GGCCATCCCGAGGTCTACATCATGATCCTGCCGGCCTTCGGGATCATCAGCCAGGTCGTCTCGACGTTCTCCAGGAAGCCGGTGTTCGGCTACCTGGGCATGGCTTACGCCATGGTCTCGATCGGCCTCATCGGCTTCGTGGTGTGGGCCCACCACATGTACACGGTGGGAATGGACGCCGATGTCCGCGTCTACTTCGTCGCCGCCACCATGGTCATCGCCGTGCCCACCGGGATCAAGGTGTTCAGCTGGATCGCCACCATGTGGGGCGGCTCGATCGAGTTCCGGACCCCGATGCTGTTCGCCACCGGGTTCATCTTCCTGTTCACGATGGGCGGCGTCACCGGGGTGGTGCTGGCCAACTCGGGGGTCGACGTGGCGCTCCACGACACCTACTACGTGGTCGCCCACTTCCACTACGTGCTGTCGGTGGGCGCGGTGTTCGGCATTTTCGCCGGCTTCTACTACTGGATCGCCAAGATGTCGGGACGCCAGTACCCGGAGGGGCTGGGCAGGATCCACTTCTGGATCACCTTCCTCGGCGTCAACCTGACCTTCTTCCCCCAGCATTTCCTGGGCCTCGCCGGGATGCCGCGGCGCGTTCCCGACTACCCGGACGCCTTTGCCGGGTGGAACATGGTGTCCTCGATCGGCGCCTACATCGGCGGCTTCGGGTTCCTGTTCTTCTTCTACGTGGTCTACCGCATCTTCACCAACCGCGAGAGGGCGCCCGACAACCCGTGGGGCGACGGCGCCACCACGCTGGAATGGACGGTCTCCTCGCCGCCGCCGGTCCACGCCTTCGAGGAACCGCCGCTGATCGGCCGCCGGGCATGAAACCGGAGCCAAAGATGAGAAACACGACCCTGGCGCTGGTCTTCGCCGGCGTCGCCGTGGGCATGGTCGGGGCCTCCTTCGCCGCGGTTCCCCTCTACCGGCTGTTCTGCCAGCTCACCGGCTACGCCGGGACGCCGCGTATCGCCGCCGCCGCCCCGGCTCCGGCTTCGTCCCCGGCTTCGGCTTCGACTTCGATGGCCGAGGCGCGGACCATGACCGTGCGCTTCAACGCCGACGTCAACCACGACCTGCCGTGGCGGTTCCGCCCCGCCCAGACCCAGTTGACGCTGCCCCTCGGCGAAACCGTGCTGGCCAGCTACGTGGCCGAGAACCTGTCCCGGGAGCCGATAACCGGCACCGCCACCTTCAACGTGACGCCGCTCAAGGCGGCCTATTACTTCATCAAGGTCGAGTGCTTCTGCTTCACCGAACAGACCCTCGGCCCCGGCCAGCGGGCCGAGATGCCGGTGTCGTTCTTCATCGACCCGGAGATCGCCGAGGACCCGGACACCGCCGAGATCAAGACCGTCACCCTGTCCTACACCTTCTTCCGCGTCCCCGAGGAGGCCCCCCGATGAGCGAGTCCCGGACGGCCGCCGCCGATTCCCCGGCCAAGCACCCGTTCCATCTGGTCGAGCCCAGCCGGTGGCCGATGGTCGGCGCCATCGGCGCCTTCGCCAGCGCCTACGGCTTGGTCATGTTCATGCGCGAGGACGGACCGTGGGTCCTGCTGGGGGGCGGGGCGATCCTGCTGTTCACCCTGTTCGGCTGGTGGCGGGACGTGGTCCGCGAGGCAGTTACCGGGAAGGCCCACAGCAACGCCGTCAGGACCGGGCTCAGGGTCGGCATGGGGTTGTTCATCGCCTCCGAAGTGATGTTCTTCGTCGCCTTCTTCTGGGCTTACTTCCACAACGCCCTGCGCATCAACCCGGGCATCGAGCAATGGCCCCCGGCCGGCATCGAGACCCTCGGCGCCTGGGGGGTGCCGTTGGTCAACACCCTGATCCTGCTGTCCTCGGGCGGGGTGCTGATGTGGGCCAAGCACGCCCTGGAAGGCGGCATGCGGTCGCGCGCCGTGTTCGGCATCGGGCTCTCGGCGGCGCTCGGGGTGCTGTTCCTGGCCCTCCAGCTATACGAGTACGGCCACGCCGCCTTCGCCTTCGTCGACGGCATCTACCCGTCGACCTTCTACATGGCGACCGGGTTCCACGGCTTCCACGTCCTGGTCGGGGTGCTGTTCCTCACCGTGTGCCTGTTCAGGACCGCCGCCGGACACTTCGATTCCGGCCCCAAGGTGGGCTTCCAGGCCGCCGAATGGTACTGGCACTTCGTGGATGTGGTGTGGGTGTTCCTGTTCACCTGGTTCTACTGGTGGGGGGGAATCTAGGCCGGGCAATTTCGGGAGGGCCGATATTGAGAGCCTTGACGTCAAGGGAGCGCATGGGACGTGCCCTGCGGGGCGAGCCGACGGATCGCCCGGCGCTTGCCTACCTGTTCCTGGGCGGCGCGCGGCACGTGCTCGAACGCGTTGGCAAGCGCATGTTCGAGGTATACGGCGATGCGCGCCTGATCGCGGCGGCCCAGGCGACCGCCGCCGAATTATTCGGACACGATGGCGCCATGGTCCCGTGGGGCTGTCTTACGGTCGAAGCGGAGGCGTTCGGCTGCCGCGTCGAGACGCCGCAGGACTACTACCCCCAAGTGATCGAACGCCCCCTCGAGGAGGCCCCCGATCTGGCTCGGTTGACCGACCCGGATCCCTCCCGCAGCGGACGCATGCCACTGGTGATCGAGGCGCTTACCCGGTTGCGTCAACGCTCGGGCGACGATCTGTTCGTCTCGGCGATGGTCGTATCCCCGTTCCTGGTGGCCTGCGAGCTGCGTGGCATGACGGCGCTGTTGATGGACTTCATCAACGATCCGCCGTTCGTCGAGGCTCTTTTCCAGCGCGTGACCGAAGGTACGGAGCGGTATTTATCGGCCATTCTGCGAACCGGCGCCTGTGACGCGGTGGTTTTCGAGAACGCGGGTGCCTGCCGCGAGTTGATCGGCCCCCGCCATCTGGAACGCTATGTGCTGCACTATCACAAGCGCCTCCTGGCGGCGGCGCGGCGGCAAGCGCCGGAGGTGTTGCTGATCGAGCACAACTGCTCCAACACGCCGTACTTCGACGAGATTCTGGCGCTCGACGTCGATGGCGTCAGCTTCGCCTACGGGGACGTTCGCGCCATCGCCGCCGAGCACGGCTGGGATTGCCAGGCCAATCACACCTCGGCCAACGCCTGTTTGGACCGTTATTGCCTGCATCCTCGCGACATCGGACGCCCCGTGGCCTGGATCGGCAACGTCGACCACACTCAGGTGCTCCTCCACGCCAGTCCGGAAGACGTGTTCCGCGAAGCGCGGGCGTGCATCGAGAGTGCCCGCTCGATGCCCTTCGTGCTCGGCACAGGATGCGAAATTCCCTTCAAGGCGCCGCTCGACAACATCCTCGCCCTGGCCCGCGCGGCGCGGGCCGGCCACTGAGGCCGCCCATCCGGCTCCAGGTCTTGAATTGTGAATTGCCTGCTCGTTCCCAGACCAGGGATTCAAGCTTCGGGAATTATCAATTCACAATTCAAGACCTGACCCCACTTCGCGCGCCATGGGTTGGGTCGTCACCAGGCATCGGCGGGCAATGCACATACCCACCACCTTCGCCCATTACGAGTACGCACCCTATTCCGGCACGGTGGGGGCGTTCCCGGCCTGGACTGGCGGGCAGGGGTCGGCGGCGTAGGAACAGAACACGCAGCAATCGCCCTTCTTCGGGCGCAGCTCGGTTTTGCACGATTCGCACTCATAAAGGATGATGCAGGCATCCAGCGGCATCCGCTCGCGCTTGCGGTGGCCGCACACCGGGCAGGTGACTTCCGTGATCCGTTCCATCGCCGTGATCCTACCATGAAATCGGCGGTTCCAGTATGAAACCCGCGGCCGTGAAACTATGATTTCGGGCGAAGCGGGAAGGGGGGGCTGTCGATGGCCGAAGCCGACGATACCGCCGCCGGGCCGGCCGGGCCGGAGAAGCTGGCCGGGACCCTGGCTGGCGGGCGCCCAGCGCCGCGACGGCTCGTGGTGGCCCG
>CAZWEZ010000038.1:0-32749 GCA_964632795.1 uncultured Thalassospiraceae bacterium | reverse complement strand
AGCCTTGACGATGTCACCGCATCGCCGGCGGCTTTCCTCCTACCCGGCGGGACGCTGAGGCGATCTCTATGGGTCATTATCAGTGAACCTCGGTATCAGTGGGCGACGGCGGCGGCGCCGTGCTCGTCGATCAGGTAGCCGGTGGTGAAGCGGTTGAGGTCGAACGCCTGGTTGAGCTCGTGGGGGCGGTCCTCGGCGATGGTGTGGGCGAACACCCAGCCGGCGCCGGGGGTCGCCTTGAAGCCGCCGGTGCCCCAGCCGCCCATGATGTAGAAGTTCTCCAGCGGCGTCTTGGCGATGATCGGGCTGGCGTCGGGACAGGTGTCCACCGTCCCCGCCCACACCCGCATCAGCCGCAAGCGCGAAAAGATCGGGAACAGCTCGATGGTGGCGGCCATGATCTCCTCGAGGATCGGCAGGCTGCCCCGGTTGGCGTAGGAATTGTAGGCGTCGAGGCCGGCCCCCATCACCAGCTCGCCCTTGTCGGACTGGCTGACGTAGACGTGGACGGCGGCCGACATGACGACGCAGTCGAGCACCGGCGCGACGGGCTCGGAGACCATGGCCTGCAGCGGGTGGCTCTCGATCGGCAGGCGCAGGCCGACCATCCCGGCGATGGTGCTGGTCGCCCCGGCGGTCACCGAGGCGACCTTGTTCGCCTTGATCGTGCCCCGCGTGGTTTCGACCCCGGTGACCCGGCCCTCCTCGCGCAATATCCCGGTGACCTCGCAGTTCTGGATGATGTCGACGCCCCGCGAATCGGCGCCCCGGGCGAAGCCCCAGGCGACGGCGTCGTGGCGCCCGACCCCGGCGCGGCGTTGGAGTGACGCCCCCAGGACCGGGTAGCGGGAGTCGGGCGAGCAGTTGAGGATCGGGCAGAACTCCTTGACCTGCCCGGTGTCGAGGAACTCGGAGTCGATGCCGTTGAGGCGGATCGCGCTGACCCGGCGGCCGAGCTCGCGCATGTCGTGGAGGTTGTGGGCCAGGTTCAGCGCCCCGCGCTGGGAGAACATGACGTTGAAGTTGAGCTCCCGGCTCAGCCCCTCGAAGAGCTTGAGCGACATCTCGTACAGCGCCGCGCTCTCGTCCCACAGGTAGTTGGAACGGATGACGGTGGTGTTGCGCCCGGTGCTGCCTCCGCCCAGGTAGCCCTTCTCGAGCACCGCGACGTTGGCGATGCCGTGCTCCTTGGCCAGGTAGTAGGCGGTGGCCAGGCCCTGGCCGCCGCCGCCGATGACGACCACCTCGTAGGACTCCCTGGGCTCGGGACTGCGCCAGGCCAGCGGCCAGTTCTCGTGGTAGGACAGCGCGTTGCGGAGCAAGCTGAAGATGGAGTATTTGTCCATGCTCCCCCCTGGGCGGTTCTCTTGATTGTCCCCATTCTCGCACCACCGGTGCGGCGCGGCAAGGCGGTTGCGGGACCGCCGATCGGGCCCGCCGTTCGATCGATGCCGTTCCAATGTGCCGATTGACAAGGTCCCGCCGGGGGGGCAACATCATGACAAGGATCGATGCCACCGGCCGTCCGCGCCATCGGCGGTGTCCGAAGCGGACACATCAGGGGGGATAATCGACTTTACTCTTCAACATACATCCTACGGATTGGCTCTAGGCCGTCATCACATCTTTCCAGGGAGGAAACGGACATGACCGACCAACGCGAGGGGAAACTTCACCCGTACATACCCGAACTCAAGGACCAGCTCGACAGGGGCCGGATCGACCGCCGCGAGTTCCTACGCACGGCGACCCTGCTCGGGCTGTCGGCCACCGCCGCCTACGCCATGGCCGGCCAGCCGCTGGTTTCCACGGCCCGTGCGGCGACGCCCAAGAAGGGCGGCAACCTCCGGGTCTCCATGCGCTGCCAGGAGATGACCGACCCGGCGACCTTCGACTGGACCGAGAAGTCCAACGTCGCCCGCCAGATCGTCGAATACCTGACCATCACCGGACCGGACAACGTCACCCGGCCCTACCTGTGCGAGCGCTGGGAGGCTTCCGACGACCTCAAGACCTGGACCCTGCACCTGCGCAAGGGGGTCACGTGGAGCAACGGCGACGCGTTCAACGCCGACGACGTGGCGTTCAACTTCACCCGCTGGCTCGACCCCAACACGGGATCGTCCAACATCGGCCTGTTCGCCTCCATGGTCAGCGAGACCGACACCGGCCAGAAGGACGACAGCGGCAAGCCGATCATCTCCAAGAGCATGACCGAGGGCGCGGTGGAGAAGGTCGACGACCACACCGTGCGCCTCAACCTCAACCGCGCCGAGTTGGCTTTGCCCGAGAACCTCTACAACTACCCGACGGCCATCGTCCACCGCCGGTTCTCGGACGAGGGCGGGGACCTGTCCAGGAACCCGGTCGGCACCGGCCCCTTCGCGCTCAAGAACTTCTCGGTCGGAGAGAGGGCCGATCTGGTCCGCCGCGACGACTACTGGGGGGAAGCCCCCTACCTCGACGCCATCACCAACCTCGATCACGGCGACGACGCCGGGGCCGGCTTGGCGGCGCTGGTCTCGGACCAGGTGGACCTGGTCTACGAGACCTTCGTCGAGCAGATCGACATCGTCGCCAAGATGCCCAACCTGCAACTCTACGAGGCGGTCACCGCCCAGACCGGGGTGGCCCGCATGCAGATGGACGTCGCCCCCTTCGACGACGTCCGGGTGCGCACCGCGGTGCGGCTGTGCCAGGACCACGAGCGGCTTCTCGAGCTGGCCTACCGGGGCAAGGGCGCCCCGGCCCAGGACCATCACGTGGCCCCGGTCCATCCCGAATACGCCCCCATGCCGACCCCCAAGCAGGACTACGCCCGGGCCAAGCAGCTGCTGGCCGAGGCCGGCTATTCCGACGGCATCGACCTCAAGATCGACTGCAAGAAGGAACCGCCGTGGGAGGTCGCGGTGGCCCAGGCGCTGGCCGAGATGTGCAAGCCGGCCGGCATCCGGGTCGCCATCAACGTGATGCCCAACGCCCAGTACTGGGAGATCTGGGACCAGACCCCGTTCGGCTTCACCGCCTGGACCCACCGTCCGCTGGGGGTGATGGTGCTCAACCTCGGCTACCGCTCCGGGGTGCCGTGGAACGAGAGCCACCACGAGAACCCCGAGTTCGACCGCGTCCTCGACCTCGCCGGGGCGGCGCTGGACGTCGACGAGCGGCGCAAGCACATGGCCGAACTGCAACGGATCTTGCAGGAAGACGCGGTCATCGCCCAGCCGCTGTGGCGCTCGGTGTTCGCGGCCGGCAATAAGCGGGTCCAGGACTACACGCTGCACCCGACCATCTACCACCAGCTCAACAAGGTGTGGATGTCCTAGCAACCAACGGCCGGCCGGCCCGCGGGGGCCGGCCGGCCCGAGGGGCATGATCGATGCTGGTGTTCTTCGCCAAGCGTCTCGGCTACATGGCGCTGACCATGTTCGCCGTATCGCTCCTGGTGTACCTGCTCCTCGAGATCAACGTCGAATCGGTGGCGGTCCGGGTTCTGGGCCCCTACTCGAACGACGAACAGAGATACCTGTGGCTGGAGGCGCACGGGTATTTCGAGCCACTCTGGTACCGTTACCTGAGCTGGCTCGGCAACTTCGTGATGGGCGATTTCGGCGATTCCGTGCGCTTCAAGGTTCCGGTCGCCGACATCCTGTGGCCGCGGCTGTGGAATACGGCGATCCTCGGTTTCTGGACCTTCGCGGTGATGATCCCGCTGTCGCTGGTGCTCGGGGTGCTGGCCGGGATGAAGGAAGGCTCGCGGCTGGACCGCGCCATCTCGGTGACCAGCATCGCCACCACCTCGGTGCCCGAGTTCGCCAGCGCCGTGTTCTTCGCCGCCATCCTGGTGTTCTGGTTCAAGCTGCTGCCCGGCACCAGCGGCATGGCCGACGGCTTCTCGTTCAAGGAGCTGATCCTGCCGGTGCTGGTCCTGGTGGTCTACGACTTCGGCTACGTCGCCCGGATGACCCGGGCCTCGATGGCCGAGGTGATGACCGCGCCCTACATCCGGACCGCCGTGCTCAAGGGGCTGCCTTATCACAAGGTGATCCTCAAGCATGCGCTGCGCAACGCCCTGATCGCCCCCTTCACGGTCATCATGCTGCAATTGAACTGGCTGCTGTCCGGCGTCATCGTGGTCGAGTTCTTCTTCGCCTACAAGGGGTTCGGGGCGCTGCTGCTGGAGGCCTCGTTGAACAACGACGGCTTCCTGATCGAGGCCTGCGCCATGGTCGCGGTGTTCGTCGCCGTGGGCAGCCAGACCCTGGCCGACATCGGCTACACCTACCTCAACCCCCGGATCAGGTTCAGCTGATGGCCGAAACCGCCCCGGCCGCCCTGATCCGCGCCGTCAAGTCGTTCGGGCTGCTCCGCGAAAGCTGGGTCGGCATGGTCGGCGCCGGGATCGTCGCCCTGTGGGTCTTCGTCGCCCTTTTCGCCCCCCTGGTGGCGCCGTTCGAACCCAACGCCACGCTGCAGCCGTTCGCCACCCCGGGCACCGCCTTCGCCGAGGGCGGCACCTTCTGGCTGGGCACCGACCACATCGGCCGCGACATCCTGTCGCGCATCATCTGGGGCTCGCGCACGGTGCTGATCTATGCCCCGCTGGCCACCGCGTGTGCCTACGTGGTGGGCATCCTGATGGGTCTCGCCGCCGGCTATTACCGGGGCTGGGTGGACGAGGTCCTGTCCTTCCTCGGCAACGTCATCCTGTCGTTCCCGGTGCTGGTCCTCTACATCATCATCATCACCACCTTCGGCGCCTCGCCGATCAACATCGTCATCGCCATCACGTTCGCCAGCGGACCGGGGATCATGCGCATCGTCCGCGGTCTAGTGTTCGACCTGCGCAACCGCGATTACGTGGCCGCCGCCCAGACCCGGGGCGAGAGCCCATGGTTCATCATGCTGGTCGAGATCCTGCCCAACGCCCGCGGGCCGCTGATCGTCGATGCCTGCCTCAGGCTGGGCTATGTGATCATCACCATCGGCGTCCTGGGGTTCCTCGGCCTCGGCCTGCCGCCGCCGGACCCCGACTGGGGCGGGATGATCAACGAGACCCGCTCGATGGCGCTGGCCTTCCCGCACATGGCGGTGTTCCCGTGCCTCGCCATCTCGTCGCTGATCCTGGGCTTCAACCTGCTGGCCGACGGCCTGCGCGAGATCTCGCTGAGGGACTGAGCCATGAAAGACGACACCGACCCCCTGCTTCTCGAGATCACCGACCTGTGCCTGTCCTATTTTACCCGGGCCGGCGAGATCCCGGCGGTGCAAGACTTCTCCCTCACGCTGAGGGCCGGGGAAAGCGTCGGCCTGGCCGGCGAATCGGGATGCGGCAAGTCCACCGTGGCGTTGGGCATCATGCGCTACATGGGCAACAACGGCGGCATCGTCGGGGGCACCGTCAAGTTCAAGGGCCGGGACATGGCGACGCTCGACGCGGAAGAGCTGCGCGAAATCCGGGGCTCGGACATCGCGATGATCTACCAGGAGCCGATGGCCGCCCTGAACCCCAGCCTGACCATCGCCAGCCAGCTCGTCGAAGTGCCGATGACCCACGACAAGATCGGCCCCGAGGAGGCCCGCAAGCGGGCCATCCAGATGCTGGCCGACGTCAAGCTGCCCGACCCCGAGCGGCTGATGAACGCCTACCCCCACCAGATCTCGGGCGGCCAGCAGCAACGCGTGGTGATCGCCATGGCGTTGCTGTCGAACCCGTCGCTGCTGATCCTGGACGAGCCGACCACGGCGCTCGACGTCACGGTCGAGGCCGGCATCGTCGAACTGATCTCCGAGCTCAGCGACAAGTTCGGCACCGCCCAGCTCTACATCTCCCACAACCTGGGCCTGATGCTGGAGACCTGCCAGCGGGTGTGCGTGATGTATTCGGGCGAGGTGATCGAGGAAGGCAACATCGATTCCCTGTTCACCTGGCCCAAGCATCCCTACACCCACGGCCTGTTCGGCTGCATCCCGCTGCCCTATGCCGACAAGAACACCCGCCCCCTGGTCGCCATCCCCGGCCAGTTGCCGCTGCCCCACGAACGGCCTTCGGGGTGCAACTTCGGGCCCCGTTGCGCATTCTTCCGTGAAGGGGTCTGCGACGTCGGCACCATCAAGATGGAGACGGTCGCCATCGGCGGCGACCGGGACCACCGCTGCCGCTGCCGGCGCTGGCAGGAGATCGACCCCAAAGAGGCGATCCCCGTGGGCGTCTCCAAGGAACCGGCGGAAATCGGCGAGCGGGTGCTCGAGGTCGAAGGCATGCAGAAGTACTACGAGGTGCATGACCGCTCGATCCGGGCGATGCTGTCGGGAAAGTCGGTCAAGTACGTCAAGGCCAACGAGTCCCTCGACTTCACCGCCCGGCGCGGCGAGACGGTGGCGATCGTCGGCGAATCCGGGTGCGGCAAGTCGACCTTCGCCAAGGTCCTGATGGGCCTCGAGACGGCGACCGGCGGGCGGATCACCCTGGACGGCGTCAACATCGGCGAGATGCCGGTCCAGAAGCGCTCCCCCAAGCAACTGGGATCGCTGCAGATGGTGTTCCAGAACCCCAACGACACCCTGAATCCGTCGCACACCATCGGCTCGCAGATCGCCCGGGTGATCCGCAAGTTCGGCGTCGAGACCGACAAGGTCAAGGCCATCGAGCGGATGCTGCATCTGCTCGACTTGGTCAAGCTGCCCCGCGACTTCGCGCTGCGCCGGCCGCGCCAGCTTTCGGGCGGCCAGAAGCAGCGGGTCGGCATCGCCCGCGCCTTTGCCGGCAACCCGTCGATGGTGATCGGCGACGAGCCGGTGTCGGCGCTCGACGTCTCGGTGGCCGCCGCGGTCACCGAACTGCTGATGGACATCCAGCGCGAACAGGGGACGACCCTGCTGTTCATCAGCCACGACCTCAGCGTGGTCCGCTACCTGTCCGACCGCGTCGTCGTCATGTACCTGGGCCAGATCATGGAGCGCGGCGAGACCGAGGACGTCTTCGCGCCGCCCTACCATCCCTATACCGAGGCCCTGCTGTCGGCGGTGCCGATCGCCGACCCCGAGATCACCAAGCGCCACATCGTGCTCGAGGGGACACTGCCCAGCGTCCTCGATCCGCCGGCGGGGTGCCCGTTCGAGACCCGCTGTCCGCGCAAGATCGGCGAGATCTGCGAGACCGAACGCCCGCCCAACCAGGACGCCGGCGACCGCCACGTCATCGCCTGCCATATCCCGATGGAGGAACTGGCCAAGGTCGAGCCGGTGATCAAGGTGCCCAGCGAGTCGGAGAGGATCCGCACGGCGATGGCCAGGGAAGCCAAGGCCGCGGCGGCTGACACAGGGGAGGTGCCGGAATGTTCAACAAGATCCTGATCGCCATCGACGGTTCCGACCATTCCCACAAGGCGGCCGATGTCGGCTGCGAGATCGCCGCCTCGATGGGGGCCGAGGTCCACCTGCTCACGGTGTCCCGGACGGTCCGGGTGACCCCCCAGCTGAAGAGGTTCCTCGAGGCCGAGAACATGATGGGCGAACCCAAGTACGTGCTCGACGAGATGACCAAGGACATCCTCGCCGAGGCCAGGAAGTTCGCCGCCGCCGCCGGCATCGAGAAGGTCAGGACCGAGGTCCGCGAGGGCAAGCCGGCCCGCTCCATCGTCGATTACGCCAACAACAACGACATCGACATGATCGTCCTCGGCGGGCGGGGCATCGGCGAGGTCGAGGCGGCGCTGCTGGGCAGCGTCTCGCACAAGGTCTCCAGCCTCTGCGCCTGCACCTGCGTGATCGTCAAATAAGCAGCCTCAAGAGGCTTTCAGGAAACAAAGTGCGTAGAGGCCGCCGTCGTCGGTCCATGTCCGCTCGGTGGAGAAGCCGGCCCCGGTGGCCAGCTGGCCGAACTCGGCGACGGTGAACTTGTAGGCGTACTGGGTGTGGACGACCTCGCCCTCGCGCAACCGGAACTCCCGGCCCGCCACCGTCACCGTTTGGTCGGCGAGGCTCCGGATGCCGATTTCCATGCGGCCCCTTTGCGAATCGTAAACGGCATGGTGGCAATACGCCGAAACGTCGAGTTCTGCCCCCAGCTCGCGGACCATCCGGGCCAGCAGGTTGAGGTTGAAGGCCGCACTGACGCCCCGGCTGTCGTTGTAGGCGGCTTCCAGCACCGCGACGTCCTTCTTCAGGTCGATGCCGATCAGCAGCCCGCCGCCGGCCAGCATCTCCCGGGCCAGGGCGAGGAAGGCCGCCGCCTCCTCGAGGGTGAAGTTGCCGATCGTCGCCCCGGGGAAGAAACCGACCCGCCGCCCCCGTCGGCGGCCGGCGATGCCGGGAAGGTCGAACGATTTGGTGAAGTCGGCGCACACCGCGTGGACCGGGATGTGGGGGTAGTCCCGGGCCAGCTCCCCGGCGGCGGCGCGCAGGTAGTCGCAGGAGATGTCGATGGGGACGTATGCCCGGGGGGCTTCCAGGGCGTTGAGCAGGATGCGCGCCTTGTCGCCGGACCCGCTGCCGTATTCGACCAGGCAGCATCCCGGCCCGCAAAGGCCGGCGATGTCGCCGGCGTGGGATCGAAGCAGGGCGATCTCGGTCCGCGTCAGGTAGTACTCGTCGAGCGTCGGGATGACCTCGAACAGGCGCGACCCCTCGGCGTCGTAGATGAACTTGCTGGGGATCGCCTTGTCCGGCCGGGCCAGGCCGTCGAGCACCGCTTGGCGGAAGTTCTCCCGCGGCGGGGCGAAGTTGTGGAAACCGGCAAGCGGGCTGTCGTCCATTCCCATTCAGGCCAGCCCCAGCGCCTCGGCGTTGACGACGTTGCGCGGAAGCTTGCCGCCCAGGATCTCGAGCAGGCGGTCCATGCATTCCTGGGCCAGGCGGGCGTCGGCCTCGACGGTGTACCAGGCCAGGTGCGAGGTCAGCAGCAGGTTGTCGCCGCCCAGCGCCAACAGGGCGTTGTCGGCGGGCAGCGGCTCGTCGGCGAAGACGTCGATCCCGGCACCGGCGATCCAGCCCTCCCTCAGCGCCCGCGCCAGGTCCGCCTCGACGATGATGGCGCCCCGCGAGACGTCGATCAGGTAGGCCGTTTCCTTCATTGCCCGCAGTTGCGCGGCGCCGATCAGGCCGCGGGTCTCAGGCGTCAGCACGCAGTGGATGGAGACGAAGTCGGAGCGCCCCAGCAGCTCCTCGAGGGCGACCGGCGCGGCGCCGTACCCGGCGACCGACTCCTGGCGGACGTAAGGGTCGTAGTACAGGCGCTCCATGGAGAAGCCGGCGCAGCGCCGGCACATGGCGCGGCCGATCCGCCCCATGCCGATCAGGCCCACCGTCTTGGCGTACAAATCGACGCCGATGAACTCCGGGGCCGGCCACACCCAGGAGGTCTCCTTGGTCGCCCGGTCGATGGCGACGATCTTGCGGGCCAGGGCGATCAGCAGGGCAAAGGCGTGGTCGGCCACCGTCTCGGAGCCGTACTCGGGGCAGTTGACCACCATCACCCCGCGCCGGGTGGCGGCCTCGATGTCCACGTTGTCGACCCCGACCCCGTACTTGACGGTCGCCCTGAGGACGTCGGAGGCCTCGATCAGGCGGGCCGAGATGGTGGGGAAGAAGGAATGGGCGATCACCTCGGCGCCGCGTACCGCGGCGAGGAGGCTGTCCTCGTCCCAGGCCGCCGGCATCACCACCTCGGCAATGGTCCTCAGATGGGCGAGCTGGTCCGAATTCAGGCGGACCTCGGGTTCGGTAATCAGGACCTTCGGCATGGCGGGCGGTAAATTCAGGGTTCTCCCGACGCGGGCTCGAAAAAGTCTACAATATCCCCGGCCCCGGGTTTAGAAGAAACTCTCCGCCGATGACGGAATTTAGAAGGCATGGGACATTCGCCACCGACGGCGGTCCGCAGCTATCGGCAATTCGCCGCCCGCCGGCCGCTCGCCGGGCGCCTGCGCGAGGCGCTGCGCGACGCCGCCGTGCGGGCGCTGTCGCTGGGCCGTTCGCCGGGACGGGGCGGGGGCTGGCTGCGTTTCCCCTTCTACCACCACGTCTTCGACGACGAACGCGAAGGCTTCGCCCGCCAGTTGGACTACATGGCCCGCCACGGCGAGTTCATCGGCCTCGACGACGCCCTCGGCCTTCTCGACTCCGCGACCCCTATCGATGGCCGCTACTTCTGCCTCACCTTCGACGACGGGTTCAAGAACTGCGCCACCAATGGGGCGCCGATCCTGCTCGACAAGGGGGCTCCGGCGGCCATCTTCCTGGCCACCCGCTACATCGGCACCGACCTCGAGGCCGACCGCGACCTGCTGCTCGGCTTCTACGACGACGACCGGACGCTGATCGAGTTCCTCGACTGGGACGACTGCCGCCGCTTGGCCGAGGCCGGGATGACCTTCGGCTCCCATACCGAGAACCACGTCCACCTGAGCGAGCTCGACGCCGCCGGGGTCGAGCGCGAGCTGGCCCGCTCCAAGCGGACCATCGAGGACCGGCTGGGCCGGGAGTGCCGTCACTTCTGCTGCCCCTTCGGGCGCCCGGGCATCGATTTTCTGCCCGAGCGCGACCCGGAGATCGCGCGGCGCCTCGGCTACCGGTCGTTCCTGACCACCCGGCGCGGCGCCAACCGGGCCGGCGGTTCGCCGCTGGCGGTGCGCCGCGACCACCTGCTGGCCGGCTGGGGCGACTACCAGCTGCGCTACTTCCTGGCCGGGTGAAAGCGCGATGACCGGGGGCGTCGTGCGCGACTACAACGAGGACGATTACCGGGAGTTCTGGCGGGGCTCCTCCAAGTCGATCCTCGACCGCCTCGAGCAGCGCCTCCTGGCCCGGCTGCTGTCCGGCGCCCGGGGGTGGTTCCTCGACCTGGGGGCCGGGTTCGGGCGCCTGGCGCCGGTCTACTCGATCCCCGGCCGGCGGGCGGTGCTGGTCGATTACGCTCTCAACCTGCTGGAGATGGCGGCCCGCGACGTGGGCGGGGACGACCGCCACTTCGTCGCCGCCAACGCCTACAAGCTGCCGTTCCGCGACGGCGTCTTCGACGCCGGCCTGTGCGTGCGGGTGTTCCACCACATCAACGCCCCGGAATCGTTCCTCGGCGAGTTCTCGCGCGTCTTCAGGGGCGGCTCGCAGGCCGTCCTGAGCTACTCCAACAAGCGCAACCTGCTGCGCATGGTCGGCAAGGGGAGGACGGCCTTCGTGCGCGACCACGAGGCGTTCGACGACATGCTGTTCGGCACCCACCCACGCCATTTCCGGGCCCTGGCCGAGGGCGCCGGGTTCACGGTCCGGGCAACCGAGGGGGTCGGCTTCCTCGACCAGATGGTCCGCAACGCCCCGGCGTTGGACAGGCTGATCGCCGGCAACCGGGGGGTCCGGGCGGTGGTGGAAGTCCTGGAGATCGCGGCCGGCCTGACCCTGGGGCGGCTCGGCGTCGCCCCCATCCACCTGTCGCGGCTGGAAAAGCGACAGGCCCCCGGCGCTCCGCCGGGGGCGGGGCTGATGGACATCCTGGCCTGTCCCCGGTGCCGTCATCCGGCCCTCGAGGAGGGCCAACGGGAGATCGTCTGCCCGTCCTGCGCCAGGGCGTTCCCCAAGCTCGGAAGGATTCTCGACCTGCGGGAGGAATAAGGACCGCTGGGATCAGTCGTCGCGGCGCGGGGGCGTAGGGAGGCGGTAGTACTCGATCCCCTCGTCGTCGAGGTCCGAGGTTTCCTCGTCGGTCGCCTCGCCGTAGATGCCGCGCTCGTCGGTCTCGCCGTAATGGATGCGCCGCGCCTCCTCGGCGAACTTGTCGCCGACGTACTCGAAGTTCCCCTCGACGTTTTGGCGCAGCTGGCCGACCGTCCGCAGGATCTGCTCGGCGACCACCCTGGCCCGCGTCTCGGCGGCCTCCGGCCTGTCCAAGCCCTTGGCCAGGTGGGGGGCGGTGAGCGTCTTGACCACGCGGCTGTCGCCGCAGTACGGGCATTCGATGACGCCCGCCGCGCTCTGCTCGTCGTAGGTCGCGCTGTCGCGGAACCAGGCTTCGAACTGGTGGCCGTGGCGGCAACCGAGTTGGTATACAATCATGGCGCCAAACCGCTGTTCCTACCGAGAGGAATTCTTAATACTAACATCGCGTCCGAGCCAAGGATAAGGGTATTTCGGTTAACAAATGGCAAACGTCCGACAGTCCGCCCACGCCTCGCGCCACCTCAGGGTCACCGAGCCCTCGCCCTGGGTGCGCCGTTTCGCGCCGCTGGTCCCGGCCGGGGGCACGGTGCTCGACCTGGCCTGCGGCAACGGCCGCCACGCCCGCCATTTCCTGGACCTGGGGTATTCGGTGGTGGCGCTCGACCGGGACGGGACCCCGGTCGCCGACCTCGAGGGCCGGGCCGAGGTCGTCGAGGCCGACCTGGAGGACGCCGCCCCGTGGCCGCTGGGGGCCAGGACGTTCGCCGGGGTGCTGGTGGTCAACTACCTGCACCGGCCGCTGTTTCCGCACCTGCTCGACGCCGTGGAGGCGGGCGGGGTGTTGATCTACGAGACCTTCGCCCGGGGCAACGAACGCTTCGCCCGTCCGCGCAACCCCGACCACCTGCTGCGCGATGGCGAGTTGCTGGAGGTGGTTCGCGGCCGCCTGCGGGTGGTCGCTTACGAACACGGCCTGATCGAGAGCGGGCCGCTGCCCGGCGTCATCCAGCGCATCTGCGCCGTCAACCAGGATTTGGAACCCGTTCCCGTATATCCGGACAACAAGGAGACTCCCCGATGACCGTCCGTGCCTCCGTCGTCCAGGCCGCCCCGGTGGCCTTCGACCGCGAGCGGACCCTGGAGAAGGTCCGCGCGCTTGCCGCCGACGCCGCCAGGGACAAGGCCCAACTGGTGGTTTTCCCCGAGGCCTTCGTCTCGGCCTACCCCAAGGGGCTGGACTTCGGGGCCCGGGTCGGGATGAGGACGCCCGAGGGCCGCGAGGACTTCCGTCGCTACTACGACAGCTCCGTCGACGTCCCGGGCCCGGCGGTCGAGGCGCTGGGCGCGGTGGCCAAGGACAACGGGTTTCACCTGGTGATCGGGGTCATCGAGCGCGACGGCGGCACGCTCTATTGCACGGTGCTGTTCTTCGCCCCGGACGGCTCGCTGCTGGGCAAGCACCGCAAGCTGATGCCGACCGCCATGGAGCGCCTGGTGTGGGGCTTCGGCGACGGCTCGACCCTGCCGGTGTTCGACACCCCGCTGGGCAAGCTGGGCGCCGTCATCTGCTGGGAGAACTACATGCCGATGCTGCGCATGGCGATGTACGCCAAGGGCATCCAGCTCTACTGCGCGCCGACCGCCGACGGGCGGGACAACTGGCAATCGACCATGCGCCACGTGGCGCTGGAGGGCCGCTGCTTCGTCCTGTCGTGCAACCAGTACACGGTGCGCGGCGACTTCCCCGACGACTACGCGGCGATCCAGGGCGACGACCCGGCGACCGTGATCTCGCGGGGCGGCAGCGTCATCTTCGGCCCCCTGGGAGAGGTTCTGGCCGGCCCCGACTTCGCGGGCCAAGCCATCCTCACCGCCGACCTCGACATGGCCGATATCACGCGGGGCAAGTACGACTTCGACGTCGCCGGCCACTACGCACGGCCCGACATCTTCCGCCTGCTGGTCAACGAGGACCCTGCCCCGGCGGTCGAAACCGCCCCGGAAAAAGAATGGTGACAGTATATAGTTTTTTTTAAAAAACTATATACTGTCACCATTCTTTTTCCTCCGGGCCTCGGCGATGCGCGCCGGGTCGATGTCGGCGGTGACGAACCCGACCCCGTCGCCGCCGTCGGCCAGCACCTCGCCCCACGGGTCGACGATCAGCGAATGGCCGTAGGTCAGCCGCCCTCCGTGGTGGCGGCCGCACTGGGCCGGGGCCAGGACGTAGCACCCGGTCTCGATCGCCCGCGCCCGCAGCAGGACGTGCCAGTGGGCGCGCCCGGTGGTCCGGGTGAAGGCCGAGGGCACCGACAGGTAGCCGGCCCCGGCGTCGGCCAGATCCCGGTACAGGCCGGGGAACCTGAGGTCGTAGCACACCGTCATCCCCAGCCGTCCCCACGGGGTGTCGGCGACCACGGCTCGTTGCCCGGGCCGGTAGGCCGCCGATTCGGTGAAGCTCTCGCCGTCGCCCAAGCGGACGTCGAACATGTGGATCTTGTCGTAGCGGGCGACCACGGCGCCGTCGCCGCCGATCAGGAACGAGCGGTTGGCCAGCCGCCCGCCGCAGCCCCTGACGACCAGCGAGCCGACCACCAGCCAGGCCCCGGTCTCCCGGGCCAGCTCCCTGAACGCCGCCAGTGCCGAATCGCCTTTCTCGGGGCTCGCCTTGGCGCGCAGGCGGCGCTTGTCGGAATCCATCATGTTGAGGGTCTCGGGGAGCAGGATCAGCTCGCCGCCGGCGTCGCGGGCCCGGCGGACCAGCCCCCGGGCGGCCTCGACGTTGGGCGCCACCTCGGGTCCCGAGTTGGTCTGCACGCAGGCGGCCCGGAAGGGCGCCGTCATCAGGCGGCCACGCCGAGCAGGGCGTCCAGTCGGCCCGCGGCGTCGAGGTCGTCGAGGGCGTCGAAACCGCCGACGTGGCGGCCGTCGATGAACACCTGGGGCACCTTGCGGTCGCCCCCGGCGCGCTCGATCATCTCGGCGCGCTTGGCGGGATCGGCCATGACGTCGATCTCGGTGAACGCCACCCCCTTGCCGGCCAGCAGGCTCTTGGCCATGGCGCAGTAGGGGCACAGCGGCGCGGTGTAGATCTCGACCTCGGCCAACCTTCGGACCTCCCGCTCGGAGACTTTATTCATACCTCGGGGCGGACCACCCGCGCCAGGGTCAGGACGTCGACCGAGGCGGCGCCGGCCCTGAGCAGGGTCCGGGCGCAGGCGGCGGCGGTGGCGCCGGTGGTCAGCACGTCGTCGACCAGCAGCACCCGGCGGCCCTCGAGGCGGCCCCGCCGGGAGGGGCGCACCGCGAAGGCGCCACGCACGTTGCGCCGCCGGGCCGAGGGGCTGAGCCGGCCCTGGGACGGCGTCGGCTTGCGGCGCACCAGCAGGTCGCAGGCCACCGGCAGGCCGCTCTGTTTTCCCAGCGCATGGGCGAGCAGGGCGGCCTGGTTGTAGAGCCGCGAGAACAGCCGCGTCCAGTGCAGCGGCACCGGGACGATGACCTCGGCCTCGGCGATCAGCTCCTTGCCGGCGCGGGCCAGCCAGCGGCCGAAGGCCGGCGCGGCGTCGGTGCGGTCGCCGTACTTGAAGGCGAGGATCAGCCGCCGGCTGGTGTCGCCGTAGACCATTACCGCCCGGGCCCGCCGGTAGACCGGCCGCCGGCGGACGCAGGCGGCGCACAGGGCGCCGGCGCCGGAGTCGAATTCGAAGGGCCACCCACAGGCCGCGCACTGGGGCGGCCCGGGGAAGGCGACCTTGTCCCAGCACGCCGCGCACAGCACGCCCGGCGAGTCGACCAGCGCCCCGCAGCTCAGGCACTGGGGGGGCAGCAGGGCGTCCAGCGCCAGGCCGACCAGGCGTCGCCCCTGGCCGGGGGTGGCGGCAGCGGCGACAGTTCCGTTTATAAGCGGCTTGCCATGTGCCATATATCAACCATGTCCGAATCCATGACCGTCTTCAACCGTGCCGTGGTCCGCCTCCACCGGGACCGCGCGGCGGCCCGTCTGGACGACCACGGTTTCCTGCTCGGCGAGGTCGCCGAGCGCCTGGCCGACCGCCTCGACGACGTCAAGCGCGACTTCCCGGCGGCCCTCGACCTGGGCTGCCACGGCGGCCAGTTGGGACGGCGGCTGGCCGGCCGGGGCGGCATCCGGAGCCTGGTCCAGTGCGACCTGTCGGAGCGCATGGCGGCGGCCGCCGGCGGCCTGTGCCTGGCCGCCGACGAGGAGGCGCTGCCGTTCGCCGAAGCATCCTTCGACCTGGTCCTGAGCTGCCTGTCGCTGCACTGGGTCAACGACCTGCCCGGTGCCCTGATCCAGGTCCGCCGGGCGCTGCGCCCCGACGGCCTGTTCCTGGGGGCGATGTTCGGCGGCGACACCTGCACCGAGCTGCGCCGGGCCCTGGCCGAGGCCGAGATCGCGTGCGAAGGCGGTCTCAGCCCGCGGGTCTCGCCGCTGGCCGAGGTGCGCGACGCCGGCAACCTGCTGCAACGGGCCGGCTTCGCCCTGCCGGTGGCCGACAGCGACACCATCCGGGTGTCGTTCGCCGACCCCTTGGCGCTGATGGCCGAGCTGCGCGGGATGGGCGAGAGCAACGCCGTCAGCGAGCGCCGCCGGGGCTTCACCCGGCGCTCCACCCTGATGGCGGCGGCCGAGCGCTACCGGGAACTCCACGGCGACGCCGAGGGGCGCGTCCCGGCCACCTTCCAGGTCATCTACCTGACCGGCTGGGCCCCCGACCCCTCGCAACCCGAACCCCTCCGACGGGGCAGCGCCCGGGCCAGCTTGGCCGCCGCGCTGGGCGACGGCGGGACGGACTAATGCGATTCCCCGATCCCCTGATCCGCGGCACCCTGGTCAAGCGCTACAAGCGCTTCATGGCCGACGTCGCGCTCGAGGGCGGCGACGTGGTGACCGCCCATTGCGCCAACTCGGGCTCCATGCTGAGCGTCGACGAGCCGGGCTCGGAGGTATGGCTGTCGCCGGCCCGCAACCCCGAGCGCAAGCTGCGCCATACCTGGGAGCTGATCCGCGTCGGGGAGTCGCTGGTCGGCATCAACACCGCGCATCCCAACCGGCTGGTCGAGGAGGCGGTCCTGGAGGGGACGATCGGCGAGCTGTCCGGCTACGAGACCATCCGCCGCGAGGTGAAATACGGCCGCAATTCCCGCATCGACCTATTGCTGGAGGCCACCGGCCGCCCCACATGCTACGTCGAGGTCAAGAACGTGACCCTGAAGCGGGATCCCTCGCCCATGGGGACCGTCGAGTTTCCCGACGCGGTCACCGCCCGGGGCTCCAAGCACCTGGCCGAGCTGTCGGCGATGGTCGGGGTGGGGCATCGCGCGGTGATGGCGTACCTGGTTCAGCGCCAGGACGCTGGCCGCTTGGCGATCGCCGCCGACCTCGATCCGGCCTACGCCGCCAATCTCGAGCGGGCGATGGCCGCCGGGGTCGAGGTGCTGTGTTACGGGTGCCGGGTGTCGGTGACGGAAATCAAGGTCTCGGCGCCCGTGGCGCTGGCCCTTTAGGGAGATTGGTATTACATAATCGAACCATGAACGACATCGACACCCAGAGCCCGAGCGTCGAGGAACGGATGATCCCGATCCATGGCCCCGAGGACTTCGAGGGCATGCGCAAGGCCGGGCGGCTGGCCGCCGAGACGCTCGACTTCATCGTCCCCTACGTCAAGCCGGGGGTGACCACCGGCGAGTTGGACCGCCTGATCCACGACTACACCACCGCGCATGGGGCGGTGCCGGCGCCGCTCAACTACCGGGGCTTCCCGAAGTCGATCTGCACCTCGGTCAACCACGTGGTCTGTCACGGCATCCCCGGCGACAAGACGCTGGTCGACGGCGACACCGTCAACATCGACGTGACCTCGGTCCTCGACGGCTGGCACGGGGATTCGAGCCGCATGTTTTACCTCGGCAAGGTCGGCGTCAAGGCGCGGCGCCTGGTCGAGGCCACCTACAACGCCATGTGGCGGGGGATCGCGATGGTCCGCCCCGGGGCCACCGCCGGCGACATCGGTCACGCCATCCAGAGCTACGCCGAATCGCGGCGCTTCTCGGTGGTCCGGGATTTCTGCGGCCACGGCCTGGGGCGGATCTTCCACCAGCCGCCCAACATCATGCACTTCGGCAACCCCGGCGAGGGGCAAGTCCTGCGCCAGGGCATGTTCTTCACCGTCGAGCCGATGATCAACGCCGGGGGTTTCGAGGTCAAGGTGCTCGGCGACGGCTGGACGGCGGTGACCAAGGACCGCTCCTTGTCGGCCCAGTTCGAGCATTCGATCGCCGTCACCGCCGACGGCTACGAGGTGTTCACCCTTTCACCGGGCGGCCTCGACCATCCGCCTTACGACGGATGACCCGGGAAGCCAACGACAAGCTCCATTACGCCGGCCACCGGGGGCGCCTGCGCGAGCGCTTCATGAAGGCCGGCGAAGAGGCCATGCCCGATTACGAGCTGCTGGAGCTGGTCCTGTTCATGGCCCAGTCGCGCGGCGACGTCAAACCCGTCGCCAAGGCCCTGCTCGAGCGCTTCGGCTCCTTCGCCGAGGTAATCAGCGCCGAGCCGGCGGCGCTGGCCGAAGTCAAGGGGATCGGCGAATCGGCGGTGGCCACCCTCAAGGTGGTCCGGGCGGCGGCCCTGCGCCTGCTCAGCGGCCAGGTCATGGAGCGCCCGGTGCTGGCCAACTGGGACAAGCTGATGGACTACTGCCGGGCCTCGATGGCCTACGGCTCCACCGAGCAGTTCCGGATCCTCTACCTCAACCGCGGGAACGTGCTGATCGCCGACGAGGTCCAGCAGAAGGGGACCGTCGACCACACCCCGGTCTATCCCCGCGAGGTGGTCAAGCGGGCCCTCGAACTGGGGGCCACGGCCCTGATCATGGTCCACAACCACCCCTCCGGGGACCCGGAACCGTCCACGGACGACGTCAAGATGACCAAGGAGGTCATGGAGGCCGCCAAGAAGCTCGGCATCGTCCTGCACGACCACATCATCGTCACCAAGAGCGGCCACAAATCCCTCAAGAGCCTGGGCAAGATCTGACCTTCGAAGGGGCGGCGATCATGACCACCATGCTGGAACGACGGCGCATCGAGGCCGAGCTGGCCAAGCGGATCTACGCCGTGCTCGGCGACGAACTGGGCGCCGGGCGGGCCCGCGAGCTGCTCGGCGAGGTGGCCCGCAAGGCCGCCTTCGAGGCCGGACGCGAACTGGCGGCCAGGGACGGCGATCCGGGCGGCCTGCTCGGCTTCGCGGAGTTGACCAGGATCTGGCAGGAGGGCGGGGCGCTCGACATCGAATGGAACGAACGCTCCTCGGAACGGCTGTCGTTCGACGTCGTGCGTTGCCGCTACGCCGAGATGTACGCCGAGTTGGGGGTGGAGGAGTTGGGCGAGGTGCTGTCGTGCAACCGCGACGGCTCGCTGTGCACCGGCTACGATTTGCGCATCCGGATGACGCGCCGCGAGACCATCATGGGCGGCGCGAGGCGCTGCGACTTCTGCTTCGAGCTGGCGTCCCCGACCAATCCATGATCGCGCTCCGGGTCCTGGTCCCTTTCGCCTGCGGCTACTTCCTGTCCTACCTGTACCGGACGGTCAACGCGGTGATCGCGCCCGACCTGATCGCCGAGCTGGGCCTCGGCGCCTCCGACCTGGGGCTGCTGACCAGCGCCTATTTCCTGACCTTCGCCGCCTTCCAGTTACCGCTGGGCATCCTGCTCGACCGCTACGGGCCACGGCGCACCGAGGCGGCGCTGCTCGTCATCGCGGCGCTGGGCGCGGTGACCTTCGCCTCGGCCGACTCGACGGGGTGGCTGATCGTCGGCCGGGCGATGATCGGCTTCGGGGTCTCGGCCTGCCTGATGGCCGCCTTCAAGGCCTTCGTGATGTGGTTCCCCGCCGCGCGCCTGCCGCTGGTCAACGGCATCCAGATGGCGGCCGGCGGCCTGGGCGCGCTGGCGGCGACGGCGCCCATCGAAATGGCGCTCCACGTCATCGACTGGCGCGGCGTGTTCTACGCCCTGGGGGGGATTACCGTGGTCGTCGCCGGGCTCGTCCTGACGGTGGTTCCCAGGCGCCGGGAGCGGTCTCCGGACCTCCCCGGCCGCAGCCAGGTGGAGGGCGTGGTCCAGGTTTTCACCAGTCCGCTGTTCTGGCGCATCGCGCCGCTGACGGTGGCCTCCCAGGCCACCTTCCTGTCGGTCCAGAGCCTGTGGTCGGGGCCGTGGCTGCGCGACGTCGGCGGGCTGGAGCGCGCCGCGGTGGCCAACCACCTGCTGCTGATCGCCGCCGCCATGATCTGCGGCTTCCTGCTGATGGGTCTGATCGCCGAGCGCCTGGGCCGGCTCGGCATCCGGCCGGTGGCCGTCGGCATCGTCGGCATGGGCCTGTTCATAACCGTCCAGACGGTGCTGG
The DNA here is from genome assembly GCA_964632795.1 of uncultured Thalassospiraceae bacterium. Classification (GTDB taxonomy): domain Bacteria; phylum Pseudomonadota; class Alphaproteobacteria; order Rhodospirillales; family 2-02-FULL-58-16; genus CAZWEZ01. The sequence continues at coordinate 12,658 of CAZWEZ010000038.1, read as the reverse complement.
TCTGGCAGTGGCGCGACGGGGCGCTGGCGGCGTGGATGCTGTTCGGTTTCTTCGGCACCGCCGGGATCCTGCCCTACGCGGCGCTGACCCAGAGCTTCCCGCCGGCGCTGGCGGGACGGGTCATCACCGGCCTCAACGTGATGGTCTTCAGCGCCTCCTTCCTCGCCCAGTGGGGGATCGGGACGATCATCGACCTGTGGCCCAAGACCGCCTCGGGCGGCTACGCCCCCGACGGCTACCGGGCCGCCTTCGCGGTCATGCTGGCCCTCCAGGTGCTGGGCCTGCTGTGGACCGCCGTCTTCCGCAAGGGCCGCCTGGCGGGGTATTAGGCCGAATATTTCACTTCTTCCCTTGGCACCCGCACAGCTTCCTGAGATGGACCACCAGTTGGTCGATCTCCTGGCTCGAGAGGGTGCTCCCAAAGGGGGGCATCAGGCCGGACTTCTGGACGGCGTCGCCGCCCTCGGCGATGGCCAACCGGAGGTCCCGGTCATTCAACTTGGACATTTCCATGGGGTTGGTGTGGTCCCTCGGGGTTACCGACAGGCCGCCCGAAGTCTCGTTGATCCCCAACCCGGTTCCCATGGTGCCGTGACACTGGACGCAGTAGAGCCGATAGTTCTCCTCGGCGGTTTCGGACCGCGCCGCAGCGGGCCACAGGACCAGGGCAATAACCAGCAAGCCGTCCGGCAGCCCGATGTTGAATTGTTTCATTTCGACACCCGCGTCTCACCTCATCGAGGCGATCAATAGGGTCAACATTTCCCGCTTGTTGTGGGACATCTCGAATTTCGGCATCCATGTCTTGGGGTCCCAGTACTGCGGATTGGCGATCCTCGCATAGACCCAGTCGGGGTTCAGGCGTTTTCCCGCGTTGGTCAAATTCGGTCCGGAGATGCCGCCCAGGGTCTTCTTTCCGAACCTGGCGATATGACATCCGATGCAGGGGAGCTGCTTGGTGAACAAGCGGCGGGACTTGGACTTGTTGAACTTCTTGGCCGAATCGACGACCCCGGTCTCGAGGGTCGGGTCGGTGAGCGTCATCAGGTAATCCGCCACCGCCTCGGCCTCTTCGGAGCCAAGTTTGGCCGGACAAGGGTGGATGGTGTCCTCCCTGATCCGATCCCTGCCGCCCTCGGTGGCCACGTGATTGAGGAACATCACGCCGGACGGGCGGATGGGGGTCGGCTCGTGAAGCCATTCGACCAGCCAGGGTCGGTTGAACTTGCTGCCGGCGTAGAACAGGTCGGGCGCCTTCCTGGCCAGCACCCCTTCGAAGGTGACCGGCGCCGGGCCCGAGACATCGTGGCAGGAAACGCACCGCTCGGCGACGATGGCCTTGCCGTCGAGAGCGAATGCCCCGCCGGGAGTGGGACCCAAGAAGGCGAGCCCGGCGATCGAGGCTCCGAGAAAACGAGGGATCCGCATCATGAATCCTCCCCGAAAAAAATCGCGCCGCCCTGAACCGTATCCGGCTTGCAGCGGAAGGCTCCGGGCGGCGCGGGGCGATTCACCCGCTTACAGGTGGGGGGGGATTCGCTCACATGATGGTGATGGCGCCCTTCATCCCACTTTCAGCGTGGGTCTTTCCATCCTTGTCCTTGATCCCGCATTCGAGGCCGACGGTGCCGGTCGCCACCGGGACGAAGAACCATTCGGTGGTTCCGCCGGGATAGATCTCGATCTCGCGGATGGCGCCCTTGATCTCGCCGATCTGCTTGGCGCCTTTGCCGAAGTCGTCCATCACCTGGACCTTGCGGGTCCACACCTTGGCGGCCATTCCCAGCGAGGTGAAGTAGTGCTTGCTGTCGCTGGGGTTGTGAAGTACCAGCTTGTACAGCTTGCCGGTCTCGAAGGTCAGCTTGTCGGGATGGAATTTGTGCTGATCGACGCCGTCCTTGCCGAGATGAACGACGACTTCGATCGGGTCCTGCTTGGAAAGGTCGCCGCCGGCGAAAGCGGAGGAGCCGAGGAACAGGGCGGCGCCGGCAATGACGATCGTCAATATGTTAAGTTTTCGCATCGCTGATTACTCCTGGTTTGGTTGTGGGTTGGAAAGAGGTTCACCCGCCGCCGCGGGATGTCCAATCCGTCAATGCTGGATGCCGAGAATCTCCATGGTCTTGTGCAGGGCGTCGAGCGAGGCCCCGTGACGGCCGGACTTGTGGAGCCTTTCTCCCTCGTCGCGCAGCTTCTCGACCTCGGCCTTCTGTTCCGCGGTGAGCGTGGTGTTCCGGGCAAGGGCCGCGTCGATGACCTTGACGTCCCTGGGGCAGTGTCTGGCCAAGGCGGGGGTGCTGAAGAGCACCAGGGCAGCGACGGCTACCAGCGTACGCTTGATCATGAGGACCTCCATCGCGCGGCAAGGGCGGGAATGCTAATAGCCGCCGCCGTGCTTGCAAGCCGCCAAGACCACCATCAACAGGATCAACACCAGAAACCGTATCGAACCGTGGAAACGCATGGCCAAACCTCCACCGAACCAGACGTCGGAATGAGCAAGTCCTTGTCCTTGCGGATAAGCAAGTCTAGTGCTGTCGAGGAAGGAAAAAGAATCGTGGACTCCCCTTAGATGTCCTACGGGTTTTCCCCTACAGACGGTCCACCACGATGGCCATTTTCACGAGGTCCACCAACGACTTGGCCTTCATCTTCTCCATCACCTTGGCGCGGTGGATTTCGACGGTTCTTTCGCTGATCTCCAGGCGGCGGGCGATACCCTTGTTGGTTTCGCCGGCGACGACGATGGCCATCACTTGGCGCTCGCGCGGCGTCAACTGTTCCATCCGATCGCTTATTTCGGCGGATTTGGCGCGATCGCGGTCGGCATCGACACCGCTCAGCACCACCCGTTGGATGCGGTCCAGCAACAACTCGTTGTTGAAGGGTTTCTCGATGAAGTCGACGGCCCCGGCCTTCATCGCGTGAACCGCCACCTGCACGTCGCCGTGGCCGGTCAGGAAGATGACCGGAAGGGTGATCGAGCGTGCCGCCAGTTCCTTCTGCAACTCGAGGCCGCTCATCCCCGGCATGCGGATGTCCAGCAACAGGCAACCGGTCCATCCCGGTTGGTAGGCGTCAATAAACTCCCGGGCCGAGGCAAAGACCTCGACCCGGAGTTCGACCGAGGTGATCAACCCGCGCAGGAAGCGGCGAACGGCGGCATCGTCATCGACGACGAAAACGGTCGGTTCAGACGTCATCGGGAAGGCTTTCCCCGGTCACCGGCAGGGTGAAATGGAAAACGGTCCCGGTGGCGGGATCCGATGTCGCCCACAGGCTGCCACCGTGGTCCTCGATGATCGAACGGCTGATCGACAGACCCATGCCCAGCCCGTCGGCCTTGGTGGTGAAGAAGGGATCGAAAACCCGGTTCAGGGTTTCGGAGGGAATCCCTTCGCCGCAGTCGTGGACGGTGATCTCGACGGCGTTGTCCCGGCGGACAGACGTGTGGATGGTCAGACGCCGGGAAGCCGACGAGTGTTCACGCATCGCCTCCATGCCATTGTGGGCGAGGTTGACGACGACCTGTTGAATCTGGATCGGATCGGCGAAGATAGGCGGCAGGGCTTCGGCAAGATTCAGTTCGATGGAGGCGCCATGTTGGCGCGCGTCGGATCGAAGAAGGCCGGCGATGCCGTGGATCGCCTCGTTGACATCTATTTTCTCCCGTTTCGGTGCTTTCTTGTGAACGAAGTCGCGGATGCGTCGGATGATCTCGTTGGCCCTTTGGGCCTGCTCGACCACCTGTTCCATGGCGTCCAGGAGCATCTCGCGCTTGAGACGGACAGAGCTGAGACCTTCCATGCAGAACTGCGCATACCCGGAGATGACGGTCAGCGGCTGGTTGAGTTCATGGGCCAGGCTGGTCGCCATTTCCCCCATGGTCATGATCCGCCCGACGTGGGCTAGTTCGGACCGGTGCTGCCGGACCTCGTCCTCGGCCCGTTTCCTTTCGGCGATTTCGTCGGTGAGTTCGCGGGTCCGTTCCTCGACTCGTATTTCCAGTTCGTCACGGGTTCGTTCAAGCGCTTCCTCGGCTTGTTCGCGCACGGTGATTTCGTGCTCCAGCTCGATGTTCTTTTCCCGGATGTCCAGGTACTGCCGCTTGATGGTCCGATCGGCGCGCCGAACGACCAGGAACAATACGCCATACAGCGATCCGAAGATCAAAACGAGGCCGGTGACAAGCCGTGTCGTGGAATGCTTGAACTTGGTCATCAAGGGGGTGACGTCCGTATAGAGTTCGAAAACCCCCACCACCGGCCCGTCGCCGTGGCGAATCGGCAGATAACTTTCGACCAGATCACGATCCTGGACAGTGCCCTCGAAGGAACTGAAGGTATCGCGGAAGCTCAGCTTGCTTGCCGGTTTCCCTATCTTCGCGGCCGAAAAGAAACCCGGGTTGGCTTTCTTGTTGTCGCCGATCTCGGCGGGCTCCGAGGAAAAGATCGTCAGTCCGTTCAAATCGTAGATCTTGATCTTGAGGACGGGCACGCCGGCGGTAAGGGTGATCAGGGCTTTACCGATTTCCCGCGTTATCGGATGCCCGCGCATGGTCTCTCCATCAAACCCGGAGGTCGCGCTCAGGTAGGGGGAGAACCTGGGCCAGATGGTGTTGGCGAAGGATCGTGCCAAGGCCACGTTCTGGCTTTCCGCGTATTCGACAATCTGGCCCAAGGCATGCTGGCGGAGGACCGCCAACATGATCGCGATGGCAATTATCGCGGCCACGCTGATGGCGGAAAAAAAACGAAGAAGCCTGAACATCGTCGCTTCGCGCCGATCTTGTGTCCTGGATCAGAGCCGATGATAGCATATCGGGACCGTTGCGGTCATCCGACGGCGGTTGCCGATGATCGGTCGAGTGGGGCTTCGTCTTAATCAAAGGTACTAACTTACAACAACGGCCGAATCCGCTAATATCGCCCCATCACCAACCGATTCCATCCAAAGAGGCAACGATGATCCCCCGTTACAGTCGCCCCCGGATGGCCGCCATCTGGGCGCCCGCCAACCGGTTCCGCATCTGGTTCGAGATCGAGGCCCACGCCTGCGACGCCCAGGCCGAGCTGGGGGTCATCCCCAGGGAGGCCGCGGCCGCCGTCTGGAAGCACGGCGACAAGCCCTACGACGCGGCCAGGATCGCCCGCATCGACGAGATCGAGCGCGAGACCCACCACGACGTCATCGCCTTCCTCACCGAGCTCGCCGAGCAGGTCGGCGCCGAGGCCCGCTTCGTCCACCAGGGGATGACGTCCTCGGACGTGCTCGACACCTGCCTGGCGGTGCAGCTGGCTCAGGCCGCCGACATCCTGCTCGAGGACCTCGAGGCCCTGCTCGCCGCCCTCGAGCGGCGGGCGCGGGAACACAAGGACACCCCCTGCATGGGGCGCAGCCACGGCATCCACGCCGAGCCGACCACCTTCGGCCTCAAGCTGGCCGGCTTCTACGCCGAGTTCCGCCGCGCCCGGACCCGCCTCGAGGCGGCCCGCGCCGAGATCGCCACCTGCGCCATCTCGGGCGCCGTGGGAACCTTCGCCAACATCGCGCCTGAGGTCGAGGAGCACGTCGCAAAGAAGATGGGGCTGGCCGCCGAGCCGATCTCGACCCAGGTCATCCCGCGCGACCGCCATGCCCAGTTCTTCGCCGTCCTCGGGGTGATCGCCGGCTCGGTGGAACGGCTGGCCACCGAGATCCGCCACCTCCAGCGGACCGAGGTCGGCGAGGCCGAGGAGTTCTTCGCCCCCGGCCAGAAGGGGTCCTCGGCGATGCCCCACAAGCGCAACCCGATCCTGAGCGAGAACTTGTGCGGGCTGGCGCGGATCGTGCGGGCGGCGGTGGCGCCGGCGCTGGAGAACGTCGCCCTGTGGCACGAACGCGACATCACCCATTCGTCGGTGGAACGCATGATCGGCCCCGACGCCACGGTGACGCTCGACTTCGCCCTGGCCCGCCTGTGCGGGGTGGTCGACAAGCTGGTCGTCTATCCCGAGGCCATGCGTGCCAACCTGGAGAGCAAGGGCGGGCTGATCTTCTCGCAACGGGTCCTGCTGGCCCTGACCCAGGCCGGGATGAGCCGCGAGGACGCCTACCAGGCGGTCCAGCGCAACGCCATGAAGGTGGGGACCGGGGACGCCGATTTCCTGGACCGGCTCAAGGCCGACCCCGACGTCACCGCCCGCCTGGACGCCCGGACGCTGTCGGAACTGTTCGACCTCGGCTACCACACCAAGTACGTGGACGTCATCTTCCAACGGGTCTTCGCAGATTAATGGTGACTGTATATAGTTTTTTTGGCGGCGGGTTAAGCGCCGCCAAAAAAACTATATACAGTCACCATTAATCTGAAAAAAACTATATACAGTCACCATTAATCTGTCGCCTAGCCTCCGACCGGGGAATGGTCGCCGGCCAGCGGTTCGGGGTATTCGTCGCCGATCTCCTCGAGGGCGCGGGCGTACAGGCGTTCCATCCGCTCGGCGATCTCCTTGTCGGGGACCTCCACGCCGCGTTCCCTGAAGTCTTCGCTCACCTTGCGCAGCACGCCGCCCTCGCCGGGATTGCTCATCTCGAGGATCACCACCTCCTTGGCGTAGGCCTCGCTTTCGGCCTCCCCCATGCCCATCCGCTCGGCCGCCCACAGGCCGAGCAGTTTGTTGCGCCGGGCGTGGGCCTTGAATTGGCGTTCCTGGTCCAGCTTGTACTTGGCCTCGTGGGCCTTCTCGCGGTCGTCCAGGGTGTCCTGCAGGGTTTCGGCCATGGCGGTGCTCCGCAAACCTCCGGGCCCCGACTCTACGGACAGCGGGAAATTTCCGCAACCGGCTGTCAATCCGGGGCGGTTTCGGCAACTATGCCGGCGTCATGTGCACCCTGGTGATCCTGCGCCGCCCCGGCCACCAGTGGCCGTTGCTGGTGGCCGCCAACCGCGACGAGATGACCGACCGTCCGTGGCTGCCCCCGGGCCGCCACTGGCCCGACCGCCCCGAGGTGGTGGCCGGGCTCGACCGCACGGCCGGGGGCGCCTGGCTCGGCGTCAACGACCACGGAGTCCTCGCCGGGGTCCTCAACCGCCGGGGCTCGCTGGGTCCGGCGCCGGGGCTGCGCAGCCGCGGCGAGTTGCCGCTGGAGGCCCTCTACCACGCCGAGGCGGAGGCCGCGGCGGGCGCCCTGGCCGACCTCGAGACGGCCAGCTACCGCTCCTTCAACCTGGTCGTCGCCGACCGCCGGCGGGCCTTCTGGTTGTACTCCGGGGGCGACGGGGCGGGGATCGAACTCTCGGAGCTGCCCCCGGGGCTGTCGATGGTCACCGCCTATGACCGCAACGACACCGCCTCGGCGCGCATCCGCGCCTACCTGCCCCGCTTCGTGGCGGCGCCGCCGCCCGACCCCGGGGCCGGCGACTGGTCGTCGTGGGAGACCCTGCTGGGAAGCCGCGTCGGCGACGCCGAGGTCGGCGGCGAAGGGGCCATGTACGTGACCGCGGTGTCCGGGTTCGGGACCGTGTCCTCGGCGCTGATCGCGTTGCCGACCACTACCGGGGGCGATCCCCGGGCGGTCTGGCTGCACACCGCCGGGCGCCCCGGCGAGGCCCCCTTCGAGGCGGTCCGGCTGTAGGGGAACAGGGGCCGCTGGTATTGGGGGTGGACACCTGCTATATCAGGCTTATCTCTATTGGCCGCCCCCATTGTATTATCCCGCCACCGGAAGGACATCATGGCTCGACGCAGACGGATTTATGAAGGCCGGGCCAAGGTTCTGTTCGAGGGACCAGAACCCGGCACCTTGGTCCAGTACTTCAAGGACGACGCCAGCGCCTTCAAGAACAAGAAGAAAGGCGTGATCACCGGCAAGGGGGTGATCAACAACCGCATCTCCGAATACCTGATGACCCGGCTCAACGATATCGGAGTGCCGACCCACTTCGTGCGCCGTCTCAACATGCGCGAACAGCTGGTCCGCGAAGTCGAGATCATCCCCATCACGCTGGCCGTCCGCAACGTCGTCGCCGGCTCGCTGGCGCGACGCTTCGGGATGGCCGAGGGGACGTCGCTGCCGCGCTCGATCGTCGAGTACTATTACAAGTCCGACGAACTGGACAACCCCATGATCGGCGAGGAACACATCACCGCCTTCGGCTGGGCGAGCCCCCAGGACCTGGACGAGATGATGTCCCTGGCGCTCAGGATCAACGACTTCCTGAGCGGCCTGTTCCTGGGTGTCGGCATCCGCCTGATCGACTTCAGGCTGGAGTTCGGCCGGCTGTGGGAGGACGAGGAGATGCGGATCGTGGTGGCCGACGAGATCAGCCCCGACAGTTGCCGGCTGTGGGACATCCAGACCAACGAGAAGATGGACAAGGACCGCTTCCGGCGCGACCTCGGCGAAGTCGAGGAGGCCTACCAGGAGGTGGCCCGACGGCTCGGTATCCTGCCCGAAAGCGGACCCCGCGACATGAAGGGGCCCGAGGTCATGCAATAGGCGAGATCGGGAAGGTGAAGGCAAAGGTCCACGTCACCCTCAAGGAAGGGGTCCTCGACCCCCAGGGCAAGGCGGTCCGCAACGCCCTCGGGGCGCTCGGCTTCGAGGGCGTCAGCGGGGTCCGCCAGGGCAAGTACATCGAGATCGACCTCGCCGAGACCGACCCCGCCAGGGCCCGCGACACCATCGAGGACATGTGCAAGCGCCTGCTCGCCAACACCGTCATCGAGAAATACGCCATCGACATCGGGGACTGATACCAAGGCTCCCATGAACGTCGCCGTCATCGTCTTCCCGGGGTCCAACTGCGACCGCGACACCCAGGTCGCGCTGGCCCACGCCATGGGCCGGGCGCCCGACATGGTGTGGCACCGCGAGACCAGCCTCGATGGATACCACCTGATCGTCGTCCCCGGCGGCTTCTCCTACGGCGATTACCTGCGCTCCGGGGCGATGGCCGCCAACTCGCCGATCATGCGCGATGTGGTGGCCAGGGCCGGGGCCGGGGTGCCGGTGCTGGGCATCTGCAACGGCTTTCAGATCCTCACCGAGGCCGGCCTGCTGCCCGGTGTGCTGATGCCCAACGCCGGGCTCGAGTTCATCTGCCGCGACGTCCTGATCCGCGTCGAGCGGACCGACACCGTGTTCGCCCGGCGCTACCGCCCGGGCCAGGTGCTGCGCCTGCCGATCGCCCACAACGACGGCAACTACTTCACCGACGCCGAGACCCTGGCCCGGCTCGACGGCGAGGGCCGGATCGCCTTCCGTTACTGCCAGCCGTCGGGCGAGGTCGCCGCCGCCGCCAACCCCAACGGCTCGCTGGACAACATCGCCGGGGTGCTCAACCAAAGGCGCAACGTGCTCGGCATGATGCCCCACCCCGAACGGCTGGCCGACGACCAGCTCGGGGGCAGCGACGGGCGGGCGATGTTCGAATCCCTGGTCGAGGCGCTGAGCGGATGAGCGAGATCACGCCCGAGGTCATAAAACAGCACGGCCTCAGCGAGGAGGAGTACCGCCGGGTGGTGGAGATGCTGGGCCGTCAGCCCAACCTCACCGAGCTCGGCATCTTCTCTGTGATGTGGAGCGAGCACTGCTCCTACAAGTCCTCCAAGAAATGGCTCAAAAGGCTGCCCACCGAGGCCCCGTGGGTGATCCAGGGTCCGGGCGAGAACGCCGGGGTGATCGACATCGGCGACGGCGACGCCGCGATCTTCAAGATGGAGAGCCACAACCACCCCTCGTTCATCGAACCCTACCAGGGCGCGGCGACCGGGGTCGGGGGCATCCTGCGCGACATCTTCACCATGGGCGCGCGGCCGGTGGCCAACCTCAACGCGCTCCGCTTCGGCCAACCAGATCACCCCAAGACCCGCCACCTGGTGGCCGGGGTGGTGGCCGGCATCGGCGACTACGGCAACTGCATGGGGATTCCCACCGTCGGCGGCGAGTGCGGCTTCCATCCCGGCTACAATGGCAACATCCTGGTCAACGCGATGACCGTCGGGGTGGCCCGCCAGGACAAGATCTTCTATTCGGCGGCCACCGGGGTCGGCAACCCGCTGGTCTACGTCGGCTCCAAGACCGGGCGCGACGGCATCCACGGCGTTACCATGGCGTCGACCGAGTTCAGCGAGGACACCGAGGAGAAACGTCCCACCGTCCAGGTCGGCGACCCGTTCACCGAGAAACTGGTGCTGGAGGCCTGCCTGGAGCTGATGGCCACCGACGCCATCGTCGCCATCCAGGACATGGGCGGGGCGGGCATGACCTGCTCGTCGTTCGAGATGGCCTCCAAGGGCGGCACCGGGGTCGAGCTGGACCTCGACCTGGTGCCCCAGCGCGAGACGGAGATGAGCGCTTACGAGCTGATGCTCTCGGAAAGCCAGGAGCGGATGCTGATCGTCCTCAGGCCTGGCAGCGAGGACCTGGCGTGCTCGATCTTCGAGAAGTGGGAGCTCGACTTCTCGATCGTCGGCACCATCACCGACAGCGGCCGCATGGTGCTGAAGATGGGTGGCGAGGTGGTCGGCGACCTGCCCATCGACCCCCTGGCCTCGGCCTCGCCCGAGTACGACCGGCCCTGGGAGCCGACCCCCAAGCGCCAGCCGGTGGCGATCGACGAGCTGAAGGCGCCCGACCACCCGCTGGCCGCCCTGGCCCGCCTGCTCGGCTGTCCCGACCTCGCCTGCAAGCGCTGGATCTGGGAGCAGTACGACCACATGGTGATGGCCGACACCGTCCAGCGCCCGGGCGGCGACGCCGCCGTGGTCCGCGTCCACGGCACCGCGAAGGCGCTGGCGATGACCAGCGACTGCACGCCGCGCTACTGCCAAGCCGACCCCGTCGAGGGCGGCCGCCAGGCGGTCGCCGAGGCGTGGCGCAACATCACCGCGGTCGGCGCCAGGCCGCTGGCGATCACCGACTGCATGAACTTCGGCAACCCCGAGAAGCCCGACATCATGGGCCAGTTCGTGGGCTGCATCGAGGGCATGGTCGAGGCCTGCACGGTGCTCGAGTTCCCCGTCGTCTCGGGCAACGTGTCGTTCTACAACGAGACCGACGGGGTGGCGATCCCGCCGACCCCGACCATCGGCGGCGTCGGGCTGGTCGCCGACGTCGCGCGCACCGTGACCCTGGCCTTCAAGGCCGAGGGCGATTCGGTGGTCCTGATCGGCGACACCGCCGGTCACCTGGGCGCCTCGCTGTACCTGCGCGAGATCGAGGGCCGCGAGGACGGCCCGCCGCCACCGGTCGATCTGGCCGTCGAACGGCGCAACGGCGACTGCGTAAGGGCGATGATCGAGGCGGGCAAGGTCACCGCCTGTCACGACCTGTCCGACGGCGGACTGGGGGTGGCGCTGGCCGAGATGGCGATGGCCGGGGGCATCGGCGCCGAAATCGAGGCCCCCGGGGACGGCGTGGCCCTGTTCGCCTGGCTGTTCGGCGAGGACCAGGGGCGCTATCTGGCGACCACCGCCGGGGCCGAGGCCGACGCCCTGCTGGCGGCGGCCGCCGGGGCCGGGGTCCCGGCCCGCGTCATCGGCGCCGTCGGCGGTGAGAGGTTGACTGTCGCGGGGACGCACGCCATATCGTTGACTGAACTGAGGAACGCCCACCAAGGCTGGCTGCCCGGCTACATGTCGGCGCCCTAGTGGTCTAAGTCTAACATATGGTACCCATACGACGGCTCTCCGAGTTCACCCGGCCAGGCGCGTGGCGCGCCGTGATGGCGGCCCATCACAAGCGCCTCGCAACGCCGCCGGTGAACTCGGAGAGCCGCCCGGAGGGTCGCCTTTCCCGCTTCCTCGGGGCGTCAGGCGCACTTGCCGATGTGCCGGCATCGCCGGCGCGCGCCTTCCTGCCGAGGAAGCGGGAAAGGCGATCGTATGGGTACCATATGTTAGACTTAGACCACTAGTGACTGGGAAGACCACCCGATGGCGATGTCGGCGATCGAGATCGAGAGCCTGATCAAGGAAGCCATTACCGGCGCCGTGGTCACCATCGAGGACCTGCGCGGGGACGGCGACCATTACGCCGCCCTGGTGGTGTCGTCCGAGTTCAAGGGCAAGAGTCGCGTCCAGCAGCACCAGATGGTGTACGCCGCCCTGCAAGGCAGGATGGGCGGCGATCTCCACGCCCTGGCCCTGCAGACCGAGATTCCCGACGACGCCTGATACCGACAAAGGGATTCGAGATGAACGACACCCCCGCCACCACGCGCATCCAGCAGGAAATCGACGACAACCCGGTGGTCCTGTTCATGAAGGGCACGCCGATGTTCCCCCAGTGCGGGTTCTCGGCCGCCGTGGTCGAGGCGCTCAGCCATATCGGCGTCAAGTTCAAGGGGGTCGACGTGCTCGACGACCCGGCGTTGCGCGAGGGCATCAAGACCTTCTCCAACTGGCCGACCATCCCCCAGCTCTACGTCAAGGGCGAATTCGTCGGCGGCTGCGACATCATCCGCGAGATGTACGAGACCGGCGAGCTCAAGAAACTGCTCGACGACAAGGACGTCAACTACGCCGCCTAGGCGGCCTTCCAATTCCCCAAGGCGGGGTGGATTTGCTATAACCCCCCGATGGGTTTGCACGTCAACCTCGATCGCCCGGACGGCCGCCATGCGGGCGCCTGACTTCTGGCATCGGCGTGAGGACGGCGGCCTGGGCGCCCT
>CAZWEZ010000037.1:0-33068 GCA_964632795.1 uncultured Thalassospiraceae bacterium | reverse complement strand
TGAGCGTGCGCGACCTGGAGGTGACGTTCGCCACCGATTGGGGACCGCTGAAGGCGGTGGACGGGATCTCGCTGGACCTCGAATCCGGGGTCACGGTGGGCCTGGTCGGCGAATCGGGGTGCGGCAAGTCGGTCACCGCGCTGTCCCTGCTGCGCCTGGTGCCGCCCCCGGGGCGGATCACCGGCGGTAAGGTGCTGCTCGACGGCGCCGACCTGCTGGAGCTCCCCGAACGGGCCATCGAGGAGGTCCGCGGCGGGCGGATATCGATGATCTTCCAGGAGCCGATGACGGCGCTGAATCCGGTGTTCACCGTCGGCGACCAGGTCGCCGAGGCGTTGAGCATCCACCGCCGGGGTGGCGATGGCGGTGGCAATGGCGGCCGGGACGCCGCCGCCGAAATGCTGGAGCGCGTCGGCATCCCCGACGCCGGGGCGCGGATGGAGGCCTATCCCCACCAGCTCTCGGGAGGCATGCGCCAGCGGGTCATGATCGCCATCGCCCTGGTCTGCCGCCCCGACATCCTGATCGCCGACGAGCCGACCACGGCGCTCGACGTCACCATCCAGGCCCAGATCCTGGACTTGATGCTGGAGATGCAGCGCGACCTGGGGCTGGCGGTGTTGTTCATCACCCACAACCTGGCCGTGGTCTCCGAAGTCGCCGACCGGGTGCTGGTGATGTACGCCGGGCGGATCGTCGAGAAGGCTCCCGCCGGCGATTTGTTCGCCTCGCCGCGCCATCCCTACACCCGGGGCCTGATCGAGACCATCCCGGGGGCCGAGCGCCGGGACCGGTTGCCGACGATCCCCGGGGTGGTGCCCGACCCGCGCGCCCTGCCCGACGGCTGCCGGTTCTCCGACCGCTGCCCGCTGGCCGAGGAGCGCTGCCGGGCCCGTGAGCCGGCGCTGGAGGAAGACGGCGCGCATGCCGTGGCCTGCTGGAAGCCGGTCTCATGAGCGCCCCGCCGCCGCTGCTCGAAGCCCAGGGGCTGTTTAAAGACTTCCCGGCCGGAGGCGGCCTGTTCGCCAGGGGCACCGGCACGGTGCGCGCCCTTCGCGGGGTGGACCTCCGCCTCGAGCGGGGCGAGGTGCTGGCGCTGGTCGGCGAGTCCGGGTGCGGCAAGACCACCCTGGCCCGCGCCGTCGCCATGGTGCAGGCGCCCGACGCCGGCCGGGTGTGGTTCGAGGGCCGCGAGATCAGCGGCCTCTCCCGGCGCCAACTGAGGCCGTTGCGCCGCCGCATCCAGTTGGTCTTCCAGGACCCCTACGGGTCGCTGAACCCGCGCCTGCCGGCCGGAGCCATCATCGCCGAGCCGCTGGTCATCCACCGCCTCGGCAACCGGGCCGAACGCCGCCAGCGGGTCGCCCGGCTGGCCGAATCGGTGGGCTTGCGGGCCGCCGACATGGACCGCTACCCCCACCAGTTCAGCGGCGGCCAGCGCCAGCGCATCGCCATCGCCCGCGCCATCGCCCTGGAACCGAGCCTGGTTATCGCCGACGAGCCGGTGTCGGCGCTCGACGTGTCGATCCAGAGCCAGGTCCTCAACCTGCTCAAGGACCTCCAGGAGAGCCACGGCCTGGCCTACCTGTTGATCAGCCACGATTTGTCGGTGGTCCGCCACTTCGCCGACCGGGTGGCGGTGATGTACCTGGGCGCCATCGTCGAGGAGGCGAGCAGCGAGGCCCTGTTCGCCGAGCCGCGCCATCCCTACACCCGGGCCCTGATCGCCTCGGCGCCGGCGATCGGGCGGGGCAAGCGGCGCCCCGGCCGGGCCCTGCCCGGGGACGTCGCCAGCCCGTTGGCGCCGCCGCCCGGCTGTTCCTTCCACCCGCGCTGCCCGCTGGCCATCGACCTCTGCCGCCACGCCGCCCCGGCCCTGGAAGCGGCGGGCGCCGCCGGCCACCGCGCCGCCTGCCACCTGAAGGACGACGGAGAAACACCATGAGTCGTTACCTCGCCCTCCGCGTCGTCCAATCGGCGCTCGTGCTGGGTGTGATGTCGTTCGTCATCTACGGGCTGATGGGGCTGATGCCGGGCGACCCCATCGACCTGATGATCAGCGCCGACCCCAAGATGACGTCGGAGGACGCGGCCCGGCTGCGCGCCCTGTACGGCCTCGACAAGCCGATCGTCGAGCGCTACCTCAACTGGCTGGCCGCCGCCCTGGGCGGCGATCTGGGTTTCTCGCGGCTGTATGCCCGGCCGGTCCTCGAGGCGCTGGCGCCGGCGCTCGGCAACACGCTGTGGCTGCTCGGCCTGTCGATCGCGCTGTCGCTGGCGATCGGCCTGCCGAGCGGCATGGCCGCCGCGTTGCGCCCCTATTCGCGGCTCGACTACACGGTCAACCTGATCGCCTTCGCCGGCAACTCGGTGCCGGTGTTCTGGCTGGCCCTGCTGTTGATCATCGTCTTCGCGGTGGTCCTCGGGGTGCTGCCGGCCGGCGGCGTGGGGACGGTGGGCGAGGCCGGGTTCGGCGACGCCGCGCGCTACATGGTGCTGCCGGTGGCCACCCTGACCATCGCCAGCGTCGGCGGCCACACCCGCTACATGCGCGCCGCCATGATCGAGGTCCTGCGCCAGGACTACATCCGCACCGCCCGGGCCAAGGGCGCCGGGCCGTTGCGGGTGGTTCTGCGCCATGCCCTGCGCAACGCGATGATCCCGGTGGTGACCATCGTCGCCCTGGATTTCGGCTACCTGTTCTCCGGCGCCCTGATCACCGAGACCATCTTCGCCTATCCCGGGATGGGCAAGCTGATCTTCGATTCGATCATGGGCAACGACTTCAACCTGGCGCTGGTGGCGCTGTTGTTCGCCACCACGCTGACCCTGGCCGGCAACCTGCTGGCCGACCTGGCGTATGCCTGGCTGGACCCGAGGATATCCTACCGATGACGGCACGGACCCCAACCCAGGGGATGGCGGCGCTGGCGGCGCGGCGCTTTAGCCGCCACCGGCTGGCGGTGGCCAGCGCCGGGGTGCTGGGGGTATTGGCCCTGCTGTCGGCGGCGGCGCCCCTGATCGAGGCGGCGCTGGGCGTGGACTCGCAGGTGGTCGACCTGTTCGGCCGTTTCGCCCCGCCGTCCGTGGCCCACCCGCTGGGCACCGACGAGCTGGGACGCGACCTGCTGGTGCGGCTGCTCCGCGGCGGCCGGGTGTCGCTGCTGGTCGGGCTGACGGCGGCCCTGGCGGCGGCGCTGATCGGCACCGTGGTCGGCCTGCTGGCGGGCTACTACGGGGGCCGGCTCGACGGGCTTCTTATGCGCTTCACCGACGGCGTCATCTCGCTGCCGCTGCTGCCGCTGCTGATCGTCCTGGCGGCGGTCGACCTGGACAAGCTGGGCCTGCCCGACGCCCTGACCGCATCCGAGGACATCAGCCTCTATCGCATCGTCGCCATCGTCGCCGTGGTCGGCTGGACCACGGTCGCCCGGCTGGTGCGGGGCGCCGCGCTGACCCTGCGCGAGCGCGAGTTCGTGCTCGCCGCCCATTCCCAGGGCGCCAGCGGCCTGCGGGTGATGGCGGTCCACATCCTGCCCAACCTGGCCTCGCCGATCGTCGTCGCCACCACGCTGTCGGTGGGCAACGTGATCCTGCTCGAATCCGTGCTCAGCTTCCTCGGCCTGGGCATTCAGCCGCCGATCCCCAGCTGGGGCAACCTGCTGACCAACGCCCAGGAGCTGATCTGGACGGCGCCGGGGCTGGCCTTCTATCCCGGGGTGCTGATCTTCGTCACCGTGATCGCCTTCAACTTCCTCGGCGACGGCCTCCAGGACGCCCTCGACCCCAGGAGCCCGATCCGTTAACCGAGGGGTAAGGATTGCCGGTCATGATTGTCCAAGGCGAAACCAGAATGGTGAATGGCCATGGCTACCTACATCAGAACGATGGGAGATTCCGTGGAACTCGCCCGCAACCTCCGTCAACTGGAAGACGAACGCCGGCCCCGGCGACGAAGGATCGCCCTGCGCGGGCGTCCCGGGGGCAAGAAAAAACCCCTCCCCTTGTGGCCCGCCACCCTGTGGTCGGCGGTGATCGCCGCGGGTTTCATCGTCACCGGCTGGTACTGGAATGATTTCTCCGCCTTCCTCGGCCAACTCGACCTGTAATACCAGCGGCCAGAGACACTGACCTGTGGGTATCCTTCGACACGCGAGCTTCGCTCGCTGCTCAGGATGAGGCATCTCTTTATTTTTCAACAAAAACCTCATCCTGAGCAGCCGCGCAAGCGGCGTGTCGAAGGATGGTCGGGGGAGTCAGTGATTATGGCCGTTGGTATAACCGGTCTCAGTGCGACATCAGGGCCGGCGCCGTCATGTGGTTGAGCATGTGGCGGGTGACCCCGCCCAGCACCAGTTCGCGCCACCTGGCATGTCCGTAGGCGCCCATCACGAACATGTCGATGCCCTCGTCGGCGGCCCGTGACAGGAGCATGTCGCCGACCTCCACGTCCTCGACCTGGACGTGCTGGGCCTCGGCCTTGATGCCGTGGCGGGACAGGTGCAGGCAGATGTCGGCGCTGGGGACGTCGCCGTGGCCCTCGGCGCCGCCATGGGGGTTGATGGCCATCACCACCACCTGCTTGGCCCTTTCCAGCAGGTGCAGGGCGTCGTTGACGGCGCGGGTGGCGAGGCGGCTCGAATCCCAGGCCACCATGATCCGCTGGCCGATGTTGGGGTAGTTGCCGACGTAGGGCACCACCAGGATCGGCCGGCCGACCGACAGGATCAGGCGATCGGGCATTTCGCTGTCGCCGGTGACCTCGTCGCCTTCGGGGTCGCGCTGACCGACCACGGCGATGTCGCTGTAGCGGGAGTGGAGGCTGAGAACGTCGATGGTCTCGCCCTCGACGCGGCGCCATTCGCTGGCCACCCCGGCGTGCTTGGTCTTGTCGAGGAACAGGGCTTCCGCCTGCTCGGCCGCCTGGAAGACCGCCCTGATCGGCACCTCCAGCGATTCGGCGCTGAACTGGGCCCGGAGGTAGGGAGGAATGTAATGGTGGGTCAGCACGTAGAGCCCGGTCAGGTGGGCCTCGTGGGCCAGCGCCAGGTTGATGGCGGTCTCGAGCCGGACTTCGCATTGCTTGGTGTTATCGACGTGAACCAGAATATCCTTCAACGGCATGTCCGTTCCTCCTCGGCGGCTGGCGATGGGTTATCTATGGATTTAGTCCTTTTCCCTCCCCGCCGCCAGTTCCATCGTCGGCCTAGGCCATTGGTCCAGCCGTCCTGTGGAGAAGGACTCGAGAAACTGGGACAGTCACGACAATACCCTTCCACATCAATCCTTAGGCGAAGGGGATAAATCTATCCACATCCCCCACCACCCCTCTTGTCGGTTGCCGTGTCAGGGCTTATGTCCTTTGAAAGCGAACCCCCGGAGCCCGCCCCATGCCCGACGGACGCGAGACGGCGACGATCAAGGTCCTGGGTTCCATCGGCGAGGTCCCCGCCGAGCAGTGGGACGCCTGCGCCGGGGCCGACGATCCGTTCCTCTGCCATGCCTTCCTGAGGGCGCTCGAGGACAGCGGCTCGGTGGCCGCCGAGGCCGACTGGCTGCCCCGCCACCTGGCCATCGAGGATGCCGACGGCCGGTTGGCGGCGGTCGCCCCGCTCTACCTGAAAAGCCATTCCTACGGCGAATACGTGTTCGACTGGGGGTGGGCCGACGCCTACCGGCGGGCCGGCGGGGACTACTATCCGAAACTTCAGGCGGCGGTCCCCTTCACCCCGGTCACCGGGCGCCGGCTGCTGGTCCGCCCCGGCGCCCCGGCGGAGCTCACCGACGTGCTGGCCGCCGGGATGGTGCAGCTGGCCGGGAAACTGGGCGTTTCCTCGCTCCACGTCGCCTTCCCCACCGAGGACGAGTGGCGGCGGCTGGGCAACCTCGGCCTGCTGCTCAGGATCGGCCAGCAGTACCACTGGCGCAACGACGGCTACCGCGGCTTCGAGGACTTCCTCGGCGCCCTGTCCTCGCGCAAGCGCAAGGCGATCCGCCGCGAGCGCCGAGCCGTCGCCGACAGCGGGGTCGTCCTCAGCACGCTGACCGGCGCCGACATCAGCGAGCGCCACTGGGACGCCTTCTACCGCTTCTACCGCGCCACCTCGGACAGCAAGTGGGGCCCCAGCTACCTGAGCCGCGACTTCTTCTTTCGCCTCGGCGAGACGATGGCCGAGCGGGTGGTGCTGGTGATGGCCGAGGACGGTGCCAAGCCGGTCGGCGGAGCCCTCAACCTGGTCGGCGGCGACACCCTGTACGGCCGCTACTGGGGGTGCGCCGGGGACTACCGGTTCCTCCACTTCGAGGCCTGCTACTACCGGGCCATCGACTTCGCCATCGAGCGCCGCCTGGAGCGGGTCGAGGCCGGCGCCCAGGGTCCCCACAAGATCCAGCGCGGGTATCTGCCCCGGCCCACCTACAGCGCCCACTGGTTCGCCGACAAGGGGTTCCATGACGCCATCGCCGGCTACCTGGCCGACGAACGCGCGGCCATCGAAGAGGAAATCCGCGACCAGACCGCGATGTCGCCGTTCCGGAAGTAATGTCAGCCGGTGGCCAGCAGCGCCAGGGCTTCAGCGTGGACGCGCTTATCTCCGGCGGCGACGAAGCGGTCGCCGGAGGCCCGGTTCAGCGGCTCGCCCCGCCAGTCGGTGACGATGCCGCCGGCGCCCTCGATGACCGGCACCAGGGCCAGGTAGTCGAGGGTGTCGAAGGCGACGTCGATGCCGACGTCGATATAGCCCGACGCGATGCGGCCGTAGGCCAGGCAACTGCCGCCGTAGACGCACCAGTGGGTTGCCGCCCGCATGCGCTCCAACGCCGGCACGTCCTCGGGCCCGTAGAAATCCGGGTTCGAGGTCGACATCAGCGCCGCCGCGAGGCCGTTACAGGGGCGCGTGCGCACCGGCTCGCCGTTGCGCGTCGTCGCCATGGCGCGGACACCCAACCAGCGCTCTTCGGTGACCGGCATGTCGATGACGCCCAACACCGGCTCGCCGCCCCGGACCAGCGCGATCAGGGTGCCGTAGACCGGGATCCCGGCCAGGAACGGCAGCGTCCCGTCGATCGGGTCGAGGTACCACACCAGCTCGGCCCCGGGCGCCGTCGTACCGCGCTCCTCGCCGACGATGCCGTGACCGGGGTAGGTGTCGGCGATCATCTCGCGCATCCGGTCCTCGACGGCTTGGTCGACGGCGGTGACCGGGCTGCCGTCGCCTTTTTGGATCGGCTCGGGCGCCGCCCCGGCGAAATCGGCGACGCGCGCCCGCGCGGCGTCGGCCAGGCGTTCGGCGAAGGACGTGAATTCGGAAAACTCGGAGGACATCGCGTATATCCTTCTCTAATGCTCGATGATCTGGCTGAGGAATTCTTTTGTCCGGTCGCTTTTTGGATTGTCGAAGAACTCCGCCGGCGTGTTCATTTCGACGATCTCACCCTCGTCCATGAACGCAACCTTGTCGGCGACCGAACGGGCAAATCCCATTTCGTGGCTGACCACGATCATGGTCATGCCGTCATTGGCCAGATCGGTCATGACATCGAGAACCTCGTTGATCATTTCCGGGTCGAGGGCCGAGGTGGGTTCGTCGAACAGCATGATCTCGGGGTTCATGCACAGCGCCCGGGCAATGGCGACACGCTGTTGCTGGCCGCCGGAAAGCTGGATCGGGTATTTGTCGGCTTGTTCAGGGATCCGAACCCGTTCCAGATACCGCATGGCGATCACCAGCGCCTCCTTCTTATCGGCCTTGCGGACCAACCGCGGTGCCAGCATCAGGTTTTTCACCACCGTCATATGGGGAAACAGATTGAAGCTTTGAAACACCATTCCGACTTCACTGCGGACGGCATCGATATTCTTCACATCGCTGGTCAATTCGTTGCCATTGACGATGATTTTGCCGCTATCGTGTTCTTCGAGACGGTTGATGCAACGGATCATGGTCGATTTCCCCGACCCCGACGGCCCACAAACGACAACCCTTTCGCCCTTGTCGATGGTCAGGTTGACGTTCTTAAGGGCCTGGAAGTCGCCGAAGAATTTGTTGACGTTTTCGAGAACAATGATCGGTTGTTTGCCGTTTTCACTCATGTCATGCCTCTTTCCTCACGTGGCGGCTCATGCGCCGCTCGAACAGGCCAAATCCTTTCTGGAAAAACCACGTCATGACCAGATAAATCGCCGCCAATGACATAAATATCTCATAGGGCGCGAAGGTTTCCGCGACGAGGTTGCGGGCGATTCCCATCATATCGAGAATCGTAATCGTGCTGGCCAGTGCCGTCGCCTTCATCAGGCTGACAACGTCATTGCTATAAGCCGGTATGGAGAGGCGTATTGCGATGGGCGTTGTGATGTACGTGAAACGCTGGCGAACCGACAACCCCAGGGCCGCGCCCGCTTCAAGCAACCCTTTATTCACGCCATTCACGCCGCCGCGGAAAATTTCAGAAACATACGCGGCATTATTCAGGGTCAGGGCGACAACCGCGCAACCATAGGCCTCGCGCAGGATGGGCCAGAAAATACTCTCGCGAATAAACTCAAACTGGGGAAATCCGTGGTAGATGATAAAAATCTGCACAAGTATGGGCGTGCCGCGAAAAATGTAGATATAGACGATAGACGGCCACGCCAAATACCACCTGTTGCTGATCCGCATGAGTAAAAGCAAAACGGCCAATGCCGTACCCAAAACCGCCGATAGAACCAACAACTCGAGGGTCATCCCAATGCCCATCAGCATTTTTGGGACGCTGTCGATGATCAGTGAAAAATCAAAGCTCATCGGGCGGCCTCCAGATGCTGGTTGGCGCGTTTCTCAAGAAGCATCACGGCCAGTGTGATAACCGTCGAAAACCCGAGGTAGATGCATCCCACCACAAAGAACATGGTGAAGGGCTTGCCTGTAGTCCCGGTTGCCTGCGCGGCGACGTACATGGTCTCGTTCAGCCCGATAATCGAGATGAGCGCCGTATCCTTGACAAGCGAAAGCATGTGATTGCCGAATGCAGGTAAGGCCAGGCGCCACATTTCCGGAATTCGTACATGAATAAATGTCTGAAAATTGGAGATACCGAGAGCCCTCGCGGCCTCGATCTGCCCCGGATCGACACCCAGGAACGCACCGCGAAACGTTTCTGTCGCATAGGAACCGACAATCAGGGCAATACAGAACGATCCTGCCCAGAAAGGGGGAACATCGACAAACTGGATGGTCGGATCAAAGGCCTGGAAAAGGGCCGTCAGGAAAATCGCGGAACCATAATATAACAGCATTAAAACCAGAATCTCCGGCGTTCCCCGGAAAACAACGGTATAGGCGGAGGCGATTTTGTCGGCGATGCGGCTATTGGAAAGCTTGGCGGCGGCGCCAAGCAGTCCAAACAGGACCATCATGACCAATGAGACAAGAAACACCTTGAGAACGACCACCGAGCCCCAGAAAAAATCGTCCCACCAACCGGTTAAAGCTTCCATGGTCGCCCACCCCACCCCGGATTTAAGTGTAGTTCAACCCTACGCGAATTGGAATAAACGAATAACAGAAAGAACGCGGTGGGGGTAAGCAGAATACCCCCACCGCATTGGGAAGGTGCGGTCTATTCGACCGGTATCCACGTTTACTTATGGATGGCGAAGGGGAAATATTTCAGAGCGTACCTCTCCAGCCAGCCATCGTCGGTCAGGGTCTTCAAGGCGGCATTCAGGCGGGCTTTCAAGGCGTCGTTGCCCTTGCGAAGGCCAATACCGACACCGATGCCGAAGTATTTGCGCTCGTCGATCTGCGGGCTGACGAATTCAAAACCCGCGCCGTCCTCTTTGCCGAGGAACCTGAGGTGGGCTTTCATGGGATTGGTCATGATCATATCGGTGCGCCCATTCACCAGGTCGAGATACATTGCCTCGTTGGTATCGTATAGAACCACCTTGGCATCGGGAAGTACGTTTTCGAACCAGTTGGAATACGTCGTTGCCCTCTCCAGGCCGACCTTGAGGCCGGCGAAGTTGGCGGGAATCGGTTTGCCGGCGCTGTCGAACAGCTTCCATCCGGCATTTTTTCTGCCGACCAGGCGGCCGACCGAAATGCGGTAAGTGTTGGAGAAATCCATTTTCTTCAGACGTTTATCCGTGATCGACATGGACGCGATTATCAGATCGTACTTGTTGGCCAGCAAAGAGGGAATCATGCCATCCCACTGCTGGCAGAACTCTGTCATATCCGCGCCAATAATGCCGAGGACTCCTTTTGCCACGTCGACATCGTAGCCTTCGAGAGTGCCGTCGGCGTTGCGATAATTGAACGGAAAATAATCGCATGAGAACGCGACGCGCAACGTCTCCGCCGCGGCGGGTTTGACCGCGCCAATTACCATGACGGCGAGTACCGCCGCTGTAAGGGTGAGTAGTTTCCTCATTGTCTTATCCTCCTTGTTGGTCGTCTGTCTCGAACGAAGTAACAGTTTGCACTTGTTCGTTTTTTCAGATTATTGGCTCGAGGTGAGCGATCAGCCGTTCGACGTCGTCGGCCGAGTTGTAATGAACCAGCGACGCCCTGACGAAGCCGTTGTGGGGCCGCGCGCCGAGGGCGTCGATGCAGCGCGCGGCGTAGAAATCGTCTGCATAGAGGCCGATCTTGTGGCTCCGCAGCTGTTCCGGGATCTCCAGCGAATCGCGGCCTTCGACCAGGAACGAGAACACGCCGACCCGCTCGCGCCGCCCGGCCATCCGCCCGCCGGCCAGCCGGACGGCGGGCTTGGAGGCCAGGAAATCCCCGATCGATTGCGACAGCGCGCGTTCGTGATCGGCAAACAGGGCGAACACCTGGTTCAGGCGCTCCTGGGGGCCGACGTTGGCGCCGGGGAAATGGTGCGCGTGCACGGCATCCATGTAGGCGGCGATGCCCGCCGCCGCCGCCGTCAGTTCGTAATTGGGGCCACCGGGGCACAGCCGGCGCTGGAAATCGTCCTCGGCCAGGAAATAGTGGCCTTGGCTCGCCAACAGGCGCAGCAGCTCGCGCTTGGCGTACATCACGCCCATGTGCGGGCCGAAAATCTTGTAGGGGCTGTAGAGATAGAAGTCCACGTCGAGTTGCTTGACGTCGACGCGCCGGTGCGGCGTCATGGCGACGCCGTCGACGCAGGCCAGCGCTCCGGCGGCGTGGATCCTGGCGACGATCTCCCTGACGTCGTGGATCAGGCCGACGATGTTGGAGCAATGGGTGAAGCAGACGAGCTTCGTCCTGTCGCCCAGCAGAACTTCCAGGTCCTCGATCTCGAGGTCGTCGGTGTCGCCGTTCATCCGCCATTCCCTGACCACCACGCCGGTCGCCTCCAGGGCCCGCCAGGCGCCGTTGTTGGCCTCGTGGTCCTGGTTGGTGACGATGACCTCGTCGCCGGCCTGGAGCAGCGGCCGCAAGGAATGGGACAGGACATAAACGTTGCCCGTGGTCGACGGCCCGATGACGATTTCGTCCTCGTCGGCGTTGATCAGCCCGGCCAGCGCGGTACGCCCCTCGGCGATCCGCTCGGCGCCCTCGGCCGAGGCCTGGTAGCCCTCGCCGGGCTGCACCTGGAAGTTGGTGGTGTAATCGCCGAGGCGGTCGATGACCTGGCTCGGCACCAGGGTGCCCCCGGCGTTCTCCAGGAACACCCAGCCGCTCTGAAGGGCCGGGAAGTGGCGGCGACAGAATTCGACGTCGAGGACCGTGTCGGGGGTCATCGTCCATCCATCCCTGCGTTTTACGGCGATCATTTCCTGATTCTTGCGCATACGTTAAGCTGGCCGCCGCAACCGCGACATACCCCCAGGGTATGAGGCGGGGACGAACGCGGCGTTGGAGGACCGCATGGGCTTGGACGGGACGGATCGCAAGGCTTCGGGCGCCGTTGGAAACGGCGAATGGTACCGGGCGCTCGGCGAGTTGATCGACAAACCCGAGGGCGACGACCTTCCCGCCCGCCTGGTCCATGCCCTGACCTGTCTGGTGCCGTTCGAGCTGGCCGCCGTCTTCGTCTACCGGGGACGTTCGCGGCCGTTGAACATCTACGACAATTTCGAACTCGTCGGCGCCAAGAAGGGCATCGTCGCCTACGTCGAGAACACCTATGTCCTCAACCCCTTCTACCAGGCACTCCGGCGCGGCCTTGGCGACGGCGTCTACCGGATTCGAGACTTGGCGCCCGATGCCTATTTCGAAAGCGAGCACTACAAGACCCACCGCATCCTGCCCCGGGATAGCGAGGAGATCGGCTACATCACCGAGCACTGGCCGGAAGGCATGGAGGAGATCGACATCGCCATCACCCTGGAGTCGGATGTGGTCGTCGAGCTGTCGGTTTACCGCTCGCTCCGCCGGCGGGGATTCAGCGACCGCGAACTGGCGCAATTGACCGCCGTGCTGCCCGCCATCGGCGCCCTGCTCAGAAAATACTGGGGGACCCACGGCGCCGCCGGCTTGCGGACGGCGCCGGACGGCCGGGTCGACGACGCCTTCGCCGATTTCGGGGAGTCGATCCTGACCAACCGCGAGCGCGAAGTCACCCAACTGATCCTGCACGGCCATTCGTCGGAATCGATCTGCTTCAACCTCGGTATATCGCTCGGCACGGTGAAGACGCACCGCAAGAATGCCTATGCCAAGCTACGGGTGTCGTCGCAGTCGGAACTGCTGTCGCTGTTCCTCAAGTCGCTCGAGGGAGCCGTTGCCAGTTGATCGAACCGGTTACGGTTTCTCAATCTTTGTCGGTTAGGCTCGCCGCCATGCTGAACTTGGGGCATATCCTCGCGCTGGGGCGGATCGCGGTCCTGGCGCTGGCCGTGGCCGGGCTGGGGGGGCCGGCGGCGGCGGGCAAGGGGTGCGTCAGCCTGGACAAGCGCGTCGGCGGCGAGGCCCTGGTCAACCGCTGCGCGTCGTGCCGGATCGTCAACCTGACGCGCTCGCGCCCTGGAGGCCTGGCGCCGACCTCGCGCACCTACCGGGTGCCGGGGGAGGCGCGCATCGACCTCGCCTTCAAGGGCCCGGGAAATACCCGCATCCTGTCCGACGTCGATTGCCAGGGCGGCGCCGCCCAAGAGTTGGAGAACCGCAAGTGCGTCCGCTTCCACCGCTTCGCCGACGGCAGCCCGGCCCTGTTCAACGAATGTCCGGCGTGCCGGGCGGTGGTGGTCGAGCGCGAGGACGACGAGGGCGATCGCACGCGAAGCACCTACACCCTCAACAACCGCGCCTATCTGCCGTTGCGCTCGTTGGGGGCCAAGGTCGCCCGCATCGTATCGGACAAGGCCTGCCGCTGAGGGGCGCCGTCAGGATCTACTCGGCCGGTTCGGGGATCTTGCCGCCTTTGCGCCCGGCAGGCAGCTTGGTCGGCGGCGGCTTGGGGTATACGAAGGCCGCCTTGCCGTCCTTGACCGTCACCTGAACGACGCCGCCCTTGGCCAGCTTGCCGAACAGCAGTTCCTCGGCCAGCGGTTTCTTGATGTGCTCCTGGATCACCCGGGCCAGGGGCCGGGCGCCGAAGGTCTTGTGGTAGCCCTTGCGGGCCAGCCATTCGCGGACCGTCTCGGAGAGGTCGATGGTGACGTCGCGGTCGGCGAGCTGGCTCTCCAGCTCGATGACGAACTTGTCGACCACCCGGGCCATCACCTCCGGGGTCAGGTTGGCGAAGCCGATGATGGCGTCGAGCCGGTTGCGGAACTCGGGCGTGAAGGCGCGCTCGATGGCCTCGGTGTCGTCGCCCTCGCGGGCCTCGCGCTCGAAGCCGACCGCGGCCTTGGCCAGCTCGGCGGAGCCGGCGTTGGTGGTCATGACGATGATCACGTTGCGGAAGTCGACGCTCTTGCCGTTGTGGTCGGTAAGCTTGCCGTGGTCCATCACCTGCAACAGGATCGAGAACAGGTCGGGATGGGCCTTCTCGATCTCGTCGAGCAGCAGCACGGCGTGGGGTTGCTTGTCGATGGCGTCGGTCAGCAGCCCGCCCTGGTCGAAGCCGACGTAGCCCGGCGGCGCCCCGATCAGCCGCGAGACGCTGTGGCGTTCCATGTACTCGGACATGTCGAAGCGGACCAGCTCGACGCCGAGCGTCAGGGCCAACTGGCGCGCCACCTCGGTCTTGCCGACCCCGGTGGGGCCGGAGAACAGGTAGCTGCCGATGGGTTTCTCGGGCTCGCGCAGGCCGGCCCGGGCCAGCTTGATGGCGCTGCTCAGGGCGGTAATGGCCTTGTCCTGGCCGAAGACCATGGTCTTGAGGTCGCGCTCCAGGCTCTTGAGCGCCGTGCGGTCGTCGGCCGAGACGCTCTTGGCGGGGATGCGGGCGATCATGGCGACCACTTTCTCGACGTCCTTGACGTTGACCGTCTTGCGCCGCTTGTGTTCGGGCAGCAGCATCCGCGAGGCGCCGACCTCGTCGATGACGTCGATCGCCTTGTCGGGCAGCTTGCGGTCGTTGATGTAGCGCGAGGACAACTCGACCGCCGTGCGCAGGGCCTTGGTGGTGTAGCGGACCTTGTGGTGTTCCTCGTAATAGGGCTTGAGGCCGCTCAGGATCTTGACCGTGTCGTCGATCGAGGGCTCGTAAATGTCGATCTTCTGGAACCGGCGGACCAGGGCGTGGTCCTTCTCGAAATGGTTGCGGTATTCCTTATACGTGGTCGAGCCCATGCAGCGCATCTTGCCCGAGGCCAGGGACGGCTTGAGGATGTTGGAGGCGTCCATGGTCCCGCCGCTGGTCGCCCCGGCGCCGATCACGGTGTGGATCTCGTCGATGAAGAGGATCGTCCCCGGGGTGCTCTCGAGCTCCGAGATCACCCCCTTCAGGCGTTCCTCGAAGTCGCCCCGGTAGCGGGTCCCGGCCAGCAGCGTCCCCATGTCCAGGGCGTAGATGACGGCGTCCTTGAGAACGTCGGGGACCTCGTCGTGGACGATACGCCGGGCCAGGCCCTCGGCGATGGCCGTCTTGCCGACCCCCGAATCGCCCACGTACAGCGGGTTGTTCTTGTTGCGCCGGCACAGGATCTGAATGGTCCGCTCGATCTCGGCCTCGCGCCCGATCAGCGGGTCGATCCCCCCTTCGGCCGCCTTCTGGTTGAGGTTGACGCAGTAGGCCTCGAGCGCCTCCTGGCCCTTCTTGACCACATTGTCGTCTTCATCGTCGTCCTCCGTGGCGCCGTGGACGGTGCGCGATCGGGATTCGCCGGCGACCTTGGCGATGCCGTGGGAGATGTAGTTGACGGCGTCCAGGCGCGACATGTCGTGGGCCTGGAGGAAATAGACGGCGTGGGATTCGCGTTCCGAGAACAGGGCGACCAGCACGTTGGCCCCGGTCACCTCCTCGCGGCCCGAGGACTGGACGTGGATCACGGAGCGCTGGATCACCCGCTGGAAGCCCGCCGTCGGCTTGGGGTCCGAGGCTGGGGGGGCGTCGTGGCTCAGCAGCTGGTTGTCGATGAAATCCTTGAGGTCGCCGCGCAATTGATCCAGATCGACGCCGCAGGCCTTGAGCACCGCCACCGCGTCCCGGTCCTCGGTGAGGGCCAGCAGGAGATGCTCCAGGGTGGCGTACTCGTGGCGCTGGCGGGTGGCCAGGGCCAGCGCTCGGTGCAGGGATTGTTCCAGGTTGCGTGACAGCATGGCGGACCTATTCGCTACCGTCCTTCTCGACGGTGCACTGCAGGGGGTGCTGTTGCTGGTGGGCCAGGTCCATGACTTGGTTGGCCTTGGTCTCGGCGACTTCGAAGGTGAACACCCCGCACACCCCGACCCCGCGCTGGTGGACGTGAAGCATGATCTCGACCGCCGCCTCGTGACCCTTGGCGAAGAAGCGCTCCAGGACGTGAACCACGAACTCCATCGGCGTGTAGTCGTCGTTCAGCATCAAGACCTTGTACATGGACGGCTTCTTGGTCTTGGGCCGGGACTTGACGGCGATGCCGGTTTCGGCGGCATCGTCGTCGATCGGAACGTTGGGAACACTCATCTCGGCGCACTCATTCCTAGCCTGGCACCCGCTACAAGGCGACGGGGGACGGTCCACCGCTCACCGATATTATATAGTGATTCCGGTCCCGGGAAAACTCCGTAGACCGCAACCCCCCCTTATCCGCCCCCGGAGCCGCCGTCCCGCTTGGTTTCGAGAAGCTCCACGCACTGGGCCTCGCGGGCGTCCAGTTCCTCGATAATGGCGGCGATGTCCGATTGCTGGCGGCCCAGCGCCGCCTTGCGTTTGCGGATATTGCGCAGGAACAGCTCGAGTTGCGCCGCCTCGGTGGGGTCGACGTCGTAGAGATCGAGCATCTCGCCGACCTCTTCCAGCGAGAAGCCCAGCCGCTTGCCGCGCATGATCAGCCGCAGGCGGATCCGGT
Organism: uncultured Thalassospiraceae bacterium; assembly: GCA_964632795.1. Taxonomy (GTDB): domain Bacteria; phylum Pseudomonadota; class Alphaproteobacteria; order Rhodospirillales; family 2-02-FULL-58-16; genus CAZWEZ01. Next base: position 16,708 of record CAZWEZ010000037.1, on the reverse strand, counting down.
CGCGGGGCGCGTAGACGCGCCGCTGGCCGTCGCGGCGCGGCGCCAGCAGCCCCTTGTCCTCGTAGAAGCGGATGGTCCGGGTGGTGACCCCGAACTCCCGCGCCAGCTCGGCGATGCCGTAGGTTTCCCCCATCCCCGAAGGGTACTTGCCCTTTACGTGAACGTAAAGCCTTTCGCCTTCAAAGGGGTTTGGCAAACGATCATATTGAAAGGGGCCGTCCACCCCATCACCTCACTCTTGAGGCAGCTCAAGAGATGGATCAAACTGGCTGGCAAGCGTTAGTTATCTGGGGCAACCCAAAGAATTTTCCATTCCCTTAGCTATCATGGGTTGGACCAGATATCGGCGATTGAATAACCGGCAAGGGAAGACATTCGGTGAAGGATAACTACTACTTCGATAATGCCGCCACCACGTGGCCGAAGCCGGAACCGGTCTATGAGTTTATGGATCGTTTCTTCCGTAGCCACGGCGTCAATCCGGGCCGCGGCGGGCACATGCTGGCTGTCGAGGCCGAGACGATGATCTTCGAGACCCGCCGCCTGCTGGCTGAATTCTTCGGCTTCGCGGGCGACCCCTGCCGGGTGGTGTTTTCCCAGAACGCCACCGATTCCCTGAACACCGCGTTGTTCGGGCTGGTCGGGCCCGGCGACCACATGGTGATCACGCGCCTCGAGCATAACTCGGTGCTCCGTCCTGCCAACTACCTCGAGCGCGACTTCGGGGTGTCGGTCACCCGGTTGGGCCGCGACGCCGAGGGCTATGTGGATCCCGACGAGGTCCGCCGGGCGATGACCCCGAGGACCCGCTTGGTGGTGGTCAACCACGGCTCCAACGTGCTCGGCTCGGTACAGGATATCGAGGCGATTGGCCGCGTGGTGGGGGAAGCCGGGGTGCTGTTCGTGGTCGATAGCTGTCAGACGGCGGGCGTGGTGCCAATCGACATGGATCGTCTCGGCATCGATGTGCTGGCGTTCACCGGGCACAAGGGGCTGTTCGGCCCGATGGGCATCGGCGGAATGATCGTCCGCGACGGCGTCGAGATGAGGCCCGGCAAGGTCGGCGGCACCGGCGTCGATTCGCTCTCGCCCTTCCAGCCGGAGATCTACCCCCATCGCCTCGAGGCGGGCACCGTCTCGCTGCCTGGCATCGCGGGGCTGAACGCGGCGCAGAAGTGGTTCGCGGAGATCGGCCGCGGCCGGGCAGGTGACGCCGGCGACCGGTTGTCCCATGGCCAGTCATGCCGGGCGGCGCTGGCCCATATCCAGGCCATCGAACTGGCCCATCGCGACCGACTCGACACCGCCATTCGCGACATCGAAGGGGTGGTCGTCTACGGCCCCCAAGGCAACCGGCCGCGGGTGGCGACGCTGGCCTTCAACATCGAGGGCGCGGCCGCCGACAAGATGGCCGAGATCCTGGATGGCGATTACGCGGTCTGCGTCCGCGCCGGGCTCCACTGCGCGCCGTTGGTCCATGAGGACGACGGGACCGTCGGACAGAAGGGTTCGGTCCGCCTGTCGCCCGGATATTTCACCGACGACGATGACATCGAACAGGTGATCGACGCCGTTTCGGAGCTGAGCAAAGCCTTCTTCCGGCGTCATCACCCTGACCGATAAGGCCCTGGCAAATCGGCCGTCCAACCGGGCACGAACCAAGCGAGGCCCGCGCCTTGCGGCGGGGCCTCGAGGGATGGTGCGGTCGAGAAGACTCGAACTTCCACGGGGTTTCCCCCACAGCGACCTCAACGCTGCGCGTCTACCAGTTCCGCCACGACCGCTAATCGGACTTGTGGCAACAGCCGGGTTGCCGTTGCATTACCGGCCGGAATAGCAAATCCTTGGGTCGCGATCAAGCCTCGGCTTGCCCGGGGGGGAGGAAAGGACGGCGATGGAACGGCGGATGGTGGAGCTTAGGATCAGCGACGGCCTGGTGCCCTACCCCGAGGCGGTCGCCTTCATGGAGCACCGGGTCGACGACATCCACCGGGGCCGGGCGGCGGAGACCCTGTGGCTGCTGGAACATCCGCCGCTGTACACCGCCGGCACCAGCGCCGGGGCCGACGAACTACTGGAGCCCCGGCGCCTGCCGGTCTTTGCCAGCGGGCGGGGCGGCCGCTACACCTACCATGGTCCGGGCCAGCGGGTGGCCTACGTGATGCTCGACCTGCGCCGGCGGGGCAACGACGTCCGGGCCTTCGTCCACGACCTCGAAGGGTGGGTGATCGCCGCCCTGGCCGACCTCGGGGTCCGCGGCGAGCGGCGCCGCGGGCGGGTCGGCATCTGGGTCGCCAAGGGCGCCGGCGAACGCAAGATCGCCGCCATCGGGGTCCGCATCCGGCGCTGGGTCACCTTCCACGGGATGTCGCTCAACGTCGCTCCGGACCTCGACCATTACCGGGGCATCGTCCCCTGCGGGATCGCCGAGCATGGGGTGACCTCGCTCGACGACCTGGGGATCGCGGTTTCCATGGCCGAGGTGGACGCCGTCCTCGAGGCGACCTTCGAAGAAGCCTTCGCGGTCCCGCTAATGGATAGAATCTGACATATGCTACCATATGTCAGATTCTATCCATTGGAACCCCGGCCAGCCCCTTGAACGAGACCCCGCATCCCGACCACGCCATCACCACCCGCGAGATCCTCGAGGAACTCGACCATGCCATCGACGACCATCTGGCGTGGCTCAAGGCCTGGCACCGGGGGCTGCTCTGCGAGGACGTCCCGACACCCGAGGACCTGGCCTACGATCCCCATCACCTGGGCCGTTTCGGAAGCTGGTACGTCAAGAACCAGCATCGGGGACTGGTCAACCAACCGGTGATCCGCAACCTGGCCAACCTGCACCGCGAGACCCACGAGCGGGCCAGCAGGCTGATCGAGCGGGTGCGCGGCGGCGCCTCCCTGGGGCGCGGCGAATACGACGCCTTCATGGACGCGGCGGCCGGCTTCGTGGCCCGGGCGCGGCGCCTCGAGAAGGCGTTCGCCGTGGCGTCCTCGGACCTCGACCCGCTGACCGGGCTCCACAACCGCCACGCCATGGAACGGGAACTGGAGCGCGAAAGGGAGCGCTTCCTGCGCACGAAGCACCTCTGTTGCATCGCGCTGGGCGATCTCGACCATTTCAAGCAGGTCAACGACAGCTACGGCCACGGCGTCGGTGACAGGGTGCTGGAGGCGAGCGCCGATTGCTTCCTGCGCCACTTGAGGCCCTATGATTCGCTGTACCGCTACGGCGGCGAGGAGTTCCTGTTCTGCCTTCCCGACGCCGACCTGAAGAGCGCCCGCAAGATCATCGAACGCCTGCGCCTGAAGCTGGAATCCCGCCCCGTCGAGATCGACACCGGAGAACGGCTGTCGGTGACCTCGTCCTTCGGGATCGCCGAGATGACCGAGCACACCACGGTCGAGAAAACCACCGAGCGCGCCGACGAGGCCCTCTACTGGGCCAAGAACTCCGGGCGCAACCGGGTCAGCCTGTGGACCCCGGACGTCGCCCCCGCCGAGGAGATCGACCTAGATGATCATCGGGAATAAGGGCCGCTGGTATAAAGTCGTCGATCAGGCGGAGCGGAGTTCGGGATTGGCGGCCACCATCGCCTTTCGGACCTTGTCGAAGGCGCGGACCTCGAGTTGGCGGATCCGTTCGCGGCTGATCCCGTAGATCTTGCCCAGCTCGTCGAGGGTCACCGGATCGTCCTTCAGCCGCCGTTCGACAAAGATGTGGCGCTCGCGTTCGGGAAGGATATCGAGGGCCTCCTCGAGCAGCCGATGGCGCAGCTTCTTCTCCTGCCCATCGGCGGTCTCGGCCTCGGGCGAAGGCGTTTCGTCGACCAGGGTGTCCAGGAACTCGGCCCCTTCGTCATCGGACAGCGGCGTGTTCAGCGAGAAATCCCGCGCCGCCAGGCGGCGGTTCATGTCGATGACGTCGCTCTTGGAAACCTCCATGGCTTCCGACAGGGTGGTCACCTGCTCCGGGGTCAACTCCCCGGAATCGAGAATCTTCAATTTCCCTTTGAGCTTGCGCAGGGAGAAGAACAGCTTCTTCTGCGCCGCCATGGTGCCCATCTTGACCATCGACCACGAACGGAGGACGTATTCCGAGATCGCCGCCTTGATCCACCACATGGCGTAGGTCGACAGGCGGAACCCGCGCTCGGGCTCGAACTTCTTGACCGCCTTCATGAGGCCGATATTGCCCTCGGACACCAGGTCGGCGACCGGCAGCCCGTAGCCGCGGTAGCTCATGGCGATCTTGGCAACGAGACGCAGGTGGCTGGTCACCAGCTTGTGCGCGGCATCGACGTCGCCGTGCTCGCGCCAGCTCTTGGCCAGCATGTACTCCTCCTCCTTGTCGAGGATGGGGAACGACCAGACCTCGCGGAAATACTGCGAGAGTCCGCCTTCCACGGGAACTACGGGGGTCGCTATCGTTGCCATCTCTTCGGTTCCGGTTTTTTCAATTCATCCATGGGTTCAAACAAGCCTCACGGCCGCCGATCGCCAGCCGCGAAAGAAAGTCCGTATTTATTTCACGGACCTATATGGGAGACATTTGGAAGTCATGCATCGGGTCATATCCCCCTTTACGAAGCAATACGACTTGGCGGCCCACCAGCGGTCGGGCCATTCGGGGTCCGGCCCCCAGGGGGCACCGAACGCCCACAGTATGTCACAATAACCAAGCGCATTCAAGGGTTTTTCACTTATGTGCTTACGATTCAAAGCGTTACTGGCTGTCGCCGGGACATCAGGCGCCCCTCACGGGGGCCGGCCGGGAAGCTTTCAAGCAGGTTTCAGAACGCCAGGACGATGGGAATTTCCGCTTCCTCGGAACTTTCATCCCCGGTAACCGCCGCCTGGTCGTCGTCCTGCTTGAGGACATCGAGGCTGAGGTCGGGAATCGGCGGCAGGTCGATTTCCTCGCCGTTCTTGATCTCGGCGGCGCGTTTCTGGCGGTACATGCTGCGGACCGCGGCATAGTAGTCGATGGACGTCTTCTTGATCTGGTCCAACTCGTCCATCACCGAACCGTATTCGTTGACCGCGTTCAGCGCCATCCGCGAATAGATCAAGGTGTCGCGGTCGGTGTTGTTGGCCCAATGGTTGATCGGATCGAGATATCCGTCGACCAGCAGCTTGCCGACCGCATCGCGGGGACTCGATGGTCCGAAGAACGGAACCACGAAGTAGAACCCCTCGCCGACGCCCCACACCGCCAGGGTCTGTCCGAAGTCCTCGTCGTGGCCGGGAATGTCGAGCACGTTGTCGGCGAAGTCGTAAAGGCCGCCGACGCCGAGCGTGGAATTGACCATGAACCGTCCGATGGTCTCCTGGGCCCTTTGGCCTTCGCCCTGGAGAATGTCGTTGGCCAGGACCACGGGCGTGCTGATGTTGTCGAGGAAGCTGCTGACCGCCTCGCGAACGGGCGGCGGGACGAAGGCCTGGTAGAACTCGCTGAACGGACGCAACAGCATGCGGATGAAAACGTCGTTGAAGTCGAAGATGAAGCGGTTGAGCGGCTCCAACGGGTCGTTGACGTCGTCCTCGTCGGCCTCCTCGGTCGCGGTCGCGGCCAGCTGGAGCGACCGAACCTCCTGGGGTTCCTTCGCCGAAGCCGGTGAAACAGCGCCCCCGAGGAACGTCACGGCCAGCAAAATAATGCCGATGAGCGGAAGATGCCTTTTAATTCCAAGCCCTAACATCCGGCCTCCCTCGGCCGCGGGTTGCCCCGTCGACCTGCCACAAGCTCCATTACCCACGAGAGCCGTCGGTCGTCAGTTTAAAGTGAACCTTCGGGCTCCCGCAACCTTGATAATTCAGTTTTTTTAAATTTGTATGAAGAGAGGCCCCCTTTCATCAGGTAATCATTGCCAGGACACGTTGGGGATTCTACCCTCTGCGGCTGCCAACAAGGAACCCGTGGGAGCTTCATGCAATATTTTTCGACCCTCGTCCGAGCCTTGCCCTTCGCGGTCGTCGTGTTGACGGGACTGTCCGCCGGGGCTCAGGAGATGACACCGACCGCCACCGTCGAACGCTTCCAGGAAAACCTGATCTCGGTCATGAAGGAGGCTCAGGCGTTGGGCGTGATGGGGCGGTTCCAGCGCCTGGCGCCCGAGATCGACCGCACCTTCCATCTCCCCCTGATGGTGCGAATCGCCACCGGCAAATTCTGGAAGAAAGCCGATAAGGCAAAACAGAAGCAACTCGTCGAAGCCTTCCGGCGGATGAGCGTCAGCACCCTGGCCACCCTGTTCGACGGCTATTCCGGGGAGACCTTCAAGACAGTCGGCGAAAGGGAGGGATCGCAGGGAACGCTGCTCGTCGAGACCAAACTGTTGCGAATCGACGATTCCCCCATCGACATCGCCTACGTGGCCAAGAAGATCAAGGACCGGTGGTGGATCATCGACGTCGTCCTCGACAAGGGGATCAGCGAACTCACTGTGCGGCGCTCCGAATACCGTCTTCAACTGAAGAAGGCGGGCGTCGACGGCCTGATCGCCACCTTGAACGCCAAGGCCGATGAACTGCTCGCCGAGTAGCGCCCTCCTTCGGCCTTTCCAGGGGCCCCACGGAAAAAAGGGAAATAGAATGATTCGACGGCTCTTCGATCCCAGAATCTTGTTTCTCCTCGGCCTGCTTCTCCCCGCCCCCGCCGCCGGCGGATCGGCCGACGCCCCCGATGCGGTCGTCGAACGCTTCCACGAAACCCTGCTGGCGGTCATGAAAGAGGCCGACAGCCTCGGCGTGACAGGTCGCTACCAGAGGCTGGAACCGGACATCGGACAGGCCTTCGATCTCGCCCTGATGATCCGGGTCGCCTCGGGAGCGCACTGGAAGAAAGCCACCGAGAGCCAGCGCCAACGGCTGCTCGCCGCCTTCACCCGGATGAGCGTCAGCACCTACGCTTCCCAGTTCGACGGCTTTTCCGGACAGTCCTTCGAGACCGTCGGAGTGAGGCCGGGTCCGCAACAGACCCAGCTCGTCAAGACCAGGATCGTGCGCCCCGAGGATGAGCCCGTGGGCCTCACCTATGTGACCCGGGAGTCGGACGGCGGCTGGCGGATCGTCGATATCCTGCTCGACGACGAGGTCAGCGAACTGGCGGTACGGCGCTCGGAATACCGCCGGGTGCTGAAAAGCAAGGGGCTCGAAGGCCTGATCGCCATCCTCGAGGAAAAGGCCGACGTCCTGCTGGCCGATTAACCCGGATATTTCATGAAGGGGCGAATCGCCCCTTTTCGGGTTAACCCCGGGCGGAGCCCAGAGAGTACATCCCGCCGAGCAGCAATCCCCACAGTATCCACAGGATCTCGCGGAAGCGGCGAACCACCGCCACCGCCACCCCCAGCGCCGGCGATCCGGTTATCGCCGCGCTGATCACCATGAAGGCACCTTCCTGGGCGCCGATGCTGGCCGGTATGAAGAACGTGCCGGTGCGCACCAACTGGGTCGCCGCCTCGATGATCCAGGCCTCGCTCAGCGATACCGGGTGTCCCAGGAAGGCCATCGCGTAATACACCTCCAGCACCCCCAGCAGCCAGTTGACCAGGGCCAGGACGACGGCCCCGGCGAAGCGTCCCCGATAGCGGGTGTAGAACTCGACCAGGCGCTCGTCCATGTCGCGGACGTGGTGCAGGATGTCGTTGATCCGACCGGCCGGGCGCCAGCGGCCGATCCAGGCGCCGGTGATCGAGGTCATCTTGAACCGCTGAATGGCGTAGAACAGGACGATGCCCAGCACGAAGGCTCCCAGACCCGCGACCGCCACCGCCTTGTAGGACGTCGGCATCGCCGGCGAGATCCACATCAGGGCGAAACCGCCGGCCAGGAAAATGGCCAGGGAGATCATGTTGACGGTCTTGCCCAGGATCAGCGAGGCGGTGCCTTCGCGGTAACCGATGCCATAGTGCTTCTTCAGCAGGGCCGCCTTGACCGGCTCGCCGCCCATGCCGGCGGCCGGGATGACGCTGTTGAAGACCTCGCCGACCATGCGCGCCTTCCAGATGCGGTACAGCCACAGGCCATCGAGAGGAACCGAGACCAGCGCCATCTGCCAGGTGAACGAATCGATCGCGAAGGCAAGGAAATAGATGCCCAGGATGATCGCCATTCCCCAGCCCACCTGGACGACCCGCGCCGCCACCTCGGCAAGGTCGATATTGCCGACGACCACGGCCAGGATGGCGAGGCCGACCAGCAGGTACAGGACCTTCAGGTGGCGCCGGCTCATGCTGGTCCCTCATCTTGGCGGCCCACGGCCATCAGCGCCGGCAGCACGATCAGCGTGCAGCCCAGGCTGAGGGCGATGGCGATGGTCAGAAGGATGCCCATGCTGGCGGTCCCCGGGTGACTCGACAAGGCGATGGAGCCGAACGAGCCGATGGTGGTCAGGGCGCTGAACACCACCGCCCGCGGGGTGCTGGTGACCAGCACGGCGCCGGCGCCGCCTTCCGTCCGCTCGCGCAGCACCAGGTGGATGGCGCCAGCCACCCCGAGCCCGAACAGCAACGGCAGGACGATGACGTTGGCGAAGTTGAAGGGGATATCGAACACCACCGAGGCGGCGACGGTGAGCAGCGCGGCCAGGATCAGGGGCGCGAACACCAGCGCGATGTCCCGCGGGCTGCGCAGCAGAACCGCCAGCAGCACGACGATGCACGCCACCGCCAGCACCGCCGCCTGGGCGAAGGCGGCGACCACCGCCTCGCCGGCCTCGAGGATGATCACCGGCGAACCGGTGGCGTTGGGGGCCAGCCGGCGCACCGCGGCGACGAAGCCGGCCAGGACTTCCCGCTGGCGCACGTCCCCGGCGGGGTAGACCTCGACCTTGGTCCTGCCGTCGGCGGCGATCTGGCGCCGGAGGACCCCCTGGGGCAAGTCCGCCAGTCCCACCGGCCCCGCGTTCAGGGACCGGCGGAGCGCCTCCAGCCGCCCCGGCAGGGCCGACAGCAGGCGCCTCTCCAGCTCGGCGACGGCCGGCTCGGAAAGGTCGAGACCCGACAGGGCGGCGGCCAGGCGCCGGGCGCCGGGATGGCCGGGCCTGGAGGCCAGGGCATCGAGTTTGGCGGCCAGAGCGTCCATCGCCTGTCGCAGCTCGGCGGGCGCCGGCGGCGGCTTGCGCTCCGAGGCGCTCAGCGAGGGCAGCAGGAACAGGGCCAGGGTCGAGACGATCTCCAGCTTCTCCTCCTGGCCCGTGGGCACGTAGTCGGCGATGGTCTCGGTCGAGTCCACCTCGTCGAGGCCGGCCAGGCCGGCGGCCAGGTCGCGGGCCTGGTCCAGGTCGTCGGCGAGCACGGTGATCGAATAGAAGCCGGCCCGGTTGTCCTCGATCATCTCGAACAGGGTGCTCACCGATTCGGTGGAGCGGTCCCTCAGGTTCATGGGGTCGAAGTCGAACCTGGCCTGGGGCAACGCGGCGGCGGCGGCCAGGCCGAGGACCAGCGCCGTCCACCGGACCGCCCCGGCGTGGCGGCGGACCAACGGCCCCATCCTGCCTTGGGGCCCCCGCTCCGCGCCGCCGCCCCCGGCCGGGCGCAGAGGCATCAGCGTCAACAGGGCGGGCAGCACCGTGAGGTTGGTGAACAGGGCGACGAACATCCCGGTGCCGGCGATCAGACCCAGCTCGGCGAGCCCCAGGTAGGCCGTCGGGAGGAAGGAATAGAAGGCGATGGCGGCGGCCACGGCGCACAGGGTCAGCGCCCCGCCGACCCCGGCCGCGGCCCGCTCCAGGGCCATGGCGTGGCCGCTTCCGCGGTCGGTCTCCTCCTTGTAGCGCAGGGCGAAGTGGATCCCGAAGTCGACGCTGAGGCCGATGAAGAGGACCGCGAAGGCCACCGAGATCAGGTTGAGTTGGCCCAGCGCGAGGAGCGCGAAGCCGGCGGTCCAGATCAACCCCATGACCAGGGTCGCCAGGGTGGCGAGGACCAGCCGCGCCGACCTCAGCCCGCCCATCAACAGGGCCAGGACCAGGACCAGCGAGACGGCGGCGGCCAGCCCCATCCCCTCCTCGACGCTGGCCAGTTCCTCCTGGGCCAGCGCCGCCGACCCGGTGAGGCGCATCCGGACGCCGTTGGATCGGTCCAGCCCCATCTCGCGGGCCAGCGAGCGCAACGCCGTCATGGCCTCGGCCGCCGGGCTCAGGGATGCGAAGTCGAGGGTCGGCTGGATCAACAGGAACCGTCGTTTGTCGCTGGCCTCGGCGATCTCGCCGGTCATCAGTTGGCGCCACGACAGGTCGGCGAAACGTCCCGCCGCCTGGGCCTCGACCACCTCGGCCATGGCCTCCAGCATGGGATTGAGTTCGATCGCGGGGCCGCCGTCCTCGTCGAGGGCCGCCTCGATGGCCAAGCTCAGCATCGCCGCCAGGCCGCGTAGGCTGGGGTCGTGCCACAGGGCGCCGAGGAACGGCTGGGCCTCGGCCAACCGGTCGCTGAGTTGGTAGAGCTCGTCAACCTCCAGGAACAGCAACCCGTTGGCGCGGAAGAACGGATCGCCGGCCGGGTCGTAGACCTCGCCGAACAACTCCGGACGCTGGCGCAGCCGCCCGGCCAGGGCGTTGGCCCAATCGTCGGCGAGGTCCGCCGTCTGGCCGTCGACGACGATCAGGATGTTGTCCGAGAACTGCGGGAAGGCCTCGCTCAGGGCCCGGGAATCCCTGCGGAACGGCAGGTCGGGCGACAGCATGTCGGAGGTGTCGGTGTCGATGGCGATGGTGTCGGCGACGTAGAACGCGACGCCGACGGTGGCCAGCACCGAGGCCGCCACCACGAGCACCGCGAAACGGCGGGCGGCATCGACCCAGCGGACCATCATCAAGCGGTAGGTTTCGGAGGCGCTTTCGATCAATTCGAGCAATCACCCGGTTTCCGCGGCCGCTTTCCGCAGCCGCTTATAGCCCCGTTGGCCAAGGGCGAACAAGGCCGCACCGACACGCCTTGACAACCTTGGACCCCTGCAACACCTTTGGACCGCTCCCTTTTCCCTCGAGGAGACCGGCCATGGAAGGCCCGCCCTGGGACCAGCGAATCGCCCGCGTGCTGGTCAAACCCCTGGTCAACACCCCGGTGACCCCCAACCAGGTGACCGTGGTCACGCTGCTTGTCGCCCTGGTCGGGGCGGGGCTGCTGGCCACCGGCGAGGCGCGCCACGCCGACTGGGGGGCCGGGCTGTTCGTGCTGGCCCGCTTCATGGACCACTTCGACGGCGAGCTGGCGCGCCAGAAACGGATGACCTCGCGGCTCGGCTATTACCTCGACTACGTCGCCGGGGCGCTCAGCTACGGCGCCCTGTTCATGTGCATCGGCATCGGCCTCCAGGGAGGGGCGTTGGGCGGCTGGGCGCTGGTCCTGGGACTGGCCGGGACCGTCTCGGCGGTGCTGTCGATGTTCCTCAACCTGGGCATCGACCGAAAACGCCGGGACGCCGGAGCCGGGGAAGGCGAGGCCGTGGGCTATCCCGGGTTCGCCGGTTTCGAGCTGGAGGACGGCATCTACCTGCTGGCCCCGATCACCTGGCTCGGCTTCCTGACCCCGTTCTTCGTCGCCGCCGGCATCGGGGCCACGCTCTACTGCCTGTGGACCCTGTGGAGCCTATTGAGATCGTAGGCGCAGGTATCTGAGGAAGAAGAACACCGCGAAGGCCGGGGCGCCGAAGGCGGCGGCGGCCAGCAGCCACTCGGCGCCGCCCAGCCACAGGACGACGGGGACGATCAGGATGGCGTCGTCGGGATCGAAGCCGGCGACGCCGGGCAGTTCGGCGGCCCGCTGTCCCTGGGCCGCCTCGATCCGCATCACCAGCCAGAAGATCGAGGCCACCGCGCCGCCGGCCAGGAGCCCCATGGGGATCGCCCACGGACCGTAGGCCCCGGCGCGCAGGCCGACCCCCAGGCCGACGAAGATCAGGACGTCGCACAGGCCGTCGGAGACCAGGTCGAAGACATGCCCCCAGGAGGTGGTCCTGCCGCCGAGCCGGGCCAACTCGCCGTCGGCGCGGTCGAGCAGAAAGGCGACCACGAATACGGCCCCGCCGACGTTCCGCCACCAGGGATCGCCGACGGCCAGGGCGGCCGCCGCCCCCAGCCCGGCGGCCAGGCGCAGCGTGGTCAAATGGTTGGGCGTTACCGGCGTGCCGACCAGCGGCCTGACCAGGACCCGCACTCCCCGGTGTATCCAGGTGTTGTGGCTAATGGCTTCCCGACTCCGCGAGGTCCATGGTCTCCGCCTCCTCGGCGCCGTCTCCGGGCAGCGAAATCCGGGGCAGGATGATCTTCTCGGCGCGCATCAGGTCGGCCGGGAAATCGATCTCGATCCACGGCACGCCGGTAATGTCCTCGTAGCCGAAGGTGCCGTGGGGCTCGCCGACCAGGACGTCGCGCATCGCCCATTCGTAGGTCATGTCGCTCTTGCCCTGGTCCATGTAGAGCTGGGTCATGTCGGCCACCTTGGCGGCGATTCGCGGCGACATCTTCATGAAGCCGGGCCACTCGCCGACCATCTCGAAGTCGCCCTCGATCATCTTGCCGAAGTCGACCACGGCGCCGGCGTTGACGCATACCCTGACCGGGTCCTCGCCAACCTGGATGTCGCGGTCGAGCAGGACGCAGTTGGCTTGGGGCGAGCGGATCAACCGCTCCAGAAGGGGCGGGTGGTAGAGCACGTCGGCGTCCATGAACAGGATGTCGTCGCCCTCGCGCAGCATCTCCCGCGCCGCCCACAGCGAGATCATGGGGCCGCCCCGGAAGTCGGGGTTGCGGACCATCCGCACGTAGTCCCCGGCGCCGATGGCCTCGACCTCGGCGACGATGTCCTCTTCCCGGTAGCCGACCACCAGCACCAACTCCTCGATCCCGCAGGGCTCGAGGATCTCGATGTGGCGATGGAGCAGGGTCTTGCCGTCGAAGCGGAGCAGCGCCTTGGGCGGTTGGCTGTCGTCTTCGCCGTAGAGCCGCTTGCCGACGCCGGCGGCCAGCATCAGTGTTTTCATCGAAACGGGGTCTCCTTATTGGGAGGTTCTTAGCCTCCCCGGCCCCTACCGACAAGAACTTTGCAGTAGCCGTTGTCGCTAAACCAGGCGACGGCGTCCTCCAACGCGCGGCGCGCCGGGCGCGGTCGGTAGTCCAGCTCGCGGCGCGCCTTGTCGCTGGAGAAGAACATCCGCTTACGGGCCATGCGCACGCCGTCGACGGTGGCGAAGGGCTCATTCCCGCTCAGGCGCGCCCACGCCTCGGCAACATGGGCCAGGGGCAGGATCAGGCCGTGGGGGAGGCGAAAGCGCGGGGCGGGGCGGCCGGCGATGTCGGCGATCTCGGTGAGGATCTCCCGGAGGCTCATGTCGTGGCCGCCCAGCACGTAGCGCTCGCCGACCCGCCCCTCCCTGAAGGCGGCCAGGTGACCGGCCGCCACGTCGTCGACGTGGACGATGTTGAGGCCGGTGTCGACATAGGCCGGCATCCGTCCCGAGGCGGCCTCGACGATCATCCGTCCGGTGGGCGTCGGCTTGACGTCCCGGGGGCCGACCGGCGTCGAGGGATTGACGATGACCACCGCCAGCCCCCGCCGGGCGATCAGTTCGCGCACCGCCTCCTCGGCCCTGAACTTGGACTGCTTGTAGGGACCGATCATGTCGCGATAAGCGACCGGCGTCTCCTCGTCGCCGGGGGATGCGTCGCCCGGCAGGCCCAGGGTGGCGACGGAGCTGGTGTAGACGATGCGCTCGATACCGGCCTCCTCCGCCGCCAGCAGGACGTTGCGGGTGCCCTCGACGTTGGCCTCGAACATCCGTTGCGGATGGGGCGTCCACAGGCGGTAGTCGGCGGCGACGTGGAACAGCCCGCGACATCCCCGGCACGCCGCGGCCAGGGTATCGGGCTCCCTCAGGTCGCCGCTGACGATCTCGGCGTCGAGCCCCTCGAGGTTGCGCCGGTCGCTGGCCGGACGGACCAGAACCCGCACCTCGCGGCCCTCGCCGAGGAGGGCGCGGGCGACCGCCGAACCGACGAAACCGGAGGCCCCGGTGACGAGGATGGTCATGGGCGACTCGGAAATATTCGCGACACCCCTTCACCTTTGGCCAAACCGACCTTATTTTTCAAGAACCAATAACTAGTGGATAGAAACGTGGCACCACCCAAGAAAAGACACCTGCGGGTCATGCTGGCCCGACCCCGGGGCTTCTGCGCCGGGGTCGAGCGGGCGATCGAGATCGTCGAGAGGGCGCTGGACATCTACGGGCCGCCGGTCTACGTGCGCCACGAGATCGTCCACAACAAGCGGGTGGTGGAAACGCTGCGCGCCAAGGGGGCGGTATTCGTCGAGGAACTGGACGACATCCCCGACGACGCGGTCACCATCTTCAGCGCCCATGGCGTCTCCGAGGCGGTGGAGAAGGAGGCCCAGACCCGGAAGCTGCCGGTCATCGACGCCACCTGCCCGCTGGTCTCCAGGGTCCACAAGGAAGGCCAGAAGCACGTCCGCATGGGCCGCGAGGTGATCCTGATCGGCCACGACGGCCACCCCGAGGTCGAGGGCACCCAGGGCCGCATTCCCGGCGGCGTCTACCTGGTCACCACCACCGACGACCTGCCCCAGGTGAAAGTGCGCGATGCCGACAAGATCGCCTACGTGACCCAGACCACGCTCAGCGTCGACGACACCCGCGAGGTGATCGAGGCGCTCAAGGCCCGGTTTCCCAAGATCGTCGGCCCCGACGTCAAGGACATCTGCTACGCCACCCAGAACCGCCAGCAGACGGTGCGCGATCTGGCCAGCCACGTCGATCTGCTGCTGGTGGTGGGGGCCCGCAACAGCTCCAACTCCAACCGCCTGTGCGGGATCGGCAAGGACATGGGCATCCCCAGCTACCTCATCGACGACGCCGAGGGCCTGGATACGGCGTGGCTGGAAGGGGTCGACGTGGTCGGCGTCACCGCCGGCGCCTCGGCGCCCGAGGAACTGGTCCAGGAGTTGATCGCCCGGCTCGGCGAATACGGCCAGGTCGAGTTGGAGCGCATCGCCGGCATCGAGGAGAGCATGCAGTTCAAACTGCCCCGCGAACTGACCCAGGCCGAAAACCGCCTCAAGGCCAGGGCCTGATCCCCGTCATGGCCATTCCCCTGGTCCAGAAGGCCCGCGTCGGCGCCTACATCCTCTTACAGCGCCTCAAGGGCGTGAAGCGGTATCCGCTGGTGCTGATGCTGGAACCCCTGTTCCGCTGCAACCTGGCTTGCGCCGGGTGCGGCAAGATCGCCTATCCCCAGGACATCCTGAACCGCCAATTGAGCGTCGAGGAGTGCCTGGCCGCGGCCGACGAATGCGGCGCCCCCATCGTCTCCATCCCCGGCGGCGAACCCCTGCTGCACAAGGGGATCGGCGACATCGTCGAGGGCCTCGTCGAGCGCCGCAAGTTCATCTACCTGTGCACCAACGCCCTGTTGCTGGAGAAGAACCTGGACCGCTTCGCCCCCAGTCCCTACCTGACGTTCTCGATCCACCTCGACGGCCTCCGCGAGGCCCACGACAAGGCGGTGTGCCAGGACGGCGTCTTCGAGCGCGCCATCGCCGCCATCCGCGAGGCGCGGCGGCGCGGCTTCCGGGTGACCGTCAACTGCACCCTGTTCGGCGACGTCGAGGCCGCCGAAACGGCCGATTTCTTCTCCTTCATCCGCGACGACCTGGATGTCGAGGGGATCACCGTGGCCCCCGGGTTCGCCTACGAACGGGCCCCGGCCCGGGAACACTTCCTGACCCGGCAACGGACCAAGCGGTTCTTCCGCGACCTGTTCAGGCTGGGCCGCGGCCGCGGCTGGCGGTTCGTCCAGTCCAGCCTCTATCTGGACTTCCTGGCCGGCAACCGGCAATTCCGCTGCACCCCGTGGGGCAACCCGACGCGCAACATCTTCGGCTGGCAGCGTCCGTGCTACCTGCTGAACGAAGGCCACGCGGACAGCTTCAAGGCGCTGATGGAGGACACCGACTGGGACGGTTACGGCACCGGCAACTACGAGAAATGCGCCGACTGCATGGTCCACTGCGGCTACGAGCCGACCGCCGTCGCCGAGACCGTGGCCCATCCGCTGTCGGCCCTCGGGGTGGCGCTTTTCGGCATCGACACCGAAAAACCCATGGTTCCGGAAATCCCCCTGGAGGACCAGCGCCCGGCCGAAGTGTTAGTCGAGTCCGAGTCCAAACCCGGGGCCGGCGAGCGCAGCGACGCGGCGTAACGCTTTCAGGGCCGCCGCCCCGTCCCGTTTCAATTCGAGCAGCGCCGGAAGCTCCCGCGGACGCTCGAGCAGCGCCAGGGCCACCGCCCAGGGGCAATCCCGCCCCTGGCGGTCGACCCCCTTCAACGCCGAGCGCGGGACGGTCCCGGCGGCGGTATCGGAAACCGCCCTGAGGACCAGGAAAGGAACCCCGGCAGCGGCGGCGACCTCGGCCACGGCGTGGCTTTCCATGTCCACGGCGACGGCGCCTGTTTCCTCGAACAGGCGACCCTTGGCCGCCGGCTCCATCACCACCCGGTCGCTGCCGGCCAGCGGCGCGGACAGCGCCGATTGGCCGCCGAGCAGCGCCGTCAACCCGTTCCGCCAGGCGGCGTCGGTGGGATAGCGGGCGCCGCCGGGCGCCACCACTTGATCGGCGACGACCACATCGCCGGGACCCAGCGCCGGGTCGAGCCCGCCGGCGATGCCGAAGCTGAGCAG
>CAZWEZ010000036.1:0-33360 GCA_964632795.1 uncultured Thalassospiraceae bacterium | reverse complement strand
CAAACCCCCGGGCCCCGCAGCGCCGCCGCTTCCGGCAGGTGGACCCCGCCGGCCCCGACCGCCGCCGCCAGCCGTCCGTCGCCGGCGATCAACAGCCTCAGGCCCCGCCGCCGGCACAGCCCGGCCAGCCACCGGGCCATCTCCTCGCGCCCGGGCTCGCCGTAGTGGCGCAGGATGACGGCGCAGCCGCGCTCGAGGCCGGCGATGGCGGGCGTCGGATCGGCCAGCCGCCGGCTGTCGGTCATCACGATCAGCGGCGGCAGGGCCGCGGGTGCGCCCTCACCGTGCAAATTGAGCCGCCGGGCCAAGTCTGCTAGGGTCGCCACCGATCCTCAACCCTCCCCACCGCCGACGCAAATCGCGCAAATCGCGCAAATCGCGCAAATCGTATGGTACTCCAAATGACTTCCGAGTCGCTAAGCATCGAAAAACTGGCCGCCAACCTGGCCGCCGTCGAGGGGCGCATCGCCGGGGCCGCCGAGGCCGCCGGCCGGTCGCCGGCCGCCGTGACCCTGGTCGCCGTTACCAAGACCCACCCGCCGGCCCGGGTGCGGATGGCGCTGGACGCCGGACACCGGGCGTTCGGCGAGAACCGGGTCCAGGAGGCGCTGGACAAGTGGCCCCGACTCAAGGAGGCCTATCCCGACGCCCGGCTGCACCTGATCGGCCCCCTGCAGACCAACAAGGTCCGTCACGCGGTGCCGTTGTGCGATGTCATCGAAACCGTCGACCGCCCGAAACTGGCCCGCGCCCTGGCCAAGGAGATGGACAAGACGGGCCGCCGCCCCGACTGCCTGGTCCAGGTCAACACCGGCGAGGAACCGCAAAAGGCGGGCGTCCTCCCCGAGCGGGCCGACGCCCTGATCGCCGCCTGCCGCGACGAGTTCGCGCTGCCGCTGAGGGGCCTGATGTGCATCCCGCCGTTCGACGAGGAACCATCTCTCCATTTCGCCCTGCTCCGGGAGATCGCCCGGCGCAACGGGCTGGGCGAGTTGAGCATGGGGATGAGCGACGATTTCGAGATCGCGGTTCGTTTCGGCGCCACCCAGGTTCGTGTGGGTACCGCCATTTTCGGTCCCCGTGCCTATCCGTGACCCAATCGAAAGGGTACAATATTGACTTTACCGAGCCGGTTGGTGAAATGCTCGGAAAAGGGGCCTGAACATGCGCTGCAATCTCGTCTACAGTCCCTTCGTGTTGCCGACCTACCCGCTAGGCGTTTCCTGCCTCAAGGCCTACGTCCAGGAGCACAGCGCCCACCGGGTGAAGTGCTTGGATTTGAACGCCGTGATGAACGATTGGATCATCCAAGAGATTGACAAAGGCGGCGTTTCCTTTACCACAAACGGCAAGGCCGATGGGGACATTCGGGGCAATATCGGGAAAGCCCTGGAGGCCTTCAGGGGAAGCCCGGCGTTTTTCGATCAGGATACCTACAATGACGGTGCCGGGCTTGCCCAGCAGGCCTTCTGGAAGACCTACGACACGCTACACGAGGAATGCCTGAAAATGATGTCGGGGAAAGTCACCGTTCCCGGCTACATTCAGGAGTGTTGCCGGATGGTGCTGGCCGGCACCCCTGACGTTGTGGGATTTTCGCTTCTTTTTCCCAGGCAGTACTACATCTCGCTGCTGATGGCGCGAATCATCAAGTCGATGGACCGCCGCGTCATGATCGTGTTCGGCGGCAACTTCGTCAGCTCGGGAATCCACGAGGAGATTCTAGAATCCCCGTTCATCGACTTCATCGTGCTCAAGGAGGGCGAGCAGACCCTTCTGGAATTGCTGAACATCCTCGAATCCGACGGCGATTTCGGAACCATCACTGGACTGGTCTGGAAAGACGGCGGGAAGGTCATGGTCAACGGGGAACGGCCAGGATTGTCTCTCGACGACCTTCCCTTCGCCGATTTCTCCGATTTCGATCAGGACATGTATTTTTCCCCCGAACAGGTGGTTCCGATCCTTACTTCACGTGGCTGCTACTGGCGACGATGCGCGTTTTGCAACCATTTCAACAAGTATGCCGACACTTACCGGGTGACCGGGGTCCAGCGCGTGGTCGACGAACTCGAACACCACGCACGGAACGGTATACGTTACTTCGACTGGGTTGACGAAATGGTGTCTCCAGCCCGCTTCAAGAAGATCGGAGAGGAGATCATCCGGCGCAAACTGGACATCACCTATTACGCTCTCGCCATGCCGACCGCTCACTTCACTCGGGAGATTCTCGACATTATGTACCGATCGGGCTGCCGTTACATCATGTGGGGCTTCGAATCCGGCAGCCAACGCGTTCTCGACATGATCGACAAGGGAACCGTTGTCGGGGACATCGCCGAGGTCATGAAGAACAGCGCCGGAGCCGGGATCAAGAACCACCTGTATGTCATCATCGGTTTTCCCACCGAGACGGCCGAGGAGATGCGCCAGACACTCGACTTTCTCTATGACAACCGGGAGCATATCCACTTGGTCATGTCGGGCCGCTTTCATCTGACACGGGATTCCCGGATTTTCGCAAACCTGGCCGATTACGGGATCATCTGGCATGAGGAAAAAGGACCGAACCTGATCTTGTACAAGGTGGCCCAGGGCCTGGACCACGGAGAGGGAACCCGTTGCCATCATTTTTACCATGACAGGTTCTTCTCGAAGTTTTCGTACTTCTCTTATTGGCACGCCTTTTTCAGACAACATGCCCTGGTGATCTATTCGAATCCCGACAAGGTGAAATTCAGCGTCGTCCGGGAACGGATTCCATCGCCCGGTGAACTAGGCGATCCCTTCGCGGGGGAACCGGAGATGGCTAATCGAGAGGGGCTTGCAGGATAGAAAGCCGCGTATCCCCGCTGCATTCCTCCAGCACCATGAGCAGGTCCTCCCGAGCCAGGGCAAGGCAACCCTCGGTCGGCGGGTATCCGGGTCCGGCGAGGTGGATGAAGATGGCGCTGCCCCGCCCGGCGACAACCGGATCGTCGTTGTATCCGACCACCACCATCACGTCGTAGAGGCCGTCCTCGCGCCACAGCGCCTCGTGGCGGGCCGGGAAGGGGAGGCGGACCTGCCTATTGTAGCGGCCATCGCCGGGGTCGTCGCACCAGCCGTCGTCGGGTCTCAGCGGAGCGACCGCCAGGGCGCTCGGCGGGGTGTCCAGCCGGTCGGCCCGGTACAACACCCGGCGCAGGGGAAAACAGCCCACCGAGGTGACGCCGTCACCCTCGCGCTTGTCGCGGCCAAGACCGCCCCGGCCGAGCGCGCACCGCACCCGGCGGCCGCGCCAAGTGAGCAAACCCGGCGCCTCGACCTGGATGTCCATGGCGGGGAGTATAGCCGAATTCCCGGTGAAGCTGCTTTCTCGGTCAGTAGCTGATATCGACGCCCGGGGGCGGCGGGACGGAGGACAGCCGGGCGCCGTCTTGGTACCGGGCGAGGGCGGTCAGCATGACGTCCGAGAACCATCCGCCCTCGCGGGCGGCGGCGCCGGCAACGGCCGCGGTGGTGGTGGCGGCGTACGGCCGGTCGGCGAAGGCGACGACCGTAGTCGGCGGGGCGGCGTTCGCGGAAGCCGCCTTCATGGCCTCTGCCTCGGCCTTCAACAAAGCCAGTTCGGCGCCGGTGAGGGCGGCATAGGGAGCGGGCGCGGGCGCGGGCGCGGGAGCAGGAGCGGCGGCGGCGACTTTCATCCCTTTGGCCTCGGCCTCCAACAGCGCCATTTCGGCCGCCGTCGCGATGGCGTAGGGGCCGTCGACGGAGACCACCGCCGCCGACCTGTAACCCCCGTCCTGGGCCGGCGTCTCGCCGCCGAACATGGCCATGACGTGTTGGCCGAAGTCCTTGCCGGTGGATTGGTTGATGATGACGTCGATCAGCGAGACGACGGCGCCGATCGGTCCGCCGAACAGGGCGCCGCCGGCAACCCGGGGCGCCGGGTCGATGGTGTCCCCGGTCAGGTTCCGGTAGAGGGTGGAGATCAGCGGGATGTGCTGGAGGGGGTTGATGATGTCGAGGAAGTCGAGGAAGGTGAAGCCGTCCTCTCCGAACATCTGGAAACCGTCCTCGTCGCCCGCGCTCCTGGCGTCGTCGGCGTCCTCGCGCCGGGTCTCGGCCTGGAACTGGATGGCAAGCTGGTCGGGCCTGGAGTTTTCCGAAACGATCATCAGCTATCCCACTTCCCGGATATGTGACGGGGTTCTTTTGCGGGAAGTCCTGCAATCCCGATGCCAGGATGAAAAAGCCTGGGAATCAAGGGCTTGGGAGATCGGGGCGGGACCGCGGCGGGCGCCCTGGGCAATATCTGCCCGGCACCGGAACTTTAGAAGAGGTGGCCGCCGCGGGCCGCCTTGGTCCGCAGGTACATCTCGTTATGCTCGTTCGAGGGGAAGGCGTGGGGGACCCGCTCGACGACGTCGACCCCGCAGCCGGCCAGCGCCGCCACCTTGTCGGGGTTGTTGGTCAGCAGCCTGATCCGCATGAAGCCCAGCTGGCGGAGCATCTGGGCGGCCGGCAGGTAGATCCGCTCGTCGGCGTCGAAGCCCAGTTGCTCGTTGGCGTCCAGGGTGTCGAAGCCGCGATCCTGAAGCTCGTAGGCCCGCAGCTTGTTGACCAGGCCGATGCCCCGGCCCTCCTGGGCCAGGTAGAGCAGCACCCCGCTGCCGGCGGCGGCGATCTCCTTGAGCGCGCCGTGGAGCTGGTCGCCGCAGTCGCAGCGCAGGCTGGCCAACAGATCGCCGGTGAAACATTCCGAATGGAGGCGGCTCAGGACCGCCTCGCCCTCGGCGCCGGCCGGCGGCTGGCCGATGATGATGGCCAGGTGCTCGAGGCCGCCGTCGATGGGGCGGAAGGCGATGATCCGGGTGTCCGGGGCGCCCGGCAGCGGCACCCGGGCCTCGCTGACCGCGCGCAGCGTCCGGGCCGCGGTGTGCTCGTACTGGAAGATGTCGCCGGCATCGACCAGCAACAGGTCGTGGCGGGTCGTCCAGGCGGCCAGGTCGTCGGCGTCCGGGCTGGTCAGCACCGCGGTCACCGCGGCGGGCAGCAGCCGGGCCAGCTTGGCCAAGCCGACGGCGGCGCTGTCGCAGCCGTAGGCGGGGGCGTCGGCGGGCGAAAGCTCCACCGGCAGGGCCCCCGAGGCGTCGGGGGGAAGCCCGGAAAGGGGATCGGCGAGGTCGGCTATCAGCTCGGCGGTGAGCGGGCCGTCGGCGCTCAGGGTGACCACCGTGGCCCGGCTCCGGACCAGCCCCAGCACGGAGGCGCGCCGGGCGGTGAGGGCCAGCAGCGGATCGTTTCCGCTGCGCTCGGCCAGCTCCTCCAGGGCCTGCGGGGTCACCGCTTCGGCGGCCAGGACCAGGGCCGCGGCGCCGCCGGCGCCGCGAACCGCCACGCATCGGCCGCGGCGGAACTCGGAAACCGCGCGGTCCACCTCCAGCAGCGACACCGGTTCGCGCGAGGCCGGCATGGGGATCAGTTTGAATCGGTGGGGCATGTCACCACGTTTGCCGGCGCGGCGCCGGTCCTGTCTGAAAGCTTTCATGGGCGGCCCGAGCCCATTATAGTTATAATAGCGCAAGGAAGGAAGGATGCGTGGGCGGGGGAGAGATGGCTTCGGGCAAGCGAGTCCTGATCGTCGATGACGACAGTACCCTGTTGCAGATGCTGAGCGAGCAGCTCCAGTTGCACGAGGAGTTCACCACCGTCGGCGCCAGATCCGGCGCCGAATCCCTGGACCTGGCCAAGACCGACTACTTCGACGTGATCATCCTCGACGTCGGCCTGCCCGACATCGACGGCCGCCAGGTGTGCCGGCTGATGCGCCGCAACGGGGTGACCTCGCCGATCATCATGCTGACCGGAGCGGACACCGACGCCGACACCATCCTGGGGCTGGACGCCGGGGCCAACGACTACATCACCAAGCCGTTCCGGCTCGGCGTCCTGCTGGCCCGCCTTAGGGCCCACATCCGTCAGCACGAACGCAGCGACGACGCCGTCTTCACCATCGGCCCCTACACCTTCCAGCCCGGCAACAAGCTGCTGGTCGACACCGACACCGACAAGAAGGTCCGCCTCACCGATAAGGAGACGGCGATCCTCAAGTACCTGTACCGGGCCGGCGACCGGGTGGTCGGCCGCGAGGTGCTGCTGGACGAGGTGTGGGGCTACAACGCCGGGGTCACCACCCATACCCTGGAAACCCACATCTACCGCCTGCGCCAGAAGATCGAACGCGACCCCGCCAACGCCCGGATCCTGGTCACCGGCCCCGGCGGCTATCGACTCAATCCGTGATACCAACGCTATAAACCCGACACCGGAAAAAAAAGCGCCCGGCCAAGGGGGGGGGAGGCTGGGCGCTTTAATAGCTCCGATAATGGAGCCGTGGGATGGCAGGGGGCCATCCAGGAAGGCCGTAACCTTTTCGGTCGCAACCGTTCCATAGTCCTTATGTGTTTCAGCGGTGGTCCCGGCGCCAGTGCGTTAAACGCGACCCTGGTATGCAACAAACGCATGTCTTGGCGGCGGCCGGTTGGGATCAGGGGGTGTGTCGGGGCTTCTTGGGGGGGGCCTTGAAGCGGAACAACTCCGGGTTCAAGGGGAGGCCGAACTGGGTATCCAGCAGGGAGACGGTGGTCGTGATTCCCTGGGCGTCGGTGATGTGCCATTTCTTGAGGACCAGGGGATTGTCGCTGAAGACCAGGGTCAGGCTGCCCTCGAGCGGGTCCTCGGCCTTGACCAGGGTCACCCGCAGGACGTTGGCGGAGTTCTCGAACCCGGTCACCTCCAGCTCTTCGGACAACAACGAGATGTCGTCGGCGACCAGGATGCCGGCCAGGGTCGAGGACAGCAGGACGTGGCTGACCTGTTCCAGCTTGCGGTCGTGGTAGATCAGCCAGGTGCCGTCGACGACGATCAGCACCGGCACCGGCGGGTCGTATTCGATCCGCATCCGCCCCGGACGCCAGATGAATATCTGCCCGCCGGCGTAGTCGCCGTTGGACGAGAACTGCAGGAAGCGGGCGCGCAGGGTGTCGAGCCGGTTGAGGTAGTCCTCGATGCGGGCGATGTCGGCCTTGGCCGCCGAATCGAGCTCGAGGGCGGCGGCCGGCCGGGCGCCCGCCGCCAGGCCCACCACGCTCACCAGGACCACCAGCAAGACCCAGCTCCGGAAATATGTTCGCGCGATCGTCGCGATCGTCATGGCGGTTCCGCTCCCCCGCCAGGGTGCGGCCGGGACCGGGCATCGTCAAGGGGGTTGTTCAGCCGCCGATCAGCACCTCGCGGCGGCCGACCCGGTTGGCCTGGCTGACCAGGCCTTCGTCCTCCATCCGTTCGATGATCCGGGCGGCGCGGTTGTAGCCGATCTGCAGGTGGCGCTGGATGAAGCTGGTCGAGGCCTTGCCTTCGCGCGTGATCAACGCCACCGCCTCGTCGTAGAGGACGTCGCCGGAGGCACCCTCGCCGCCGGTCCCCGGGAAGGCGTCGCCCTCGACGTCCGCGGTGACGTCCTCGAGGTAGGCGGGCGTGCCCTGGGTCTTGAGGTGGCGGACCACGGCCTCGACCTCGTTGTCGGAGACGAAGGGGCCGTGGACCCGGGTGATGCGGCCGCCGCCGGCCATGTACAGCATGTCGCCCTGGCCGAGGAGCTGTTCGGCCCCCTGCTCGCCGAGGATGGTCCGGCTGTCGATCCTGGAGGTCACCTGGAAGCTGACCCGGGTCGGGAAGTTGGCCTTGATGGTGCCGGTGATGACGTCGACCGAGGGCCGCTGGGTGGCCATCACGACATGGATGCCCGCCGCCCGCGCCATCTGGGACAGGCGCTGGACGGCGGTCTCGATGTCCTTGCCGGCGACCAGCATCAAGTCCGCCATCTCGTCGACCACGACGACGATGAACGGCAGCGGCTCCATGGACAGGGGCTGGTCCTCGAACACCGGCTTGCCGGCGTCGTCGAACCCGGTCTGCACCCGCCGGGTCAGGGTTTCGCCCCTCTTGAGGGCCTCGGCGAGGCGGGCGTTGTAGCCGGCGACGTTGCGCACCCCGAGCTGGGACATCGCCCGGTAGCGTTCCTCCATCTCGCGGACCGCCCATTTGAGCGCGGTCACCGCCTTCGCCGGCTCGGTGACCACCGGACACAACAGGTGGGGGATGCCCTCGTAGACCGACAGCTCCAGCATCTTGGGGTCGATCATGATCAGCTTGCAGTGGTCCGGAGGCAGTTGGTAGATCAGCGACAGGATAATGGTGTTGATGCCCACCGACTTGCCCGAGCCGGTGGTGCCGGCGATCAGCAGGTGGGGCATGCGGGCCAGGTCGACCACCATCGGCGTACCGCTGATGTCCTTGCCCAGGGCCAGCTTCAGCTTGCCGGCCGAGCGTTCGAAGGTGTCCGAGGCCAGCAGCTCGCGCAGGTGGACCATTTCGCGGCTGGTGTTGGGCAACTCGATGCCGATGACGTTGCGCCCCGGGACCACCGCGATGCGTACCGAGACCGCGCTCATCGAGCGGGCGATGTCGTCGGACAGGCCGATCACCCGGCTGGTCTTGGTCCCCGGCGCCGGCTCCAACTCATACAGCGTGACCACCGGGCCGGGGCGGACCTTGATGATCTCGCCGCGGACCCCGAAGTCGTCGAGCACCGTCTCCAACAGCCGCGCGTTCTGTTTCAGGGCCTCGCGGTTGTCGCCGGCGCCGCCCGCCGGGGCCGCCGCCGCCTCGAGGAGTTCGAGGGGCGGGAAGCGGAATTCGTCGCCGGGATCGAGGTCCAGGGTCCCCTGACGGGCCGCCTTGGCCCGCCGGCCGAGCCGCGCCTTGGGCGCCTTGGGGGCCACCGCAATGGTCCGCGCGGCGGCCGTGCGGGCGGTTCCGGAAGCCTTCGCATCGCCCTCGAGCACGACCTCGGGGGCCGAATCGGCCAGCTTGCGCCACCGCCGCAGGTCCTCCAGGAGATCGCCGCCGCCGCGCACGGCGCCAGCGACGATGACGGCGCCCCGGACCAGCGAGCCGAACCCGGCCCGCCACGAGGCCGGCGAGGCGTCGAGGGCGACGAACAGCGCCGCCGCTCCCAGCGCCGCGCAGCCGGGAGCCAGCAGCCACATCCCGGAATCGCCGCCCAAGGCCGCGGCGAAGGCGTTCAGACGCTCCAGCAGGAGGCCGCCGACGATGCCGCCGAAACCCGCCAGCAGAGGCCAGGCGTCGGGGACGGCCACGGCGCTGGCCGCCATCCCCAACTGGATCATGGCGGCGCCCAGCATCCCTAAGCGCAGCCACGGCGAGGAAACGTTGCGCTTGCTAAACAGTTTCCAGCCCCAAAAGACCAGGACCAGGGCCGGCAGCCCGCCGACGATGCCGAAGGTTTGCAACAGGACGTCCGCCGCGTAGGCGCCCGGGCGGCCCAGCAGGTTGTGGGCGGCGCTGTCGGTGGCGCTGTTGAACGAGGGGTCGCCGGGGGCATAGCTGAGCAGGGCGGCCAGCAGGGCGGCGGCGACCAGGAACAGGCCCAGGCCGCCGGCCTCGAGCAGGCGTCGGCGCAGGGCCTCGAGGGTGCCGGGGGGCAGCAGGAAGCCACTTCCGGCCGTGTTCAGGGTCCGGGTCATGAATCCTGTCTACGGTATCTTGCTTTACAAGACCTTAACGGCAGGCCCTGACAGAGCCGTTCAAGGATGTCGCGGAGTGGTTAGGGGACGGTCTCGCCATGGAGGGTGATGTCGAGGCCGGCGATCTCGGTCTCCCGGTCCACCCTCAGGCCCATCGTCGCCTCGATCGCCTTGAGCAGCACGAAAGTGACCGCGGCGCAGTAGGCGGCGGTGGCGACGACGCCCTCGAGCTGGATCAGCACCTGTCGCGGGTTGCCCTCGAACAGGCCGGGAGTGCCGCCGACCGCTTCGCTGGCCAGGACTCCGGTGGCCAGGGCGCCGACCATGCCGCCGATGCCGTGGATCCCGAAGGCGTCCAGCGAATCGTCGTAGCCGAAGCGCCCCTTGAGTACCGCGGCGCCCCAGAAACAGGCCGCCCCGGCGCCCAGGCCGAGGATCAGGGCGCCGGCGGGATCGACGTAGCCGGCGGCCGGGGTGATGGCGACCAGCCCGCCGACGGCCCCCGAGACGATGCCCAGCACGCTGGGCTTGCCGCGCAGCATCCACTCGGCGGCCATCCACGTCAGGGCGGCCGCCGCGGCGGCGATCTGGGTCACCGCCATCGCCATCCCGGCGGCGCCGTCGGCGGCCAGCGCCGAGCCGGCGTTGAAGCCGAACCAGCCGACCCACAGCATGGAGGCGCCGATCACGCTGAGCACCAGGTTGTGGGGCGCCATGTTGGCGCTCCCGTAGCCGTGGCGGCGGCCGATGAGCAGCGCGGCGACCAGTCCGGCGACGCCGGCGTTGATGTGGACCACCGTGCCCCCGGCGTAGTCGAGGACGCCGGCTCCGCTCAGGAAGCCGCCGCCCCACACCCAGTGGGCGACCGGGGCATAGACCGCGACCATCCACAGGCCGAGGAAGACCAGCATCGAGGAGAACTTCATGCGGTCGGCGAAGGCGCCGCAGATCAGCGCCGGGGTGATGATGGCGAAGGTCATCTGGAAGGTCATGAACACCGATTCGGGGATCGTCCCGTGGAGCTCGCCGACCCCCATCCCGGCCAGCAACGCCCGATCCAGGCCGCCGACCCAGGCGTTGGCGGCGCCGCCGTCGGAAAAAGCCAGGGAATAGCCGATCACCATCCACAACACGCTCATCAGGCAGGCCACGGCGAAGCTCTGCATGACGGTGGCCAGGACGTTCTTCTTGCGCACCATGCCGCCGTAGAACAGGGCCAGTCCCGGCAGGGTCATCATCAGGACCAGCGCCGTGGCGACCAGCATCCACGCCGTATCGCCGCTGTTAAGCGCGGTCTCGGCGGCCTCCGCCGCGCCGCCGCCCGACGCCACGAAGGCCAGGCCGCCGGCCACGGGAACCGCCATTCCCTTCACGTATCCCATCGCATCCACCTCCCAAGTGGCATGGTTCGGGAGAGGTAGTATCAAGAACCATGCCGTTTCCGCCGGCGGGAAGAAAAAGCCCAAAGATCAACGGGATATGGGGAATTTCCCAGGAAACGCGAGATGAGGCCGGCCGGCCAAGTGCCTATTTTTAAGGCAAAGCGAAAACATTGCCGAAAAATTAGGCGATTGTGTACTTAACAAAAGCGGGAGATTCGGGTGGTGTGTGAGCGACAGGCCGGCGCCCTACCGCGCAGCATCAGTGATGACGTTGATGACGCGGTCGGTTTCCTTTGCCATAGCGACGAGAATCTCGATCACTGGCTGCATTGGGAAGGGCTGACTTTCGCTGAAGCATACGCTAGAGGTCGGTTTGAAATCTGTTTCCCGTTCGGGGGTGCTCTTACTTTGGGCAGCCCGGCGCGCACGCCGGCTGCCTTGGGGACGGGGCATGTTGATGGTGAATTGGACGCCACTAGCCATGACGAGGCGCACCCCTTCCTTAGGTCGGTACGGCATTTCGGGCATGGCTTTACGGAATTGCGAGAAGGTCATGCCGGCATTCCCGCTAGTGGGGATGATGAGCTTGTGCTTATCGGTTATGTCCAAGGTGTGGATAGCGTAGAGCTTTTCGGTCCCGCTAGGATAAGGCTTGAGGTTGTGGATTTCCTTGACGACCTTTTCGCCGGCGAGATGTACCTGTCGTGTCTTAATGGTAGCACCAAGGCTCTGCGCCGATTTACTGAATGGGAACTGGATTTGGTCCCGCTGTCTGGGTGTTTTGCATTTATCGCCAACCATCTCAAAGATGAGCAGGTCGAGGGCGGCCCTCAGGTTGTGGATGGCATCACCGATGACCAGGGGGATTTCATCTGGCATGGGTATCTTGGTTTTGATCGAGTAGGTAACTTGGCTGGCCTTGCTGTCAAAGCTACGGAAAATCCGCAGGGGGTGTTGGGCCGAGTAGGCGTCAATGTGCCCGTTGAGATCGAGGATGTGATGTTTGGCCCGCTCGATCTTTAGCTTTGCGCTGTCAAACATGGTAATCTCCCATCATGTCAAACGCCCCTAACGAGCCAGACGAACTAACCGAGGAAGAGGCGGCCAAGCGCCGGGATGAAGCGCTGAAGCGGGCGCTCAGTACGCCGCCGAAGCCGCATAAGGATAGGTCGAAATCCGAAAAGGAGGAAACCCCGGACACGTGATCCGAGGTTTCCTGTCTTCGGGCATGGTTCGCTCTTGGGCTACGGGTGTCTAGTGCTATCTGGCTGAATATCCTGCCCGCGCTTCTTTGAGTTTTGCCGCCTGTGCAGCTATCGGTATTCCGAATTCAAGCCTCTCGTAAGGCACCTCGGGCACAATACGGCCGTTTTTGGCTTTGTTGAGTCGCACCAAGTTGTACCGCTCCATCGTATGAAGCGTTCTGGATAGATTGCTTTCTGCTCGTCCAGAGAGTTTTGCCAGTTCTTTCATTGAGGCTGGTCGCGCCCGCAGAATTAATTCCAAGAGGAGTTGGTTCTTGCTCGATAGCACTTGGGCTAAAGACTCCAACGACGTAAACCACACCTTGGGCTCGTTAGTCTCGGGCACATATTCACCACGGGCGATTGCAAGAGTTCTGGCGCGCATTTCCTCACGTGAGGCGATTCCGATATATAGAACTTTCATGTTCTTGCTCATTGGACACCCTCCTTCTTGAGGTGGTGGTCAACGGCCTCCCAAAAATCTACCATAAGAGTTTCCGCATCGGTGTAGTCGTACGGCTTTAACTTTTCTTCCTCATGAACGTGATTACTTGTAGTAGTTTTTTTCTTAGCACGGCCTTTGCTGACAAGGATTTGGTGAGAGTTGTCGAAACAGACCACGCGGTCATCGTTGGGAGCGAATAGGCAAAGGCTGTATTTGATTCCGTGTGGCCTTGCGGCAGTCGCGGGTGCTAGGCGAGCCTTAATGTTCACCCAATAGCCGTCACCAACCTCCATGATCTCACCATCGAGTAACAGCAGCCGATCTAGGGCTCGATCGTCCGACGACATATACCTATCACCTGATGATAACCACGTCAAGAGATTTTGTGCATTGCAGTAGTATTACAGATTTATATCATAGTGATAGGTTACGAGTCATGGTTAAACATTCGTTTAAACCACTCGCGGTATAGGCGACGGGTGAGTTTCGGCTTAGACGTTCGCCCGCTCACCAGTCCGCCGATAGGTGAGGCGCTTACCCTCGATGCCCTTGAGGGCTTCATCGCGGCGTTCTGAGTCGGTCAGTTCGCGGTTGTTGTAGCGAAAATCGAACTCGTTCAGATAACGGTGCAAATGGCGCTCACCACAGTGCTGGTAAATGCCCTTCATGCCACGCTTGAAGATCGAGAAATAGCCTTCGATGGTGTTCGTGTAAGCCTCACCGCGCACATATTCATGGTGGGAGTGAACGACTGTGCGGTGGCTGGCAAATTCCTCGCCGACAACATGGTAGTGAGCGGCTTCATCGGTCATGAGGCGGCTATCGCGGCGAACATTGGCAACAAGGATGTCGCGGACGGTTTTGCTGGTGATGTTTTTGACATGGAAGGTGCGAACGCGGCCACCACGCTCCACTAGCCCAACCACGCGGAGTTTGTGGCCAGGCCCGCGCTTGTTGGTTCGTACCCCGTCCTTCTTGCCGAAATAGGTTTCATCGGCCTCGACGGTTTCACCTTCGCCGCCCATAGCCGTGGGGGTTTCGTCCTTCATGGACTCGCGGATACGGTGCTCCATGAACCAAGCCGTCTTGTAGGTGACGCCCAGCATCCTGTGTAGCTGGTGGGCGCTGACGCCCTTCTTGGAAGCGCACATTAGGTGGTAGCCCAACATCCACTTGTGAAGGGGCACCTTGGAGCGCTCAAAGACGGTTCCCACGGTGACGGTGAACTGCTTCGAGCAGCCGTTGCAGTAGTACAGACCCGGACGGTGCTTCTTGCCACGAACGAAGCTGGTGCCTTCGGTAGCGCCACAGTGGGGGCAGAACCGGCCATCGGCCCAACGGATGGACTCAAGATGCTTACGAGCGGCGGTCTTGTTGGTGAAAATGGGGTTTGTAAGGTCGCACATGGCCTGAACTCCTGTAACTCATTGGGGCTATTGTACGATATAGCCTCACGTGTGTCAAGTATATAATCGCCAAAAATTAGGCTGTTTGCCCCGGGGAGGGATGCGGCGAGTCCGGGTCCCGGGGTGTTGGCGGGGTCGCTCAGGGGAGGGGGATCGCGCGGCGCCGGTTCCAACGGCGCACCCCGATGCCGACCAGGGCCAGGGTTGCGGAGAGGGCGAACAGCCACAGGGCGAGCTCGGCCATCGCCCGGGCGGACCTGTTCAGCCTCTCGATCACCTCGTCGTATGTGACCGAGGTTTCCGGAACCAGGTAATTCAAGTTGCTGTGCTCCCGCAACTGCCAGATCGTCATCGTCAGGTTGACCCCGATCTCGGAGCCGTCGACCCACACCTCGAGGGACCCCGCCGTGTAGTCGCGGACCAGGGGATATTTGGGATGAGTGTAGGGATAGCGGAATTCACCCTGGACCCCCTCGAGGGTGAAGTAGACCGAGGACAGCGCCGGCAATATCGCCCCGGCCCCGGTATTGGAAAAGTCGTCCTTGACTACGATTGTGTTGATCTTTCCGCTCATCCTGACCAGCGCGCTCTCGGGGGGATAGGAGGCGGGCCACCAGAAGACGACGAAGGCCAGGGCCGCCAGACCGGATACCCCGGACAGCAGGAAATACGGCCACACCGGAAGCCGGCCGGAACGGCATGGCGGTGGCGCCGGTTCGACCGACATTCCCCAAATCGACCTCAAATCCATGGTACGCGTACCGTCATCTCCTAACCTCTCCCGGAGTCGGCTGGAATCTGGCCGTGGCATCGATTATATATGATCTCACGGCATGATTCATCCAAGGGAGTCGGGTGATGAGGCGTCATCTGCCTGTCCTGATCGCCGCCGCCGTGGTGGTCGTCGCGGCGCTGGCATGGCTCGATGACCGCTTTCCGGATGTCCTGGCCGGCGCCTTGGACAGGCTCGATCCCCTTCTTTCGTTTCTCCTCCTCGCCCTGGCCGCCTTGGCCCTGGTCCTGCACCGCCACCTCAAGGGGCATCGGAGATTGAGGCATCTGGGGGTCGGGGTGCTGTTGGCCACGGTCGTCTTCGCCGGGTTCAGCCTCGGCCGCCAAGCCGAGACCGTCGAGGTGAGGATTCCCGTCGCCGCGGGGGGGCGGATCATGGTCGAGGCGAAGGTGGACGGCGTCCCGGTGCGCTTTCTGGTCGATACCGGGGCGAGCGACGTCATTTTAAGCCCCAGGGACGCCGAATGTATCGGCTTCGACCATGCCAAGCTGCGCTTCGACCAGGCCTACCGGACGGCCAGCGGCACGGTGGTCGGGGCGCCGGTTACCCTGGGGCGGATCACCGTCGGTCCCATCGACATCGAAGACGTCGAGGCGACGGTGAACGGCAGGGCGATGGACTACTCGCTCCTCGGCATGAGCTTCCTCGGCCGCCTGTCGGGCTTCTCGGTCAGCCAGGACACCTTGATCCTGCGCGACTGAAAGACACCCCCGGTATCGTCTCAACCAGCTCAAGAAAATCGACACGGATGGACACGGATGGACACGGATAGACACGGAACGAAGTTTTCATCCGCGTTCATCGGTGTCCATCCAGGCCAAAGAATCAACCGCCAAGGACGCCGAGGTGCGCGGAGGTGGGCTGGGGAGAAGGAAAAATGACTCTTCGAAGCGGTAAGTGGAATTGGGGTTGATTGCGTCGGGCAAGCGATCCTGGCGGTCTACGTGATTTGCGCCAAGCGCGGCGAGTCGAGCCCTTGCACCTTGGAATGTCGGCTTGTCGTTCCAAAGCGGTGATTAGGCGTCAACGGTACCGACTACGGCTTTTAGCCAATTTCGGACTTTATCGAGTCCCTTTCTTGATGAATCGGCATGAGGTGCCAAGCCTACGATTTTTTGTAGAGCGCCCTTGTTCTTGGTGGCATTTCGGCGAGCCTGCGTTTTGCCTCTTTCGGGCTTACCGCCTCCAGGCTGCCGTCTTCGCCCT
Organism: uncultured Thalassospiraceae bacterium; assembly: GCA_964632795.1. Lineage (GTDB taxonomy): Bacteria > Pseudomonadota > Alphaproteobacteria > Rhodospirillales > 2-02-FULL-58-16 > CAZWEZ01. Next base: position 17,288 of record CAZWEZ010000036.1, on the reverse strand, counting down.
GCACGATCACACCAGAATCCTTGAGCATTTGAAGACGTTGTTTTCGCTCCTCCGGGTCCGCGGTGCAGATCAACTGACAGTGGCCGCAGGTGACTCGAAGCTTGTCATCCGTATAGAAAAAAAGTTGCCCTCCAGGGGTCGAAGGCCATTTTGAGTAAGCCGAGGTGATGCGATCAAATGCGGCCGGGAGGTCCTCGTCATTTTTTGGAATTTCAAAGCGCCCGGGCGACCACGTAGACCATCGACCGTTGGGCGATAGACCCGTATAGCCGCTACACACCAAGTCGCAACGGGTGAGGTTGCGCCGGCCGGAATAGGTTAGCTCCGTTCCATCCAGGTTGACGCTGGTCTGGCTGTCGAAATCCATGAACCTCGCTGCGCAGGAGGCCAAGCAGAGTCGGCAGTCATCGCAATAGCTCTCTTCCGGCGCCAGGGGCGGCGTCGGCTCCAGTTCGGCTTCGGTGACCACCGCGCCCAGTATGACAGCGGCGCCAAACTGGGGTGTGATGAGATTGCCTGACATCCCCAGGAACCCCAAGCCGGACTGTACCGCCAGATAGCGATGGGCGATATCCGGATACACCGCTTCCAAGGGGTTGTAGGAGGCAGTGTCGTCTTCGGACGGTCGATACACCAGATTCGCGGCCACGGGAACCGATTTGTGTCCCCTGCTTCCGAGGTAATTGGACAAGTGTAAAGCAATGCCACTGGCCAGGACATTCGCCCGGACCATATCTTTTTCCAGGCGGAGCCTGTCTTTCTTCATCAGGTAGGGCGGAATGGTTTCCGGGTCCATGGCTATGGCGAAGCTCACCGCTGATTTTGCCCCATCGAGCACATATGTCAGGTCCGCCGAGGGCGGCCCGCCCGCAAGGGCCGCCGTTGTCACGATACCCGCCGCATCCGCGCCTTCGAGGCGAGCGAATTCCAGGACGGATTTGCTCAATTTATCCATGATCGAATGTCCTCAAACTCGAAAAACCATATAGGGAAAAACGGACCAGGACAACAAGCAGTCAGGATAAAGTGTTGAAATGTGAACCCGACGCTTGCCGATGCCTGTAGGGGGCAAAACAGTTGGTTATCAGGCATTCAGGATTTGGGGTGTCTCGCCCCTTCTCCTTCAAAATTTTTCTTGAGTCTCCTTCGGGTCATAACCGCCCCTAATTCCCCGCCTCAAACGTAGTCGGCTTTGCCTGTGGCAGCGGGCGAAAACAATGGGAAAGCGGACATCACGGCGTAAAGGTCGATTTGCCCGGTTTCAGCCCCAGCTCAAGAAAATCGACACGGATGGACACGGATGGACACGGAACGAAGTTTTCATCCGCGTTCATCCGTGTCCATCCGTGTCAAAGAATCAAATCCTTAACAGCCGCGCGATGCGGCGTGTTGAAGGATAGTCGCCGCTAGCCCCCGGCGGGTGTTACGACCAGGTTTCCGCCCGCCGCGACGGCCTTCAGGTTGATGGCGGCGATCTTCGGCGCCTGGAAGGTGGAGATGGTGGTCTCCAGGGCTTCGGCGGGGAACATGGCGGTGTCGCGGAGCACGGCGGCCAGGGCGATGGTGCCGATCGACAGCCGGTTGACCTTCTTCGCCGTCCTCGCCAACGCCAGCCGGACCACCCGGGCCCGGGTTCGGGGAAGCTCCAGGGTTTCCTCGGCGTAGAGGACGCAGGTCTCGGCCAGGCGCTCGATCCGGGAGCGCGATTTGTTCAGGCCGTCCTCGGAGATCAGGACGAAATAATCGGGCGAATCGATGGCCGTGTAGTCGATGCGCCGGGGACTGAGGATGATCTCGGTGATCGAGTGCCCGGTCATGACGGTGATCGGATAGTCGTCCTTCTGGGTCGCCTCGAGGTTGGCGAACATCGCCGCCTGGGCGAAGACGGTCGCCGCCGAGCGGATCTTCTGGCCGGCGCTGCCGGCGATGACGATGCCGGTCTGCCGGCTCACGTTGTTTTCGAACCTGGGCTCGATGGTCTTGTCGGCCTTGGTCCGCTCGGCCGATTTGGCGTAGGCCTTGCGGTAGCTCTCGCCGTATTCGGGCCTCGGTTTGTCGGCCAGCAAGCCGGCCTTCATGCCCGAGGTGCCGATCATCGCGATCAGGTCCTTCTTCTTGATCTCGTTCTGGGGCATGTAGTAGGCGGAGCACAACTCCCAGATATCGAGCATCGCGAAGCCGGGCTGGCGGATCGCCTCGGCGATCCGCTGGGCCAGGTCGGCATCGAACCCGGTTCCCCGATAGACCCATCCGGCGCCCGCCGCGATCGCCGTCCCGCACAGGTCCATGGCCCCCTCGAAATTCCCCATCGGCGTGGTCACGGTGATGCCGTCGGTCGGCGTGGTCACCGAATGCTGGCCGCCGGTCATGCCGTAGTTGAAGTTGTTGGCGATAAGCAGGGTGATGCCGATGTTGCGCCGCGCCACGTTGAGCAGGTGGATGCCGCCGATCCCGCACCCGCCGTCCCCCTTCAGCACGATCACGGTAAGTTCGGGACGGGCCAGCTTGAGCCCGCAGGCATAGGTGATCGAGCGGCCATGCAGGCCGTGAAAGGCGTGGGTCACGAAGTGGCGGTCGGCGAGGCCGATGCAGCCGATGTCGGTGACGATGACGACCCTGGCCGGGTCCGGTTGCAGCTCGACCAGCGCCCCATCCAGGGCCTTGACCAGCAGGTCGTGTCCACAGCCGGGACAAAATGGAAGGGGGCCGATCTTGTCGGTCAGATAGGTGGTATGGCCGCCGGTGCTCACAGCAACCCGCCTTGTTCGATGATTTCGGACGGCGAAACCAGCGTGGTGTCCATCTTGTTGACGCCGACCACCTCGACGCCGGCCGGCGCCAGCCTCTCCACCTCGAGGACGTACTGCCCCATGTTCATTTCCGGCACGATCACCCTTTTCACCCCCTTCATGGCCGAGCGCAACGCCGTCTCGGGAACCGGATAGAGGGTCTGCAGGGTGAGGGCGGAGACCTTGACCCCGCCGGCCCGGGCCTCACGTACCGCGACGGCCGCCGAACGGGCGGTGATGCCGTAACCGACAACCAGGGTTTCCGCCCCCTCCTCGGCGTCCTCGCGGACCATCGCCAGTTCCTCGGCGGCGTCGTTGATCTTGGCCGCGTAGTGGTCGATCATTTCCTGAATGACCTCGGGATCGGTGCTCAGGTAGCCCGCCTGGTCGTGGGTCGAGGTGGTGTAGCGGGCGATCCTCTGGCCGCCGAATGCGGAGAAGGCGGGGACATCCCCCGGGCGGTCGAAGTGGTGGGGGCGGTACTCGACTTCCGCCGGGGCCTTGGCGCGCTCGATAAGAGGGGGCAGGGTAATGGCGTCGAGATCGACCGATTCGCGGGTCAGTCCGGTCTCCTTGTTGGCCAGCAGGAACACCGGCGTCCGATACCGTTCGGCCAGGTTGAAGGCCAGGTAGGTGAGCTCGTAGGCCTCGCCGACCGTCGCCGGGCAAAGCGCGATCATCGGGAGGCCGCCCGAGGTGCACCAGCGGGTGAACTGGATGTCGCCGTCGGCGCCCTTGGTTGCCGAGCCGGTGGCCGGCCCCTGGCGTTGCACGTTGACGATGACCAGCGGCGTCTCGCCGATGACGGCGAGGCCGATGTTCTCGCTGTAGAGGCTGATCCCCGGGCCGCTGGTGGCGGTCATCGCCTTGCTGCCGGCCATCGCGGCGCCGATGCACATGCCGATCGAGGCGATCTCGTCCTCGCCCTGGATGGCGACGCCGCCGGTCCGGGGCACCAGCTCCAGCATGTGGTGGAAGACCGACGACGAGGGGGTGATCGGATAGCCGGCGAAGAAGTCGCACCCGGCCTTCATGGCGCCGCGCGCGATGGCCTCGTTGCCTTCGAGAAATTCAAGTCCCATGGTCGTCTCCACCGCTGTCGATCGGCGTCCAGTGTTGCGAACCAATCAAGGAGATTTGGTTTCAAAGAGTATAGAGCCGCCCGAACTCCGGCAAGCGGTCGTCGATGCCGGCCAGGCGCAGGCAATGCCAGGCCATGGCGTGGTTGCTGGAGGTGACGGGGATGCCGATCTCGGCCTCGGTCTGGCGCGCGCTCTCGGCCAGCCTGAGGCTGGTGCACGAGATGAAGACGGCGTCCACGTCGCCGCTCTCGGCGACTCTGGCGATGCCGTCGCGGATGCTCGACGGCGAGATCCGGGCGGCGATGGGGTCGTTCTCCTCGTTGAAGGAGCCGAACACGGGCACCTGGTAGCCCCGGGCGACGATGTAGTCGCGCATGAAGTGGTTGATGTCGTCGCGATACGGGGTCAGGACCCCGATCCGCTTCGCCCCCAGGGCGTCGAAGGCGGCGAAGGCGGCGGTGATCGGCGTCGTGCAGGGAATCCCGGGCCTCACCGAGCGGATCTTCTCGAACACCGTCTCCTCGCCGATCACCATCGAGGCCGAGGTGCAGCCGTAGCCGATGACGTCCAGCTCGAGGCCGCCCAGGATGACCTCGGCGCAATCGGCAATCAAGACCTCCATCTCCTTCAGGGTCTCGGGCGTGATCGAGGGCGAGTTGGGAATCCGCGATTCGAAGAAGGCGACCCCCGGCAGGTCGAGAATCTTGCGGAACTCGTACTCCAGGGTCTGGTCGGTGGCCAGCACGATGACCCCGATGGCGGCCCGCGGGGCCAGTCCCCCGTCGGTCTCGAAGGGAATGTCGGTGATGTTGGTGAACTCACGCTCCGTCATAACGGGTTTTCCTTCATCCCTGGTAGCGCATCCCCCGGCGCTCGAGGACCGGTTCGCGGCCGGCGATCAGGTCGGCGGCGATCCGCGCCGAACCGCAGCTCATGGTCCATCCCATGTGGCCGTGCCCGGTGTTGAGCCACAGGTTGTCGTAGGGCGAGCGGTCGATGATCGGCATCCCGCTCGGGGTCATCGGGCGCAGCCCCGCCCAGTAGGTGGGTTGGGAGTAGTCGGCGGCCTTGGGGAATATCTCCCGGGCCTTGCCCAGCATGACCTTGAAGTCGGCCGGGGTGTGGGAGTCGTCGTAGCCGGAGAACTCGGCGGTCGAGGTCAAGCGGAACCGGTCTCCCATCGGGCAGTAGGCCAGCAGGTTGTCCTCGTCGACCCCGCCCAGGCGCGGAGTCGCCGTGCCCCCGGCCGCCGGCAGGGTCACCGAGTAGCCCTTGATCGGATAAATAGGCAACTTGATCCCCAGCCTCTTGACCACGTCGGGGCTGAACACCCCGAGGCACAGCACGTAGTGGTCCGCTTCCAACCGCCCCCTGTCGGTGAGCACCCCGGCGATCTTTCCTCCGGAGACCTCGAGGCCGGTGACCGTGGTCTCCATCTCGAAGGACGCCCCCATCCCGGCGCACCTGGCGGCCAGCGCCTTGGTGAACTGGTACGGATCGCCGCTCTCGTCGTTGGGCGCGATCAGGCCGCCGGCGATCCGGTCCCTGGCGTCGGCGAGGCCTGGGTCGCGGGCGATAATGGCGGCGGCGTCCAGGGACTCGACCTCGATCCCCTGGCGACGCAGGATCTCGCACTTTTTCGCCGCCAACTCGAAGCTCTCGGCGGAGCGGTAGAAATAGATCAGGCCGCCCTTGTTGGCGTCGTATTCGACGCCGGTCTCGGCGACCATGTCGGCCAACACGCCCTGGGAATAGACGCACAGGCGGGCCTTGTTCTCGGTGTTCCATTGGGCGCGCGCCGCGGTGCATTCCCTGAGGAACGACAACGACCAGCGCCACAGTCGGGGATCCAGGTTGGGCCGGAAGCGGATCGCCTGGTCGTCGCGGTACAGCGAGCGCAGCATCATCCCCGGCGCCCGGGGCGAGGCCCAGGCATAGGCGTGGCCGGGGGCCACCAGGCCGGCGTTGGCGAAGCTGGTAAACGTCGCCGCCTCACCGGCCCGCTCGACGACGCTCACCTGGTGGCCGTCCTTGAGCAGCTGGTAGGCGGTGGTGACGCCGATGACGCCGGCTCCCAGAACCATGATGCGCATGAGGCGGCGCTCCCCTGTCGGCGCTCAGTCCAGCGCCGCGATCACCATGATCTCGACGCTGAACCGGGGCGCCGCCAGCTTGGCCTCGACGCAGGCCCTGCACGGCGTGTTGCCCGGCGAAACCCAGGCGTCCCAGACCTCGTTCATGGCCGCAAAATCGGCCATGTCGGCCAGCCAGATGGTGGCGGTAATGAGTTTCGACTTGTCGCTCCCCGCCTCGGCGAGCAGCGAATCGATGCGGCCCAGGATGTCGAGGGTCTGCTCCCCGGCACCTTTCCCCGGCGCTTCCAGGGCGACCTGGCCGGCCAGGTAGACGGTGTTGCCGTGAACCACGGCCTGGCTCATCCGCTCGGCGACCTGGATTCGTTTCAGCGCCATCCGTCTTCCTCCCATGAAGTCGGTTTCGTTGTCGGCCAATTCGCCGGCCCCGTCAATACCGTCGCGACTTTGTATTAATCCACCGGGTCGCGGACCAGCGGGCAGGTCGAGCAGTGGATGCCGCCGCCGTTCAGATGCATCTTGTCGTAGGGCACGGTGAGGACGTCGACGCCGTGCCCGGCGAGTTCGTCCAGGGTCGCGTTGGAGGCCCCTTCGGGCATGATCACCCGGCCCGGACGCACGGCCAGGCAGTTGACGATCCACGAGTTGTCCCCGGGGGTGATCTCGACGGTCCTTATCTTCAGCTCCTTCAGTCTTTCCAGGAAGGCGAACGGCAGCCGGGTGGCGTCGATCAGGGCCAGATCGACATCGACCATGACCAGCGCGCCGTCGATGTGGATGTCGTAGCCGGTGATGTCGACGCGGATCACCTCGACGCCCTGTTTGGAGAGGACCTGCTCGACCTGGCTCGCGCCCTCCTCGTTGACCCGGATCGAGCGGCCGATGACGGCGGTCCTCGAATTCAGCCAGGCGAAGCTGCCCCCTTCCATCAGCCCGCTGCCATGGACGGTGCGCAGGATCGGCATGCCCAGCTTGGCCAGGGTCCTGGTCGCCGACAGTTCCTCGCCCCGGCGCATCCTCGGCGCCAGCCGGCAGACGATGGCGCCGCCCTTGACGGCGATCACCGAATCCCGGGTGTAGCAGGACTTGAACCGGCCCCCGCCGACCCCTTCCAGCTCGACCACCTCCACCCCCTCCTGGCGCAGCGCCGCGGTCAAGGCGTCGTGCTGGGCCTGCATCTCCGGGACCGGGGGGATGGTCTCGCTCTGCCAGTACCAGCCCTCCTCGAGGTCGCCGAACGAGCCGATGGACTCGATCCGCTTGGCGGGGTCGATGACGTCGAGCTCGGCCCCCGGGCGGTACACGAGGACCATGCGAAGCCGTCCCACGTCGGTGTCGCACCCCCAGCTGCGGCCCCACACCGCCCTCTGCTGTTCCTCGGTTTCGAAGGCCGGTTCCGCCTGCGGAGCGAACATCTTCATGGTCATGTTGTAGACGTGGCGCGGGTCCGTCATCGGAGGTCTCCCTGAGTTTCCTGACCAGGCTCACGTTAACCCGTCGCCTCATCCATCGTCCACCGGCCATCGCCGGCATATTCCCTTGTTCGAACCCCGGCGCCGTCGTATGGGTACAATTTAGATGATACAGGCCACTCGCATCTGGTTGAGGGACGAAACGCGACGGACGGAACGGCGGACGCCGCTGCTGCCCGAGGGTGCCGGGGCGCTGATCGACAAGGGGTTCCGGATCACCGTCGAGCGTTCCGCAAAGAGGATCGTCGCCGACGCCGATTACCAAAAGGCGGGCTGCGAGATGGTCCCCCCGGGGTCGTGGACCGAGGCCCCGGCGGATACCATCGTGCTCGGCCTCAAGGAACTGCCCGAGGGCGCGGAGCCTTTTGTCCACCGCCACATCTGCTTCGGCCACGCTTATAAGGACCAGAAGGGTTGGCGGGCGTTCCTCGACCGCTTCCGCCGGGGCGGCGGCGAGCTGCTCGACATCGAATACATGACCGACGGCGACGGGCGACGGGTCGCCGCCTTCGGCTACTGGGCCGGCTACATGGGCGCCGCCCTGGCCCTTATCCACTGGCTGAGCCGGCGCGGCGGCGGGGCTTCGGCGCTGGATGGCGGGCTGGCGCCGTTCGCGGACGCCGCGGCGCTGGACGACCGCATCCGCGCCATCGCCGGGAGCGCCGCCGAGGCGCCCGGCGTGGTGGTGATCGGTGCCCTCGGCCGCTGCGGCCGCGGGGCGCTCGAGCTGGTCCGCCGCCACGGCTGCCCAGCCAGCGCCTGGGACATCGACGAGACCCGGAACCTGGACCGCCGGGCGCTGATGGACCACCACATTTTCATCAACGGCGCCCTCATCGTCGAGCCGATCCCGCCCTTCTTGAGGCTCGCCGACCTGGCCTCGGCGGAACGGCGGCTGGGGGTGATCTCGGACGTCAGTTGCGATCCCACCAGCGACATCAACCCGCTACCCTTCTACGACGCGCCGACGAGCTGGGAGCGCCCCTATCTGACGGTGACCCCCGAGGCCGGGGCGCCGCTCGACCTCATCGCCATCGACAACCTGCCCTCGCTGCTGCCCAGGGAAAGCAGCGAGGACTTCGCCCACCAACTGTTCGCCCATCTGTGGCGCCTGGACGCCTTGGAAACGGACGCCGTCTGGGGCCGGAGCCGACAGGCCTTCCGGGACGCCACGGCGCGGATCGACGACTGATATCAAGGAGATCGACCATGACCGAGTCACCACGGATTCACTGGCTGGGCGCCGGCTTGTCCTCGTTGCCCGGGATCGTCTCGTTGGCCGAATCGCCGGGCAACGTCACGCTGTGGAACCGGACCCCGGAAAAGGGCGAGGCGCTGCGCCCCCATCTCGCCGAGGGCGCCACCCTGAAGGTGGAGAAGCTGGACTTCGACCGGCTGGAAGACGTCGTCTCGGCGGGCGACGTGGTGGTCTCCATGCTGCCGGGGTCCTTCCATCCGGATGTCGCCAAGCTGGCCCTGGAGTGCAATGCCAACATGGTCACCACCAGTTACCTGACCCCCGAGATGAAGGCCCTGGAGGGCCTGGCCGCGAGCAAGGGGCTGACGGTGATCAACGAATGCGGCGTCGATCCGGGGATCGATCACCTGTTCGCCCATATCCTGGTCGAAGCGGCGCGCGACGCCGGCGCCCTGGACGACGACCGCAGCGTCGATTTCGTCTCCTATTGCGGCGGTTTCGCGGCCATCGCCAACGACTTCCGCTACAAGTTCAGCTGGGCGCCGCTGGGCGTGCTGACGGCGCTCAGGAACCGGGCCAGATCGATCCGCGACGGCCGCCGGCACGACACCGAAAAGGCCTGGGAGGAGGTCTCCGAGATCGATGTCCTGGGCGAGACCTTCGAGGTCTTCCCCAACCGCGACAGCATCCCCTACGTCTCGGAATACGGATTGGACGGCGTCGGCGGCCTCAGGACCTTCGTCCGCGGCACCCTGCGCCAGGGGGGATGGAAGGAGGCCTGGACCGACATCTTCAAGCAGGTCGAGAGCGCCGACATGGCCGCCCTCGAGGCGCTCGGCGCCAAGCTGTGGGAGCAATACTCCTATGGGCCCGACGAAGAGGACCGCGTCATCCTCCACGTGGCGCTGAGCAGCGAGGGCGACGACGGCGAGCCGTGGTCGGCCTCCCTCAGCCTCGACGAGAAGGGCAGCGGCTGGCGGACGGCGATGGCCCGGACCGTGTCCCTGACCTGCGCCTGCGCCGTGCGCGCGGTGATCGAGGGCCGGATGCCCTCGGGCGTCCACGCCGGGACCAAGGACACCGGGGAAGCCAAACGCTGGCTGTCCCAACTGGCAGCGGCCGGGATCGCCATCCGGGCCGAGAACGTGTCGCTGGATTAGTCGGCGCGGATGAAAAAAGCGGTGCCGGTCCCCTCGGCGAACCGGCACCTCGCGAGGCGGTGGCCGCCGGGGTTATCTGGTTGGCAGGGTCTGGGTGTAGGCCAGGATGTCCACCTGTTGCTGGGTGTCCAATACGCGCAACGCGACCATGCCCACCCCGGGCTGGCCGTTGCGGATCTTGTGCAGGCTTTCCCACGGGTTCTCGTTGGCCACCGTGCCGATGTACCTGGGGTCGTCTTCGGTTGCGAAATTTATTTCCTTGCCGTCGGCGCCGTGGCACACCCCGCAAATGGTGTGGTAGAACGCGGCGCCGCGTCTGACGTCGCCGCGCGCCCTCAAGGTGGCGCGGTCGATGTACTGGTCCATGTCGAGCTGCCCCAGGCTGAGAAACATGGCTAACTTTCGGATTGCACCGATGGGCAGCATGGCGGTCGTGTAGACGTGAGTTTCGTCCAGAATGGTATCGACGATTTTTTCCGGGTCCACGCCGACCATGCGGCGCACCCCTTTGAGCCCCGTGAAGTGGGACCCCTTGCCGTAGGCCCCGTCCTCGCCCTTGTAGTCCCAGCCGTGGCATTCCTTACACCGCCAGGTGGCCGAGCCCTTTTTCCGGCCGACGGCGGGATAGGCGGGATGGGTGTCCTCCGGCGGCTCGGCATCCAACAACGCCCACCAGTTGTCGTAGAGCTGGCCGCCGCGGGCGATGTCCCAGATGGTCGGATCCTGTGCCGCCACGGGCGGGGCGAGCGCGACGGCGCCGACAAGCAGCACGCCGGCGAGAGCCGACAAGAGCAGACCAAACAATGGAATGCTCATGGGTATGAAGCGTTTCATGTTCCACCTCCTGAACGCGCGGTTCGTCGACCGAGCGTCAAACGAAAGAAAAATAGCTGCGTGCGTTGCAAGCCAGCGATGATCATTCCAGGTCATGCAGGATCACCCGACTCCGCATGGTCGGCCGGCTCGTCGAAGATGGGGATGAACCGGCTGATGACATAATAGACGACGAACGGAGCCGCAAGGAGCACGGCAGCGGTCAAGATTCCCTCCTTGCCAAAGAAATGCCATTGGAAGTCCACGAAACCCCGGCTGGATTTGGAAATGAGCTGGCCGCCGACCACCACGTTGAAGCGCATGACGAGGACCTGCAAAACCAGAAGGAAAGCGCCCAGGCTGGACAGCCATAGCATGACCTTGTCGGGCAATTTCACCAGCACCGCCACCCCCAACAGGATGATGGGGACGAAGGACAGGACCATTATCTGGGCGATGACGTAGGATTCGAACAACGGGCCGAGAAGAAGCGGCTTGATGTCGCGCCACTCGTGGCCCTGCTGGAAGGAGACATGGACCAATTCGAGGACTTCCAGGGCCCAGTCCAACAAGAAGACGGCCCACAGAATGGCGGCGAACATTTTGATCATGGCGTAGTCGTAGGGCGCCCGGCTCCGCCATTTGATAAAGGTGTACATGACGAGCAGCATGGCCATGCCGCTGACGATGGCCGAGGACAGGAAAATGATCGGCTGGAGCGCCGTCGCCCACCACGAGATGGCCTTCACCGAGCCGAAGACGAAGCCAACGTATCCGTGCAGCAGGAAGGCCCAGGGGATGCCGATTCCGGACAGAAAGACGATCATCTTGCGATCCACCTCGGCCGAACCCGGATGGTAGGTTCTCACGCCGAGCGTCAGCACATTCCAGATGACGCCCATGAGGCCTCCGCATTGATTGGCCTGGAGGATGAAGAACGGGCGATAGATCAACCACACTTCGATCGTCAGCAGGATCATGTAACCGCCATAGACATACCCGAAGATGCTCATCGGCGACGTCAGATGGGGCGTGAAGTAGATCTCGAAGGCCCTCTGGGGCTGGCCCAGGTGGACCAGCAACGGGGTCCCGGCGAACAGTCCGAAGCAGAAGGCGGTGATCAGGGCGAAATTGCCGATCGGCTTGAATTCCTTGATCTTCAACACATGAGACAGGGCGGAGACGACGAAGGCGCCGGCAATGAGCCCGGTAATGAAGGGATAGATGACGATCATCAACTCCCACCACACCACCTGATTGTTGGGGAAGACGAAATTGACCAGGGCGTCATTGGGCGGCTGCATCACTTCACCTCCCTCGGCAGTCCAAGGTAGAAGCAGTAGGGCTCGGTGTTCATCTCCGGCCTCAGGACCATCCATTTATCTTTGTCGAAAAACTTGGTCACCGTGCTCTCGGGATCCTTCAAATCGCCGAAAAACCGGGCCTTGTAGGGACAGACGATGACACAGGCGGGCAGCTTGCCGTTTTTCACCCGGTGGTAACACCAGGTACATTTATCGGCTATCTTTTTGTCCGGATTGATGAACCGGGCCCCGTAGGGGCAGGCCTGAACGCAGTAGCCACAGCCTATGCAATGTTCGGGATCAACCAGGACGAAACCTCCGGGGGTTCTGAAGGTGGCCCCCACGGGACATACCTGCACGCAGGGCGGGTTGCCGCAGTGGTTGCACATTTTCGGAACGGTGTGTGAGCGCCTGGCGTCGGCCCGGAATTCCGCGTTGACCGCCTCGAACCCCATGAGGGCGCCATCGGGGGAATCGATGTAAACGCCCTCATGGGTGACGACATAGCGTTCCACCCAGGTCCTGAAGACCCTCGCCGGGACGGCGTTTTCCCGCTTGCAGGCGCGCACGCAGTTGCCGCAGCCGATGCAATTTTTGACGTCGATCACGTAGGCGTACTCGTGCTTGGTTTTGGAGTGGCCATAGGTGTGCTTGGCGGACACCTCCGGCCCGAAAACCATCAGGACGGTGGCGGTGGCCGCACCCGACAAAAGGTGTTCCAGGAACTCTCTCCGGGAGTTGGCGGCCGCCTTTTCCATTGCTCGAGCCTCGTTTCCCTTATGGCGTCGGATCATGGGCGCCGTGGCATTTCAGGCAGACCTTGCCTTCCTTGATCCACTTGTGCTTTTCCACTTCCAGGGTGAACTGGGGGTAACGTTTCGGTCTGTTGATACGCCACATGTGGCAGTTCTCGCACTGCCAGCGGGACTTATCGACCTTGGCGTCGGCGAACTTCTTGTCGTCCTTGACGTGGTCGGCCAAGGCCCCGTGACAGGACTCGCACGACAACCCCCTGTGCCTGCGCTTCCGCAGTTCTTTGTTGGCATCCTTGTGACAGGTGCGGCAGGACTCATTGCCGCCGTAGACGATGGGCTGGCGCTCCAACTCGCCGAGGACGTCTTCCCGAAACCAACCTTCGTCGTTCCAGCTCGAAGGCTTGGCCATGCTCTTGATGACCAGGAACCCGATGAGCCCGGCGACCAGCAGAACGCCCAGCCGCTTGAGATGGGACTTCGATGTCAGTTCGGCCACGGTCGGAATCTCGCGAGTTCAGTGATTGCGAGGAACAGGGCAAGACCACCGGTTCCACCGCTTGACCATGGTGGAAATATCGACGGTGAACGGGTTCCCATCCCCCCCGCGGGAGGGGGATGGGAACCCGTAACGGAATTTACTTTTCCTTCGGCAAGGTCTGGAGGTGGGCCATGATGTCGACGACGACCTGCCTGTCCAGCGCCCGCAGCGCCGGCATCTTCTCGGCCGGGTTCCCATTCATGATCTTGTGCATGACTTCCCAGGGATTGCCCATCTGTTTGCCGAGGGGCTTGTCCATGTCCTTGGGGTAGGTGCCGTCCTTGCGATGGCAACCGACGCAGATGGTGTTGAAGTAGGCGGCGCCCTTGTCCACATCGCCGCCCTTGGGCTTCTTGGACGAGCGGTCGATGTACTTGTCCATGTCGACCTGGCCCTTGCTGATGAAATTGGCCAGGTCCATGAAGTCCTCGTCCCGCATCTTGCCGTCGAAGCCGTGGGTATTGTCCTTCATGATCGCAATGATCTTGGCCGTATCGGCGCCGGCCAAAGCCCGAACGCCAACAATCCCGGTCTTGTAGGAACCGGAGGCGTAGGCGCCGTCCTTGCCCAAATTGTCCCAGCCGTGGCAGGACTTGCAGCGGTGTGTGACGTTGCCGCTCTTCTTGGTGTTCGACTCCGGCCAGGCCGGGTGGGTTTCCTGCGGCGTGTCGGCGCCGATGACCTTGAACCACTTGTCGTACAGCTTCCCGCCCCGGGCGATGGAAGAGTCCATTTCCGCGGAGGCCACCGAAAGCGTCGCGGCGACGAACGCACAGGCCGCGAAGCCGCCGATGATGAGTCTGGATATCCGTTTGATCTGTTCGCTGCGCATCTTACCTTCCTCCAGCTTATTTACGATCCCCAACCCTTGAACCCACGGGAGAAACGCCGTTTACCCCGCGGAAATGATGTTGCTTTCCGCTGAATATACGGCGTTCCGGAATCGCCGGGAAATTGGGGACTTCCCTATTAAGTCACGGGATTTCCGTAATCTCGGGGGCCGGCTTCACCCCTTCGTTCCGTTCGAAGCCTTGGCGATGCCCTTGCGCACCAACTCCAACAACGCCCTGTCGTCCATCGGTTTTTCCAGGTTGCCCGGGGAGGGGAAACGGAGCGATGCCGATACGGCCCGAGCCACCGCCCTCCTCCTCGACTCCACCGAGGAGGCCATGAACTTTACCGGGACTATGCCAGCTTCAGCTACTAGGCCAAGAGTTGGAACAAGAAGCGGCGCATGGTGGCCAAGGTTTAATGCTAGTTCAACGCGATGGCTTCGATATCCGCCTTGACCCCGATTCCCAGGGTGAGCGGGAAGGAGACCTGATGAAACCGGGTCGTGACGTTGTCGTCATGCACGGCAATGCCGATCGTGTATTTGCCGCCGACCTTCATGATCTTGTCGTCCTCGGGATGGCCGGTGTCGAGCTTGCGCCGGAAGACCAGGGTGTAGACGCCGTCCTTCCAGGTTCCCTTGGCCGAATCGTTATCGCCGGCCGAGCCCTCGGTCCGGGCGGTCAGCAGGCGGCCGGGAAGGATGTCGCCTGGCTCGAAGCCGGCGTTGGCGTCGTACGGCACCCCGTTGGCCTCCTTGACAATGGCCGTCGGTTTGGCGGGATCGGTGAAATCCTCCTCCCGCAACGCCTTGAAGCCGACCTTGCTCTCATCGAACATGTACTTCGGGGTCATCGTCTTCTTGTCGACGTTCCACGAGAACATCTTCTTGCCCTTGTCGAAGATGCGGTACTCAAGGACGTATCCGTCGTCGGCCATGCCGACCGGGTTGGAGCGGTGGACGCGCCATTGCATCAGGTCGAGGAAGCCGCCAGAGGCCTTGATCTTGGCGATCTCCTCCGGGCTCTTGGTCTTGTCCCAACTGGCGTTCTCGTCGGTGCGCGTGGTGGCCAGGTATTTGCGGATGTCTTTCTTCTTCATTTTCTTGCCCAGAAGCGGATGCGCCTTGACCTGGTCGGATGTCGGCGCGTTGGGCATGTGGCGCATGCTGTCGTGGCAGGTGACCCAGCAACCATGCTTGGCGAAGTCGGGAACCGAGCCGTCGTCGATCATGATGGCGAGACGATCCTCGTAGATGGGCGGCTCCTTGCCGGAGGCGACCGCCTCCTTGACGCGGTGATTGCCGTAGAATTTCCACCCCTTGCCGTCGAAGCGCATCATGTTGTGCATGCGGCCCTCGCGGTTCATATTGGATTTCCACTGGAAACGGAGATATAGATATTCACCGTCATGGGCGGCCTGGGTGGTCAGCTTGAGGGACCCGTTCTTGCCGGGAATCGGCGTCGGCTCCAGTATCTTGCCGGTCACGGTCAAGTCGCCGATCTTGGCTTCCTCGCCCTTGTGGCAGGAGGTGCAGGATTCTCCGTCACTGACCTTCTCGGCGGCCCTATCCTCGTGTTCGCGCGTGCGCAGCCACTGATAGGTGGATTGTCCGGGATAAAAGAGGGTGACCGTCTTGGTGGGAATTTTCGACCAGTCCGTCGGCGGTGCAGCATGTGCGGGTATCGAAAAACCAGCCGCCAGCACAATCACAGCCGCCGCCGCCATCGTATTCCTACTTGGCGTTATCATGGCTGTTCTCCTTAACTTGCTTGTTGAAGTGAAACTGCTCACTACGGGAGAAGCGCCGTTTACTCTGCGGAAATGATGTTGCTTTCCGCAGAATATACGGCGTTCCGGAATCGCCGGGAAATTGGGGACTTCCCTATGAAGTCACGGGATTTCCGTAATCTCGGGGGCTGGCTTCAGCCCTTCGTTCCGTTCGAAGCCTTGGCGATGCCCTTGCGCACCAGCGCCAACAACGCCATATCGTCCATCGGTTTTTCCAGGTAGCCCAAGGCGCCGGCCTCCATGGCCCGGGCGGCGGTGGTCTCGGAGCCGTGGCCGGTGATGACGATCACCGAAAGGCCGGGGTGGCGTTCCCTGACTTCCTGTTGAAGCGCCAGCCCGTCCATCCCCGGCATGCGGATGTCGATGATGACGCATCCAGGTTGCCCGGGGGGCACCGCTTCCAGGAACTCGTGCGCCGAAGGGAACGCCCGGACAGGAAATTTGACCGCCGAGATCAGCCAACTCAGGGATTCCCGTACCGCGGCGTCGTCATCGACCACAAAGACGGTCGGTTCCAGGTGCGCCATGGGACTTCGACACTACGGGTTTCGAAAGGCGAATGTAATTGGCGTTGTTCCTAATCGAATTAGGGATTTTCCTTAGTCAATCTTGATTTGGTGACCATTTCCACCAGCTCGGCGAACGTCTTGGCGTGCATTTTCGCCATCACTTTGGCGCGGTGGATCTCGATGGTTTTCTGGCTCAGGCCGAGATCGGCGGCGATCGTCTTGTTGGGGTAGCCGGCCATGATCCCTTCGAGGACCTGGCGCTCGCGTTGGCTCAGGGAGTCGTATCGGTTCCGGATGTCCCGCCGGCCTTCGTCGAAGCGCATGGTGTGGGCGCTTTTCTCGACCGCCTTGTGGACCAGTTCCAGCAGTTGCTGGTCGTTGAAGGGCTTCTCGACGAGGTCGATGGCGCCGGCCTTCATGGCCCGCACGGCCATCGGCACGTCGGCATGGGCGGTGACGATGATCACCGCCAGATGGGGAAAGTCCCGGGCCAGTTCCTCCTGCAGCTGAAGCCCGCTCATCCCCGGCATGCGGACATCGACGATGACGCACCCCGGCTGGTCCGCGGGCGCCGCCTCCAGGAACTCGCGCGCCGAGGTGAACGATTCGACGGCCAGACCGACCGAGGAGATCAGCCAGCCGAGGGAATCGCACACCGCCGGGTCGTCGTCGACCACGAAGACCGTGGGTTCAGGCAACGTCATGGGTGTCCCCCGCGGCGATCGGCAGGGTGAAATGGACGGTGGTGCCGGTTCCGACCTCGGACGTGATCTCCAGCCAGCCATGGTGGGCGTTGACGATCGAGCGGCTGATGGCGAGGCCCATCCCGAGGCCGCCGTCCTTGGTCGTGAAGAAGGGATCGAACACCTGCTTGAGGATGTCGTCGGGGATGCCGGGGCCGGTGTCGCGGATGAAGACCTCGATGGCGTCCTCTTCCACCCTGGTGGTGCCGA
>CAZWEZ010000035.1:22422-33361 GCA_964632795.1 uncultured Thalassospiraceae bacterium | reverse complement strand
CGGGCTCGGGCTCGGGTTCGGGCTCGGGTTCGGGCTCCGGTTCCGGTTCGGGCGGCGGCGGAGGCGGCGGCGGCTCGGCCATCGGCGGCGGTGGCGGGGGCGGTTGCGGGGCCGGGGCCGGGGCCACCGGCTGGGGCATCGCCACCTGCCCCGGCTGGGCGTACATCATCTGCCCCGGATGGAGCGCGGCCGGCGGCGGTGGTTGGGGGTACGCCATCGGCGACGGCGGCGGCGGCGGCTGGACCGGCATCTGCCGCCACGTGTTGCCGCAATTGGAGCATCGCACGCTCTTCCCCGCTCCGCCGAGGGCGACGGGATCGACGGAATAGCGGGTCGCGCATGTCGGGCAGGTTATGATCATTGGCGACAAACGGTTGAGGCCTCCCCCGGCGTTTATAGGCATTAGCCTTTCGCAACGTCAACCCGTGGTCCCCCGCGAGGACGCTGGACGTAGACGCTTTCACCGTGTCATTGTGCCCCGGCTCGTGACCTGCCGCCAACCAAATGTGCGCCGTGATCGAGCCAACAAGCGGGTCACGGCGTCCAAGCCAAGGTAAAGCGGCCGCTTCGCCGGGCGCCCCCCCGAACGGGGGACGGACGACCAAACCGGGACACCGGGCGGGAGCTGACAAGGGTGATCGACGACGACGACGACGATTTCGTAATTCGATTCGAGAACGTCGGCTTGCGCTACGGTCTCGGCCCGGAAGTGCTGCAGGACATCTCCTTCTCGCTGCCCCCGGGGTCGTTCCATTTCCTGGCCGGGGCCAGCGGCGCCGGCAAGTCGTCGCTGCTCAAGCTGATGTACCTGGCCCTCAAGCCCTCGCGGGGCCTGATCTCGCTGTTCGGCCACGACATCGCCACCACCGCTCGTGGGCTCCTGCCGGGCCTGCGCCGGAGAATCGGCGTCGTCTTCCAGGACTTCCGGCTGTTGGCGCACCTGTCGGCCTTCGACAACGTCGCCCTGCCGCTTCGCGTGGCCCGGGCCAAGGAGAGCGACATCCAGAAACACGTGGGCGAACTGCTGGCCTGGGTCGGACTCCAGGACCACCTCCAGGCCCGCCCGCCGACCCTGTCGGGCGGCCAGCAGCAGAGGGTGGCCATCGCCCGGGCGGTCATCGCCCGGCCCAAGCTGCTGCTCGCCGACGAACCCACCGGCAACGTCGACGACCGGATGGCGATCCGCCTGGTCCACCTGTTCGAGGAGCTCAACCGGCTGGGCACCACCGTCATCATCGCGACCCACAACGTATCGTTGGTCGAGCGCCTCGGCCATCCCTGCCTGCATCTCGATGCCGGGCAACTTAATACCAAGGAGCACTGATAATGACTCATAAAGATCGCCACGGCGTGCCGCCGGGTAGGAGGGAAGCCGTCTCTATGGGTCATTATCAGTGCTCCTTGGTATACGGTGGGGGGCCGCCCCTGAGATGCTGAGCCACCGATCCGACCTGCCGCTGGACCGCGACGCCCTGAGCCGGTTCCTGCCCTGGCTGATCGCCTTCATGGTCTATCTGGCGATCCTGGCGCTGGCCGGGATGCTGGTCCTCAACGCCATCGCCGGACGGTGGGACAAGGGCATTACCGGCACCCTCACCGTGCAGATCCCCCCCGCCGAGGGGAGTCCCGCCGAGGCCGCCGAAGCGGACGCCCGGAACCTCCGCCAAGCGCTCGCCATCCTGCGCGGGAGCGCCGGGGTGGCCCGCGCCGAGGTCATCGACGAGAGCCACGTCATGGCCCTGTTGGAGCCGTGGCTGGGACCGTCGTTGGTGGCCGGGGAGCTGCCGCTGCCGAGGCTGATCGATGTCGAGTTGAAGCCCGGCGCGGCGGTCGATGTCGGGTTCCTGGCCGACAAGCTGGGCCAGGCGGTGCCGGGGGTGGCGGTCGACGACCACCGGGTGTGGCTCGATCGCCTGGTCCGCCTCATCCGCACCGTCGAGGCGCTGGCCGCCGCCGTGCTGGCGCTGATCGGGCTGGTCACCGTCGGCACGGTGATCTTCACCACCCGGACCGGGCTCGTCATCCACCACGAGGCGATCGAGGTCCTGCACCTGATCGGCGCCCAGGATACCTATGTCGCCAGGCAGTTCGCCAGCCGCGCCCTCGGCCTGGGGTTGCGCGGCGGGCTGATCGGGCTGGCCCTCGCCGTGCCGACGCTGCTCGGCATCGGCACCCTGGCGGCGCGGATGGAGGCCGGCCTGCTGCCGGACCTGTCGCTGGCCCCGGGCCACTGGGTGGTGCTCGCCTGCCTGCCGCTGGTGGTCGCCGGGATCGCCATGCTGACCGCCCGCCTGACGGTGTTGAGAACCCTGTCCCGGATGCCCTGAGCCATGTTCCAGTCCTCCTCTCCGCGCCCAACGGCGAGCCTCCGATGGCGGCGCTGACCCGCAAGCGCCGGCCGCCCCCCCGCCTGGCGCGGCGCCTGGGGGCGGTCGTGCTGGCGGCGGCGGCGGCGTGGACCTTCGGCCTGTTCCGCTTCGTCGCGGCGATCCCCGAGCGGGTGATCGACGCCACCTCGCGCACCGACGCCATCGTCGTCCTGACCGGGGGCAGCGGCCGGCTGAGCACCGGCCTCCGGCTGCTTTCGGAGAAACGGGCCGACAAGCTTTTCGTGTCCGGCGTCTATCACGGCATCGACGTGACCAAGCTGCTGGAGATGTCGCAACACGCCCCCGAGGAGTTCAACTGCTGCGTCGAGATCGGCCACAGCGCCGGCAACACCGCCGGCAACGCCGCCGAGACCTCGGCCTGGGTGCGCGAACAGGGATACCGGTCCCTGCGCATCGTTACCGCCAGCTACCACATGCCGCGCAGCCTGCTGGAGTTCCGCCACCTGCTGCCCGAGGCGGTCCTGATCCCCCATCCGGTGTTCCCCGAACACGTCAAGCAGGAGCGCTGGTGGGCCTGGCCCGGCACCGCCAGCCTGTTCGCCAGCGAATACAACAAGTTCCTCCTCGCCTGGTCGCGCCACCTGGGGGGGCGCCTCCTTGGTATAAGATCGTGACGCCGTGATGACCGCCTTACGTTCGATCCTGTTCAACCTCTACTTCATCGGCGGACTGGCGCTGTTCTCCGTGGTCATGAGCGTGCTTCTGCCGCTGCCGCGCACCCTCACCCAGGGCGCCTTCAGACTGTGGGTCCGCAGCGCCCTGTGGGTGCTCGAGATGGTGGCCGGGCTGAGCTATGAAATCCGCGGCATCGAACACCTGCCGGCCGGCCCGGCGGTGATCGCCAGCAAACACCAGTCGGCCTGGGACACCGGGATCTTCTTCCTGTTGACCCGGAACCCCGCCTACGTGCTCAAGAAAGAGCTGCTGAGCATCCCCTTCTATGGCTGGAGCCTCGCCAGATCGGGGATGATCGCCATCGACCGGGCCGGGGGCGTCGGCGCCCTCAAGGGGATGATCCGCGAGGCCCGGGCGGCGCTGGAGACCGGGCGCAAGGTGATCGTGTTCCCCGAGGGGACGCGAACCGCGCCCGGCGAGCGCCACTCCTTCCACCCGGGGATCGCCGCCCTCTACACCGCCACCGAGGTGCCGGTGATCCCGGTGGCGGTCAATTCGGGCCTCTTCTGGGGTCGCCGCAACTTCCTCAAGCACCCCGGCGTGATCACCCTCGAGTTCCTGCCGGCGATGCCCAGGGGCCTCGACCGACGGGCCTTCATGGACCAGTTGATGGGGCGGCTCAACACCACCTCCGAACGCCTCGAAGACGAGGCCCGAAGCCGTTTCCCCCACCTGCCGGAGGCCCGGTGAGGGCGCCGGCTTGTGGGCCGTCTTGTGGGTAAAATCATCGACTCCGCCCCGCCCCCTTGTGAATCCCGTGAACAACTGGCCTCGGCCCCCGGAACGCCAGGGACCGCCGGGACCGTGGGTGGGGGATAACCCGGTGGAAACATAACAGGAACAATTTCTTGACCCGGCCCCTTCCAGGGCATACATTCAGGGGACCGAATCTCCCCTGAAACATTGGGGTTGCGAATGTTTCTCAGGGCCTTCCGCCCGCCCCCCCGGGGGCGCCGCGGGAAGCACCGATGCCGGCCGGGGGCCGCGGAGATGCAGGCTTCGACAATTTCCCAGCAGATCTGGGACATGAAATACCGTCTCAAGACGGCCGACGGCCGGCCTGTGGATAAAACCGTGGCCGACACCTGGCGCCGGGTGGCCCGGACCCTGGCCGCCGCCGAAGCGGACCCGGAAACCTGGGAACGGCGGTTCTTCGAGGCGATGGGGGATTTCCGCTTCCTGCCCGCCGGACGCATCCTCTCGGGCGCCGGTTCCGAGCGCAACGTGACCCTGTTCAACTGCTTCGTCATGGGCGACATCGCCGACGACATGGCGGGCATCTTCGACAACCTCAAGGAAGCCGCCCTGACCATGCAGCAGGGCGGGGGCATCGGCTACGACTTCTCGACGCTGAGGCCCAAGGGGGCGGCGGTGAGGGGCGTCGGCGCCGAGGCCTCGGGGCCGCTGACCTTCATGGACGTGTGGGACGCCATGTGCCGGACCATCATGAGCGCCGGCACCCGGCGCGGGGCGATGATGGCGGTGATGCGCTGCGACCACCCCGACATCGAGGCCTTCATCGAGGCCAAGCGCGTGCCGGGGCGGCTGCGCATGTTCAACCTCTCGGTGCTGGTCGGCGACGGCTTCATGCGGGCGGTCAAGGAGGACGCGGCGTGGGAGTTGCAGTTCGGCGGCACCGTCTACAAGAGCCTGCGGGCCCGCGAGCTGTGGGACAAGATCATGCGCGCCACCTACGCCTACGCCGAACCCGGGGTGGTCTTCATCGACCGCATCAACCAACTCAACCCGTTGTACTACTGCGAGACCATACATACAACCAATCCGTGTGGCGAACAGCCGCTGCCGCCATACGGCGCATGCCTGCTGGGTTCGCTAAACCTCGCCCGGCTGGTCGAGGAGCCGTTCACCGAGGGCGCTCGGCTCGATCCGGAGGCGCTGTCCGGGCTGGTCGCGACGGCGGTGCGGATGATGGACAACACCATCGAGGTCTCGGGCTTCCCGCTGGCCGCCCAGCGGCACGAGGCCCGGGCCAAGCGCCGCATCGGGCTCGGCATCACCGGCCTCGCCGACGCCCTGATCATGTGCCGGGCCCGCTACGGCGGGCGCGATGCGGTGCGCCTGACCCGGACCTGGATGAAAGCGATCCGCCACGCCGCCTATCGGGCGTCGATCGAGCTGGCCGCCGAGAAGGGGACCTTCCCGCTGTTCGACGCCGACAAGTACCTGGCCGGCGAGGCCGTCCAGGGGCTGGAGGAGGACCTGCGCGCGGCGATCGCCGAACACGGCATCCGCAACGCCCTGCTGACCACGGTCGCCCCCACGGGGACCATCTCGCTGTTCGCCGACAACGTGTCCTCGGGGCTGGAGCCGGTGTTCAGCTTCAAGTACATCCGCCAGGTGACGACCGCCGACGGCGAGCGCCGCGAGGAGGAGGTCAGCGACCACGCCTACCGGCTGTTCCGCCACCTCAACGGCGAGGGGACGCCGCTTCCCGACTACTTCGTCAGCGCCCAGGACCTCAGCCCCAACGACCACCTGGTGATGCAGGCCGCCGTCCAGAAGTACGTCGACAGCTCGATCTCCAAGACCATCAACTGCCCGGAAAGCATCACCTTCGAGGACTTCAAGGAGATCTACGCCCAGGCCTTCGAGCTGGGCTGCAAGGGCTGCACCACCTACCGCCCCAACGAGATCACCGGCGCCGTGCTGACCCTCGAGGGGCGCGCCGCCAGGAAGAACCCGGCCCAGGCCGAACTGCCCCTGGGGGCGCCGATGGCCAAGGCCAGGCCCCGCGACCTGGGCGACGCCGGCAACGTCAGCCAGCTGTTCCAGCCGCTGGACCGGCCCGGCGCCCTGCCCGGGGCGACCTACAAGGTGCACTGGCCGGGGAGCGACCACGCCATCTACATCACGCTCAACGACATCGTCGACGACAGCGGCCGGGTGCGGCCCTTCGAGGTCTTCATCAACTCCAAGAACATGGAGCACTACGCCTGGACGGTGGCCTTGACCCGGATGATCTCGGCGGTGTTCCGGCGCGGCGGCGACGTCTCGTTCGTGTTCGAGGAACTGAAGGCGGTGTTCGACCCGCGCGGCGGCCACTGGATGGGCAAACGCTACGTGCCCTCGCTGCTGGCCGCCATCGGCGAGGTCATCGAACGCCACATGAAGGAGACCGGATTCCTCGCCGCGCCCGGCGAGATCGCCCCCAGGATCGCCGAGGAGAAACGCCGGGTGATCGGTATGACCGGCGGCGGCGGACGGGGCGCCCGTCCCCGCCCCCGCCCCCGGGGCGGCGACGACAAACCGACGTCAAGCCTGTTCGGCGACTGCCCCAAGTGCGAGGAACCGAGCCTGATCCACCAGGAAGGCTGCGACATCTGCACATCCTGCGACTATTCCAAGTGCGGCTGAGGGCAGGCGACGGTACGCGGAAACGGCCTGAACCGCCACCCGTGACAGGCCAGGATCGCCCTACCGGGTGCGGATGGTCCGTCCCGGGGTGGCGCCGGTGTGGCGGCCGTCGGCGACCACCACCTGGCCGTTGACGATCACGAGATCGATGCCGGTCGGGGGCTGGCGGGGGTTGTCGAAGGTGGCGTTGTCGATCACCGTGTCAGGATCGAAGACGACGATGTCGGCGTCGTAGCCCTCGGCCAGCAGGCCCTTGGTCTTGAGCCGCAGCTTCTCGGCCGACAGCGCGGTCATCTTGCGCACCGCCTCCTCCAGCCTCAGCACCCCCTTCTCGCGGACGTAGCGGCCGAGGATCCTGGGAAACGCGCCGAAGGCCCGGGGATGGGGCTTGCCGCCGCCGAGCAGGCCGTCGGAGATCACGCTCATGGTCGGATGGCGCATGATCTCGACCACGTCGGCCTCGTCCATCGAGAAGACGATCATGCCGACGCTCAGCTCCTCCTCGGCCAGCAGGTCGAGGGCGGCGTCGGCGGGGTCGTCGAGCCCCTTGAGGGCGGCGATCTCGCTCACCGGCTTGCCCTCGAAACGCTTGTTGGCGGCGCCGCTGACCGAGGACACGACGATCCGCTCCCAACCGCAGCCGGCGACGAAATTCTCGAAGTCGTGGCGCTCGCGGATGTCCCTCTTGATCGCTTCGCGGTCCTCGCCAAGCATGCCGATCAGGGCGTCCGGGCCCTTGGCGTGGTACCACGGCGGGATCACCGCGTGGAGCATGGTGCTGCCGGCGGTGTAGGGGTACTGGGCGATGTGGACCTCGACTCCTTGGCGGCGGGCGTCGTCGACCTTGGCCAGGGCCTCGCCGGCGCGGCCCCAGTTGTCCTTGCCGTTGACCTTGAAGTGGGTGATGAGGATCGGGATACCCGAGGCGCGGCCGATCCCGATCACCTCGTCCAGGGCCTCCATCACGTGGCCGCCCTCGCTGCGCAGGTGGACGTCGTAGATGCCGTCGTAGTCCCGCACCACCTTGGCGATGGCGACCACCTCCTCGGTCCCCTGGTAGAGGCCCGGGGCGTAGATCAGGCCCGCCGAGATGCCCCGCGCGCCTTCCTCCATGGCCTCGGCGGCGAGGCTCTTCATGGCCGCGATCTCGGCCCCGCTCGCCGCCCGGTCGGTCATCCCCATCACCTTCAGGCGCAGGGTCCCGAGGCCGACGTACGAGGTGACGTTGAGCGACGGCGCGGCGGCGTCGACGGCGTCCAGGTAGTCGGCGAAGCCGCGCCACGTCCAGTCGACGCCGGGGTCGCCGGTCAGTCCCGACAGGTGCTTGCGCCAGCCGGCGACGGCGGCCGCCTCGATGGGCGCCACCGACATCCCGTCGAGACCCAGGTTCTCGGTGGTCACCCCCTGCAGGACCTTGGCCTCGGCCCTCGGCTCGGCGAGCAGGAACAAATCGGAGTGGGTATGGCCGTCGATGAACCCGGGACAGGCGACGCGCCCCGCGGCGTCGATGGTGCGGGCGGCCCGGGCGGCGTCCAGGCGGCCGATGGCGGCGATCCGCCCCTCGATGACGCCGAGGTCGCCGTTAAACCACGGGTTGCCCGAGCCGCTGACGATCCTGGCGTTGCGGATCAGGATATCGAACATCTTCCCCCTCCACCAAAAAACTATATACAGTCACCATTTATTGCAGTCACCATTTATTGGGTCACTTGTTCTCCGCCAGTTCCAGGATCCGGTGCAGCGGCCCGTCGACGATGCCCAGCTGGTCGAGGTGGAAGACGGTGTTCTGCAGGTAGTCGAGGCTGGTCCCCCGGGGGCCGGCCCCGGTGGCGACCAGTTCGGCCGCCCGCTCGGGGTCCAGCCGGCCGGTGTACTGGCGGTGGTCGTGGCGGACCACGAAGGTGTGGGCGGTGACCCGCCGGCCGTCGTCGAGGCGCGTCGCCAGGTCGCTGGGCACGTACACCCCGGTCACCATTTCGCGTTCGAACAGGTAGGCCTTGATTCGCTCCTCGTCGGCCTCGGCGATCCTGTAGGCGCGGCCCCGGCACGAGCCGCCCCGGTCCAGCCCCAGCACCAGCCCCGGCCGCTCGGGAGTCCCGCGGTAGCTGATGGAGAACACGCACAGCGCCCGGTGATAGCCGTGCAGCAGCGCCGGTTGCCGCTCGATGTGGGGGAAGTCGGGGTGCCACATCAGCGAACCGTACCCGAAGACCCAGACGCCGTTGCCCTCGACCGCCACCGGTTCTCCCCTCGCTCAGAAGACAGCGACGCACTATAAGGACAGTCTCGACAAGCGCCACCCCTTCCCCGTCGCGGAGCCGTCATGCGCCGACCCGCCGAGCACCGCGTCCTTCGCCGGAACTTCAGCCTGGGGCTGGGCGCCGTCATCGTCCTCGCCGTCGCCGCCATCGCCGCCATCGCCTACGTGATCTTCTGGTTCGCCGCCGCCGCCCAGCTCCGCGACGGCGTCATCGAGTGGACGGCGGCGCGCCGCGCCGAGGGCTACACCGTCGCCTATTCCGGGCTCCGGATCGGCGGCTTCCCGTTCCTGTTTCGCCTGACCTTCGAGACGCTCGAGCTGGCCACCCCCGACGGCGCCCCGCCCTGGGCCTGGGCCGGCGCCAGGGCGGTCGCCGAGATGCCGCCGTGGAACCCGGAGCGGGTCAGCATCCGGCTGTCGGGCGGCCAGCGGCTGACCTTTCCCGCCGCCGCCGGCCCGGCCACCTACCTGGGCCGGGTCGAAAACCTGACCGCCGAGCTCGTCCTCGACCAGGGGTGGCCGCTGGAAGGCCGTCTCGAGGTCTCCGGGCTGGACCTCGCCGCCGCCGGCGCAAGCGACCGCATCGCGGTTCGCGCCGCCACCCTGCGCGTCCGCCGCGACCCCGACCGCAACGCCGACCACCGCACCGCCACCATCGAGGCGTGGCTGGAGGCGACGGGGATCTCGGTCCCCGCCAGACTGTCGCTGCCGCTCGGCGAAAACATCGAGCGGCTGACCCTGAACGCCGGCGTCATGGGCCGGATCGAGGCCGGACCCTGGCCGGGGCCGCTGGCCGCGTGGCGGGATGCCGGGGGCACCATCGAGGTGACGGAGCTGCATATCGCCTACGGGCCGTTGGACCTGCGGACCACCGGCACCCTGGCCCTGGACGGCGCGATGCAGCCCATCGGCGCCTTGACCGCCAAGGTCCAGGGTTTCTTCGGGACCGTGGACGCGCTGCGCCAACGGGGCCTGGTGCGCCTTCGCGACGCGGTGACCGCCAAGATCGTGCTTGGCGTGCTGTCCAGGAAGCCCGACGGCGGCGGCCCGGCGACCCTCAACCTGGCCCTCACCCTCCAGGACCGCAAGCTCTACGCCGGCCCGGTGGCGCTGGCCGAGCTGCCGGCCATCGAATGGTGAACGCGACCGCCCTTTTTTTGATATCATGGGGGCGATGAGAGTCCTTCGGATCATCCTCGTGGCGTTCGCCGCCGTCGCCGCCGTTGCCGTGCCGGCGCGGAGCGGGGACGAAACGACGCGCCGGCCGTTCACCGCCGGCCAGCTCCTGGTCGCCTCGCCGGCCATGGGCGATCCCCGCTTCGCCGGCACCGTCATCTACATGGTCAACCACGACGCCTACGGGGCGATGGGGCTGGTCGTCAACCGGATGCTGGGCTCCGGCCCCCTGGACAAGTTCCTCGAGGGCTTCGGCATCGACCCCGCGGGGACGGACGGGGACATCCGCCTCTACTACGGCGGCCCGGTCGACCCGGGGCGCGGCTTCATCCTCCATACCAGCGACTACGTCGGTCCCGGGACCACCGTGGTCAGCGACGAGGTGGCGATGAGCGTCAGGTTCGGCGTCCTCAGGGCGATCGCCGCCGGCGAGGGGCCCCGGCACAGCCTGTTCATCCTCGGCTACGCCGGCTGGGGGCCCGGCCAACTGGAACGGGAGATGGACCGGGACGACTGGCTGACCGCGCCCCCCGACATCGACCTCATCTTCGCCGACGACCTGGACGACACCTGGGAGCGGGCCTCCAGGAAAGCGAGGGTGACGTTGTGAG
This sequence comes from uncultured Thalassospiraceae bacterium, assembly GCA_964632795.1. Taxonomy (GTDB): domain Bacteria; phylum Pseudomonadota; class Alphaproteobacteria; order Rhodospirillales; family 2-02-FULL-58-16; genus CAZWEZ01. Next base: position 22,874 of record CAZWEZ010000035.1, on the reverse strand, counting down.
GGGGCGGCCCGTCACTCCTTCTTGAGCCGCTTGAGGGCCTCGGGCTGGTCCTGCTTGGCCTCGACGACGCCACGCTGGATCTCGCGGGTGCGACTGAAGGCCTCTTTCAGGGTCGCCCCCTCGCCGCGGCGGATGGCCCGGCGCAGCGCCGTCAGGTCCTCGCTGAAGCGGCCCAGCATCTCGAGGATGGCGTCCTTGTTGTTGAGGCAGACGTCCCGCCACATGACGGGATCGGAGGCGGCGATCCGGGTGAAGTCCCGGAACCCGCCGGCCGAGAACTTGGCGATCTCCTTCTTGAGGTCGTCCTCGAGGTCGGTGGCGGTGCCGACGATGGTGTAGGCGATCAGGTGGGGCAGGTGCGAGGTGATGGCCAGCACCTGGTCGTGGTGTTCGGCGTCCATGATCTCGATCATCATCCCGGCCCGCCGCCACAGCTCGGCGACCCGCTCGAC
>CAZWEZ010000035.1:0-22412 GCA_964632795.1 uncultured Thalassospiraceae bacterium | reverse complement strand
GACGCACCAGTGGCCTTCGAAGAGCTCGGCGAACCCGGCCTCGGGGCCCGAAAACTCGGTGCCGGCGACGGGATGCCCGGGGACCAGGTGGACGCCGGCGGGCAGGTGGGGGGCGATGTCGGAGAACACCACCCCCTTGGCCGAGCCGACGTCGCTGACGATGCACCCCGCCTCGAGGCCCGGCGCCATCGCCTCGGCGATCGCCCGGTAGGTGCCCAGCGGCGTACAGATCATCACCAGCTCGGCGCCCTCGACCGCCTCTCGGACGTCGAGGGTGACGCTGTCGGCCAGCCCCAGCTCGAGCACCTTGTCCAGGGTCTTGCGGGTCCGCGCGGCGACCGCGATATGGCCGACCAGCCCGTCGCGGCGCACCACCCGGGCCAGCGACGAGCCGATCAGGCCGATGCCGACAAGGGCGATGCGCTGGAACAGCACGGCGCTCATTGCCGCCCCATGAACTGGTCCAGGGCATCGACCAGGGCCCGCATCTCGTCCTCCAACCCGATCGTGATCCGCAACGCGTCGGGCAGGCCGTAGGGGATCATGCGGCGGACGATGATGCCGCGCTCCTTGAGGAAGGCGTCGGCGGCCTCGGCGTCGCGGGCCCGGTTGTCGCCCTCGACCCGGGTGGGGAAGCGGGCCAGCACGAAGTTGCCGATGCTGGTCGGCACCTCGAGCCCGAGTTCCCGCAGCCGCTCGGTGGTCCAGGCCAGCCAGCGGTCGTTGTGGCGCCGGGCGCGCTCGGTGAACTCCACATCGCCCAGCGCCGCCAGGCCGGCGGCCTGGGCCGGCGCCGCCACGTTGAACGGGTTGCGGAACCGGTTGAGGACGTCGGCCACCGCCGCCGGGCAATAGGCCCAGCCGAGGCGGACGCCGCCCAGCGAATGGATCTTGGAGAAGGTGCGGGTCATCACCACGTTGTCGCCGCCCTCGACCAGGGCGATGCCGGGGTCGTAGTCCTCGACGGTGACGAACTCGGCGTAGGCGGCGTCGATCACCAGCAGCACCGATTCCGGCAGGCCGGCGCGCAGCCGTTCGATCTCGGCCCCGGGCAGGTAGGTGCCGGTGGGGTTGTTGGGGTTGGCCAGGAACAGGATCCGGGTGTCGTCGCTAACCTTGGCGAGCAGGGCATCGACATCCGCCGTGAGCTCGCTCTCCGCCGCCGCCACCGGGGTCGCGCCCGCCGACTTGGTGGCGATCGGATACATCAGGAAGCCGTGTTGCGAGTACAGTACCTCGTCGCCGGGGCCGGCGTAGGCCCGGCACAGCATGGCGATCAGCTCGTCGGAGCCGCAGCCGCAGACGATGCGCGCCCCGTCCAGCCGGTAGCGATCGGCCAGCGCCCGGCGCAGTTCGGAGCAACCGCCGTCGGGATAGCGGTGCAGTTCGCCGGCGGCCTTCGTGTAGGCGGCCTGGGCCTTCGGGCTCGGCCCCAGGGCGCCCTCGTTGGAGGCCAGCTTGATGACCCGCTTGCTCCCGGCGATCTCGGATTCGCCGCCGACGTAGGGGGTGATGTCCATGATGCCGGGACGCGGGACCGGAGAACTCATGACCGTCACTCCGTTTCCCGGGAGTCGAGCTCCCGGCCGTCCAGCGGAACCGCGTAGCCGCCGAGCGCGATCAGCCCCGAGACCGCCTCGCCGAAGACCTCGCGCAGCCTCAACAGCCGGCGGTCGTCGGGGGCCGCGAATTCGTCCACCTCGGCCAGGTAGAGCCAGCTTTCGCTGGGCTCGGCGTCGTGCCAGACCATCGAAAGTTTGGGCGGCAACCCGCACTCGGTGAACGCCGAGACCAGGCGGTGAAGGCCGATTTCCAGGTTCGCCTCGACGGCGAACAACGACCGGTCGTGCCCCGTCGGTTGCTGCTCCAGGGGGCAGATGACCAGCGCCTCGAGGTTGGCATCGAGGCCGTTGCCCGGTCCGGCATAGGGTAGGCGGGCGATGATCCTCGGCACGTCCCGGCTGGTGTTGGCGAGATGACGCCACCAGGGATCGGGGTCCTCGCGGCTGGGCATCGGCAGGACGCCCAGGGTGGCCTTCTGGCTTCGCACCGCCTCGATCACCCGGCGCACCGAGGCGTAGCCGGCGATCGGGGTGAAACAGCCGTACTGGTCGCGCGCCAGGTCGCGCAGGCCGGCGTTCTCTTCGGACGTGTAGACGGCGATCGAGAACGGCCCCTCGAAGGACAGCGTGGCGACGATCAGCTCGCGCCAGATACGGACCAGCTCGCGCTTGGGGAACGGCCCCTTGTGGCGGCCGGTCAGGCGCCTCAGGATCTCGGCCTCACGGGCCGGCCGGATCTTGACCTTTTGGCCGCGCTTGAGGTCGCGAATCCGCTCCACGACCTTGGTCCGGCGCATGATCAGGTCGTGGATGGAATCGTCGATGACATCGATTTCGTGGCGCAAGGCGTCCAATGGTTTATCCGCGCTCATCCCGATTCCCGAATTCCCGTAGTGTGAAGAGTGTGAAGATTGCCGTGGCGAAGGACGGATAGTGATACTGCCTGTTTTTTTGAAAATCAAAGAAAACATTGACACTTACGGGCTTGATTCCTAGCTATGATGCCCTTCTCCCAGGACCGGCGGGAAAGATGGCGGCGATGACGGGAACCGAAGATCCAGGGGTCGAACGGATCGACACCTCCAGCCTGCCCGGCCACCGCGCCGTGTTGGGCGTCGGGGAACCCCTGCGCCTGGACTGCGGCGTCGAGTTGGCCGACTTCCCCGTCGCCTACCAGACCTACGGCCGACTCGACGCGGACAAGACCAACGCCATCCTGGTCTGCCATGCCCTGAGCGGCGACCAGTTCGTCGCCGAGCCCCACCCGGTGACCGGCAAGGAGGGGTGGTGGGAGCTGATGGTCGGCCCGGGCAAGACCTTCGATACCGAGCGCTTCTTCATCATCTGCGTCAACATCCTGGGCGGCTGCATGGGCACCGTCGGACCCCGCGAGATCAACCCCGAGACCGGCAAGCCCTGGGGCCTGGACTTCCCGGTGATCACCGTCGGCGACATGGTGCGCGCCCAGGCGATGGTGCTCGACCACCTGGGGATCGACGATCTGTTCGTGGTCACCGGCGGCTCGCTGGGCGGGATGCAGGCCCTGCAATGGGCGGCCAGCTTCCCCGAGCGCGTGTTCGCCGCGGTGCCGATCGCCACCGCCGCCCGCCACACCTCCCAGAACATCGCCTTCCACGAGATCGGCCGCCAGGCCATCATGGCCGATCCCGACTGGAGCGGGGGCGATTACCTGAGCCACCGCAAGCGGCCCCGCCGCGGCCTCGCCGTGGCCCGCATGACGGCTCACGTCACCTACCTTTCGGAAGCCGCCCTGCACCGCAAGTTCGGGCGCCGGCTGCATAACCGCCAGGCCGTCACCTACGGCTTCGACGCCGACTTCCAGGTCGAAAGCTACCTGCGCCATCAGGGCTACACCTTCGTCGACCGCTTCGACGCCAACTCGTACCTCTACATCACCCGGGCCATGGATTATTTCGACCTGGCGCTGGAATACGGCGGCGTCCTGGCCAACGCCTTCCGCGGCACCCGGACCCGTTTCTGCGTGTTCTCGTTCACCAGCGACTGGCTGTTCCCGACCGAGGAAAACCGCAAGATCGTGCATGCGCTCAACGCGGTGGCCGCCAACGTCAGCTTCGCCGAGATCGAATCGGACGGCGGCCACGACTCCTTCCTGCTCGACGTGCCGGAGTTCCACAAGGTGCTGGGCGGCTTCCTCAACGGCGCCGCCGAGCACCGCGGCCTGCCGAGGGCCGGACGATGACCCCGGAACGGCTGCGCAAGGCGATCCGCGTCGACCTCCAGTTGATCGCCGACATGATCGAGCCGGGATCGCGGCTGCTCGACGTCGGCTGCGGCGACGGCGCCCTGCTCGACTACCTGGTGACCTTCAAGCAGGTCGACGGGCGGGGCATCGAGATCAGCACCGAGGGCGTCAATGCCTGCGTCACCGCCGGGCTGTCGGTGATCCAGGGCGACGCCGACACCGTCCTCAAGGACTATCCCGACGACGCCTTCGACTTCGTGGTCCTGAGCCAGACCCTGCAGGCGATGCACGCCCCTCAGGCGGTGCTCGAACACCTGCTGAGGATCGGCCGGCGGGCCATCGTCTCGTTCCCCAACTTCGCCTACTGGCGGCTGCGCGGCTACCTGATCCTGCGCGGCAGGATGCCGATCAGCGAGACCCTGCCCTATCAGTGGTACGACACCCCCAACATCCACTTCTGCACGATCAAGGACTTCGTCGTCATGTGCCGGGAGATGGGGATCACCGTCGAACGCTCGATCTCGCTGGACCACGACGGAAACGCCCGGGGCATCGGAAGCGCGCTGTTCACCGCCAACCTGATCGGCGAACAGGCGGTGTTCCTGCTCCGCAAATAGCCGTTGGTATCACGCCCCCGGGTTCTTCTCGGCGACCTTCAGGTAGGCCCGGCGGCGGCGGCGGCTGGGCTCGAGGTGGCCGGCGTAGATCTCCTTGGTCGCCTCGATCATGACCACGCCCGAGACGGCGGCGAACCACCGCTGGCCGATCTCCTCGACGGCGGGCGCCGCCGACAGCACCATCCGCGAGCGGCTGGGCGGGATGAACAGCGCGGTGTGCGACTGGATCGGCGTGAACAGGGACTCGCGCAGCAGGCGCGACAGCTGTCCCGGGCTGTAGGGCAGGCCGCGGCCGAAGGGGGTGCGTTCGAACCGCGCCCAGATGCCGCGCCGGTTGGGGACCACCACCAGCAGCCTGCCGCCGCCGGCCAGCACCCGCCACACCTCGCGCATCATGGGCTGGACCTGGGCGGTGCATTCCAGGACGTGGACCAGCAGCACCAGGTCGATGGACAAATCGGGGAACGGCAGCTCGGACTCGTCGGTCAGCGTGGTCAGCCCGCCGCTGTCCGCCGGCCAGTGCAGCACCCCCTGGGAGGCCGGCATGGCGGCCAGGATCCGCGCCGCCTCGCTGCGGAAAGGGGTGAGGAACGGCGTCGTGTAGCCCAGCCCGAGCAGGCTCTGGCCGGTGACGTCCGGCCACACCGCGCGGATGCGGCGGCGGATCATGCGCCGGGCCACCGAGCCCAGGCTGGTGGCGTAGAAATCCCGCAGGTCGACGGCGTCGGTCCACATGGTGGGGGAGTGTAGCGCGGGGCGCCGCGATGGTGATAGTGTTGACGTGGATCGGCGAACAGGCGAGAGGTTGAGGCCATGGCGAACCTGGAGGTCCACCAGATCCCGGTGCTCGGCGACAACTACGTCTACCTGTGCCGGGATCCGGAGACGGCGGCCACGGCGGCGGTCGATCCGGCGGTCGCGGCCCCGGTGCTGGACGCCCTGGACCGCCTGGGCTGGACGCTGAGCCTGATCCTCAACACCCACGCCCACGGCGACCACACCGGGGGCAACCTGGAGCTCAAGCGGGCTACCGGCTGCCGGGTGGTCGGGGCGAGCGCCGACGGCTCGGCCATCCCCGGCATCGACGACGCCGTGAGCGAAGGCGACCGGGTCGCCGTCGGCTCGCGGACCGCCCAGGTGCTCGCGGTTCCCGGCCACACCCGCGGCCACATCGCCTACTGGTTCGAGGACTCCCGGGTCCTGTTCTGCGGCGACACGCTGTTCGCGCTCGGCTGCGGGCGGGTGTTCGAGGGAACCATGGCCCAGATGTGGTCGAGCCTTGAGCGCCTGCGCGTCCTGCCCGACGACACGCTGGTCTACTGCGCCCACGAATACACCGAGGCCAACGCCGACTTCGCGCTGAGCGTCGATCCCGACAACCAGGCCCTGCGCGCCCGGGCCGCCGAGGTCCAGGCCCAGCGCCGGGCCGGCAAGCCGACGGTGCCCTCGACGATGGCCGAGGAACGGGCCACCAACCCCTTCCTCAGGGCCGACGACGCCGGCCTGCAACGGGCCGCCGGGCTGGCCGGCCGGGACGCCGCCTCGGTGTTCGCCGAGATCCGCCGCCGCAAGGATAATTTTTAGGCCAAGAACGAGGACGCCATGAAACTCCGCTATTCGCCGACCTCGCCCTACGTCCGCAAGGTCACGGTGACCGCCATCGAGAGCGGTCTCGACGGGGCCATCGAACGCATCGCGACCAACGTCTGGGACCCCGAGAGCGACATCGCCCGCGACAACCCGCTGGGCAAGGTGCCGGCGCTGATCACCGACGGCGGCGAGGTGCTGTTCGATTCGCCGGTCATCTGCGAGTACCTGGACAGCCTGCATGAAGGCGTCAAGCTGGTGCCCCCGGCCGGCGGCGCCCGGTGGCGGGCGCTGCGCCGCCAGGCCCTGGCCGACGGCATCCTCGACGCCGCGGTGCTGCGCCTGCTCGAGGGCAAGCGCGAGCCGGCGCAGCAATCGGCGGCCTGGATCGGGCGCCAGAAGGCGGCCGTCGAGCGGACCCTGGACGCGCTCGAGGACAGCGCCGCGGGGCTCGGCGAGGAGGTCACCATCGGCCACATCACCATCGCCGTGGCGCTGGGCTATCTGGACTTCCGCTATCCCGACGACGACTGGCGGGCCGGGCGGGCGACCCTGGCCGCGTGGTACCAAGGTTTCGCCCAACGCCCCTCGATGTCCCAAACCGTGCCCGAGGACCCGGCCTGAGTCGATATCCGACTTACCGATTCTTGAAGTCGCGGGCCTTGAGCGAATACTTCTTCATCAGCTGGTAGACCCGCGAGCGGGACAGCCCGAGCTCCTCGCACACCGGGGCGGTCTTGCCGTCGTGCTTCTCGAGCACCGAGCGGAAGTGCTCCTTCTCGGCGGAATCGCGCACCGCCTGCAGGTCGCGCCCGGGGTCCACGTTATCCCCTTCGCGGCGTTTTCTGTATTCCCGGCGGTAGCGGTCGGGCAGGTCGTCGATCGAGACCGGCTTGCCGTCGTAGATGTGGCAGATGTAGCGGGCCAGGTTCTTGAGCTCGCGGATGTTGCCCGGGAAGCCGTACTGGCGGTAGATGTAGACCCTCAGCGCATCGCCGATCTCGGGCACCGCGATCGTGTTGTCGGCGGCGATCTGGCGCAGGAAGTAATTGAACAGGATCTCGATCTCGTCGCGCCGCTCGCGTAGCGGCGGGATCCAGATCGGGCAGATGTTGAGGCGGTAGTAGAGGTCCTCGCGGAACTGCCCGTCGGCGACCATCCGTTCCAGGTTGCGGTTGGTCGCCGCGATCACCCGGACGTCGGTCTTGAGCGGGGTATCGGAGCCGACCCGCTGGATCTCGCCGAGGTCGAGCACCCGCAGCAGCTTGACCTGGGCCTGGAACTCGAGGTCGCCGATCTCGTCGAGGAAGATGGTGCCGCCGTCGGCCTCCTCGAACTTCCCCTTGCGGTCCTTGGCGGCGCTGGTGAAGGCGCCCTTGACGTGGCCGAACAGCTCGGATTCGATCAGGCTCTGGGGGAAGGCGCCGCAGTTGACGGCGACGAACTTGGTGCGCTTGGAGTTGAGGTGGACGAGGCGCGCGAACAGCTCCTTGCCGACCCCGGTCTCGCCCTCGAAGAGAACGGTGATGTCGGTCGGCGCGATCTTGGCGATCTTCTTCAGGTTGGCCCGGATCTCCGGGTTCTGGCCGAGGATGCCCTCCAGCTCCAGCTCGGAGACCTCCGGGGGCTTCATCGGCGGCGGGTTCAGGCGCTGCTTCTCGACCTCGGCGGCGCGGGCCAGGATCGAGAAGTGCATGCAGGCGGCGCGTAGCGAGTCGAGCTCGCGGAAGTATTCCTGCTTCTCGGCCTCGTCGATCATCCGGTTGGCGAGGATCTTGATCTTGATCGATTCGACCAGCGCGATGCTCTGGTTGACGTGACCGTCGACGCTGTCCGAAACCTCGTCGATCTTGGTCAGTATCGGGTGCTCGAAGACGTCGCTCATCCCGAATCCTCCTTATACCAAGGAGCACTCACAACTCCAGATCCGGCAGGTCGAACTGGCTCTTGGCCAGCCCGTAGTACATCCCCTGGTAGTCATGCTCCCTGAGGTAGTCGACGTCGATCAGTTCCTGGTGCGTCCCCTTCTCGCGGACCTTGCCATCCTTGATGAAGCAGATGGAGTCGCAGTCGATGATGGTGGACAGGCGGTGGGCGATGATGATCGCGGTGCGGTTCTTCAGGATATTCTCCATCTGCTTCATGATCCGCGCCTCGGATTCGTTGTCCAGCGCGCTGGTCGCCTCGTCGAAGATGATGATCTTGGGCTTGTGGTAGAGCGCCCGGGCGATGCAGATGCGCTGGCGCTGGCCGCCGGAGATGCCCATCCCCTTCTCGCCGATCGCCGTCTGGTAGCCCAGCGGGTAGTTGAGGATGAAGTCGTCGGCGCCGGCCAGGTGGGAGGCCTCCTTGACCATCTGCATGTCGGGCTGGGGATCGCCCAGCGCGATGTTCTCGGCCACCGTGCCGGCGAAGAGGAAGCTGTCCTGGAGGACCACCCCGATGTTGCGGCGCAGCGAGCGGTAGTCCAAGGCCTCGATGCGCTTGCCGTCGATGGTCATCAGCCCCGAGGAGGGAAGGTTGAAGCCGAGGATCATCTTGGCGATGGTGCTCTTGCCGCAGCCGCTGGGGCCGACGAAGGCGATCCGCTGTCCCGGTTCGATGACCAGGTCGAAGTCGTTCATCACGTAGTTGGTCTTCTCGTTGGCGACATAGGAGAAGTTGACCTTTTCGAAGGCGATCCGTCCCTTGCAGTGGATCATGGTGGCGGGGATGTTGTTGGGATCGGTGATCATCGGCTGCTCGGGATCGACGGTCAGGATGTCGCTGACCCGATCGACGGCGATCCGCACCTCCTGGAGGTTGTTCCACAGGTTGACCACCTGGAGCACCGGCGCGGTGACCAGCCCCATCAGCATGTTGAACCCCATCAGCTCGCCGATGGTCATGGTCCCGGCGATGACCTCGTTGGCGCCCAGCCACAGGATGATGATGATCGAGGCCAGGGTCGCCATCTGGAACAGGCTGTTGGACATCAGGTTGAGCTTGATCGAGCGGTAGCCGCGGTTGACGTTCTCGGCGAAGGCGTTTTCCCAGCGCGCCCGGGCGAAGAACTCGTTGGCCGTCGCCTTGATCGTCTCGATGCCGTTCAGCGATTCGATCAGGTAGGCCTGGGACTGGGAGTTGGTGATGAAGATCTCCTGGGCGATGGCCTTGATCCTGGGTGTGAAGTAGAGAACGATGGCGATGTAGAGCGGGATGAAGACCAACACCACGGTGGTCAGCGCCACGCTGTAGGTGAACATCATCAGGAAATAGATCAGCACCATGAAGGTGTTGAGGACGACGGTGATGGTCGAGCCGGCGATGATCGCCCGGATCTTCTGGTTCTCGCCGAAGCGGGCCAGGATCTCGCCCTTGTTGCGCTTCATGAAGAAGTCCATCGGCAGGCTGAGGACGTGCTGGTAGAACTCCGACATCATCCGCATGTCGATGCGCGCCGTGGTGTGTCCCAGCAGCAGGCTCTGGGCCATCACCGTCAAGGTCGAGAAGACGGCGACCAGGACCATCCCGGCCAGCATCATGTTGAGCAGGCTGATGTCGTGGTGGACGACCACGGTGTCGACGATGGTCTGGATGAACAGCGGCGAGGCCAGACCCAGGAGGTTGATGATGAGGGCCGCGATCAGCGCCTCGCCGAAGTACTTCTTGTACGGCAGCAGGTAGTTGATGAAGTGCTCGATGGGCCGCTTGACCTTCTCCTTGAGCTCGAACCTCTGGGTCGGCTCGAGGGCGATGAAGACCCCGGACTCGGCGGCCGCGACATCGACCCCGTGGACCTCGGCGGCCGACCACGAGGGCAGGAAGTCCTCGCGCGACACCTTGCGGATCTCGCCCAGGGGGTCGGCGATGTGGATCTCGCGCTTGGTGACCTTGAAGACGACCACGAAGTGGTAGCTTTCCCAGCCGACGATGCCGGGCAGCTTGACCCGCTGGAGGTCGTCGTAGGTCAGCGAATAGGCCTTGGAGCGGAAGCCCAGGGCCTCGGCGCCGGTGATGATGGCGTTGGGGGTCACCGTGATCCCGGAGAGGCCGGTCAGCTCGCGGATCTGGCCCAGCGAGAACGGCTTGCCGTAGTGGTTGGTGATCATGGTCAGGCAGGCGGCGCCGGCTTCGGTGTCGCTGTCCTGGCTGACCAGCGGGAACTTGCTGACCTCCTTCTCGCCCTCCAGCGCCAGGAACTCGCTCTCGGTGACGGCGTCGGCCAGCTTGATCCTGAGGTCGACCCCCTCGGCCCGGTCGCGCGAGGACAGTTGCTCCTGCTCCAGTTCCTGGAGATGGCGAGCCCGGGCCAGCAGGCGGTCGGACAGCTCGAGGTTGGTTTCCAGCAACTCCCGGGCGTCATCCTCGCGGATCACCAGCACCGTCACGTCGCGCAGCGCCCGGGCGGTGTGGGGATGGATGCCGGCGTAGCCGAGGTCGGCCAACACCGCGCTTTCGCCGATCAGGCCGCCCTTGGAGGCGCGGTCGAGGACGAAGGGATCGCCGGAGATCGGCGTCCGCTCCAACTCCACGGCGCCCTTGGCGATGTAGTAGAGGCGGGGGTCCTCCTCGCCCTGCTCGAAGACGGCGCCCCCGGCGCCGACGTTCTTGACCCCGAGGTTGCGCAGGATCGACAGGAACCGTTCGGGGGAGAACTTGTCGGCGCCCAGCACCCCGCGCAGCAGTTCGTGGATCTCGATCAGGCTGACGTGGTTGCGGAAGTGCTCCTCGATGACGGTGTTGGAAGCGACGATCGGGGCCACCTTGTCGGCCGGCAGGACCAGCATCGTCACCGGCCCCTCGGCGATGGCGTCGAAGCGCCAGTCGTCGGGGTTGATCAGCGACATCTCGCCGAGCGTGGTCTCCTCCCCGGCGACGCCCAGGCTGACGATCTTGGCGTCGATGCGCTGCTTCAGGCGCACCGAGCCGGCATAGATCACGTACATGCCATCGATGGGATCGTCCTGGCGGGCGATCAGGTCGCCCTTGGCGAATTCGCGGATCTCGAACAACGGTTGCAGGATCAGCTTGTCCTTGCGAGGCAGGACGCTGAACATGATGTGGGTGTCGAGAACGTATCGGATCGCTTCCAGAGCCGCCTTGCTCATCGTCTCTATTCCTCATTCCGAATCCGCCGCCGGGCGGTTCCGGTCATTCCTCGGGTTTGGTGAAGAACTTCGATATGGGCGTGAAGATCAGTTCGATCAGCTTCTTCTCGCCGGTCTTGATCTCGGCCATCCCCTCGAGCCCGATCTCCAGCCTCTTGACCTTGCTGCCCGGCCTCTTGATGGTTTCCTTGTGGAGCGCCACCCGGACCACGTACATGCCCGGCTCGACATCGGCGCCCCCGGACTTGGTGGCGATGTCGACGATGGTCCCCATCTGCATCCCGTAGTCCTGATAGGGATAGGCGAAGTACTTGATCATCACCGGTTGTCCGTGCTTGAGGCGGCCGATGTCCTGGTTGAGCACCATGACGCGGCCTTCCAGCGCCGCGCTCTCCTTGACGATGGTGGCGAGCGACGCCCCGGCGTCGACCAGCTGGCCCTTGCGGACGTGGAGGCCGGTGACGATGCCGTCGAAGGTGCTCCTGTAGCGGGCCTTGTTGTCGCTGTAGCTGACCCCGCGGACCAGGGTGTCGATGCCTTCGATCCTCTCGTTGAGGGAAGCGATCTTCTCGCCCAGGTCGGCGATGTCCCGGTTCCGGTTCTTGCTCAGCTTGGCCAGGTCCCTGGCGATCTTCTCCTCGCGGTGCAGGTTGTTCAGCTTGCTTCGTTCCTCGCCCGCCGACTGGAGGGACAGGCCGACTTTCTGGATCTCGGCCTGGGCGTCGTGGATCGCGGCCTCCAGGTCGTTCACCGCTTCCTCGGCCTCCTCGAACTCGGTGATCGTCAGGTCGCGGCTATCGTACAGTTCCTTCTTGGTCCGGTAGCGCTTCTCGGCCAGTTCGTACTTGCGTTCGAGGCTCTGCTTGGCGCGCCGGGCGGTGGCCAACTGCAGGCGGATCATATCGATCCGGGAGCCCAGGTTGGCCTTCTCCGTCGACTTGGTGCTCTGCAGGTCCTCGAGGTCGAGTTCGAGCTGGGATATCTCGTGGTCGTAGTCCTTGACCATCTTGTCGAGGTCCTTCTCCAGCTCCCGGCGCTGGCTGATCAGGGCCTGCTGTTCGGGGCTCGTCGCGGCGCGGATCTGCTCCTGGACCACGACGATCGGATCGCCGGCGGCGATCGGCGCGTTCTCCTCGGTCAAGATGTCGCTGACGATGCCCCCGCCGACCGCCTGCACGGTCATCGACTCCCTCTGCAGGGTCAGCGGCGCGATCACCATTTCGTCCTTCTTGGCCCAGAAGGAGTAGATCAGGGCGACAACGGTGATCCAGAAGATCAGGTAGATCGGCGCCCGCAGCACCACATTCGGGGCGCTGTACAACAGCCGCGACGACTTGATCGTGTGGCGCATCTGGGCGGAGCTCACATCATCGATGTTCGCGGCCCCCTTGTTGACGTTCTTCATGATGTCCTTGAGTGGGCGTCCTTCGCTTCATCATCCGGGAAATTCATGCCAAGACGGTGTTCACCTCGTGCCGGAACCAGTCGCTGAACAACTGGTCGACGATGAACTTCCTGAGCGAATCGGTCAATTCCGCGTTGTTGACGGCGTACACCTTGTACAGGGTCCAGAACCCGGACTCCGAGATCGGGCCGATCAGTTCGTCGGGGGTGGCGGAGAAGATCCTTTCCTCGATCTCCGGGGGCAGGGTGCCCTTGCGGATGTCGCCGAGGAAGCCCCCCGCGAACTTGGCGTTCTTCTCGAGGGAGAACTTCCGCGCCATCACCACGAAATCGGAACCGTCGGCGCGCATTTCCTTCAGGATGCCCTGGATCTTCTTCTTGGTCTTGCACACGATGCGGGCGATGGAGGCGGTGGTATACCTGTCGCCGTGGTCGTCGAAGAATTCGGCGATGTCTTCCTCGGTGACGATGATCGGTTTCAGTTTCTCCCTCAGGATCTCGGTCCTGAGGTAGCCGTTGAAGCTGTCGTAGGTGATTCCGTTCATCTTCAGGTGCTTCTGGAAGACCAGCGGGTCCGACAGTCCCATGATGCATTTCTTTTCCTCGCGCAGGCGGAAGAACTCCTCCTCGTCGAGGTCGATGTCCAGCTCGGCGCACTTGAGGGCGATGATGTTGCTTTCGATGAGCTGGTAGATGACGGCGCGGAAGGTCCCCTGGTTCTTGAGGCGGTTGACGACATCCTCGACGACGATCTTTCGCCCCCGAACGGTGGTCAGAATGTCGCCTATTTCCATTGCCTTGCCGTCCCGTCGTTTCAATAACCGAGCGGCCAAGTCTAGCGGGTCGCCCTTGGAACGATCAAGGACGCTCTGGTGTGGTGCCCCTTTCATCACCCCAGCGAACCGTTGCATACTTTACCGCCGTTGCCGGGAGAAGACGGGATCGCCATGTTTTTACCGGTTCCCTGCCCTCGACTGGAAGCGCCGACGACGATCATGGATGCCACCGACAGCGAAGCGCGCGGACTCCCCCGCCCTCCGGAGGACAAGGCCAGGGGCCGGAGGATGGTCCGCTTCGCCCTGGTCTGGCTGCTGGTCGTCTTCGGGATCGCCATCTCGATCACCGGCTCCCGCCTGGTCTGGAACTGGGAGCAGGAACGCCACGTCAACCGGATGGAGAAAACGATCCGGAGCTATACCGTCTCCCTGGAGGAAACGCTGACCAGGGACCTGGACGTGCTCCGCGCGATCGAGGCCTTCTTCGCATCATCCAAGTTCGTCGACCGCGAGGAATTCGACACCTTCAGCGCCGGCTTCCTGAACCGCTACCCCAGCATCCAGGCCCTGGAATGGATTCCCCGCGTGCCGGCCGCCGAGCGCCGGGACTACGAGCAACGGGCGCGCCAGGACGGGCTTGAAGGTTTCCGCTTCAGCGAAAGGAACGCCCAGGGGGCCATGGTCCCGGCGGCGGAGCGCGAGGAATACTTTCCGGTCTATTACGTCAATCCCCTGGAGGGCAACCGGCAGGCGCTGGGGTTCGACCTGGGCTCCAACCCCGAGCGCCGGGCCGCCTTGGGCAAGGCCCGCGACAGCGGCCGAATAACGGTCAGCGCGCCGATCAGGCTGGTCCAGGAAACCGGCGACAAGTACGGCTTCCTGACCTTCCTGCCGTTGTACCGCACGGGGTTGCCCCACGACACGACTGAAGAACGCCGACGGAACCTGGTTGGGTTCGTCCTCGGCGTTTACCGGGTCGGCGACGTGTTGGAGGGGGCCTTGGCCAAGCAAGCGCGCCCGGGGGGGGTCGACATCTATCTGTTCGACGACAGCGTGCCCTCGGGCTCCCAGGGCATCTATTTCCATCCCTCCCGGATTCGAAAGACGGCCGTTCAAGCGGAGCCCGAGGATGAAATCCGCGGCGCCGGGTACCCGACCGCCGTCTTCCCGGTGGGCGGCCGCCAGTGGTCGATCGTCTACCGGCACGTCCCCGGCCACGAGGCGCGGGATTCGACCTGGGTGCCCTGGGCGACCCTGTTCATCGGCTTGCTGTTCACCGGTTTCATGGCCGTCCTGTTCACCATGGTCTTCGGTCGGGAAGCCAGGACCGCGGCCCTGGTCGAGGAACGGACCAAGGACCTCCGGGACAGCGGAGCCCGCATCCGCGCGGTGCTCGAGAACGCCGTCGACGGCATCATCACCATCGACGCCCGGGGCGTCATCGAGACCTTCAACCCGGCCGCCGAGCGGACCTTCGGATACCCCAGCGACGAGGTCGTCGGGTGCAACGTCAAGCTGCTGATGCCGGCCCCGTTCAGGGAGGACCATGACGGATATCTCCGCAACTACCTGGAAACCGGCGACAATAAGATCATCGGCATCGGCCGCGAGGTGGTCGGCCTGCGCAAGGACGGCTCCACCTTCCCCATGGACCTGGCGGTCTCGGAGATGGAGATCTCCGGACAACGGATGTTCGTCGGCATCGTCCGCGACATCACCGAGCGCAAGCAGGTGGAGAAGATGAAGAACGAGTTCATCTCCACCGTCAGCCACGAGCTGCGCACGCCGCTGACCTCGATCCAGGGGTCGCTGGCCCTGATCGACAAGACACGGCCCGAGGGGCTCTCCGAAAAGCACGTCAGGCTGCTCGGCATCGCCCACAAGAACTGCGTCCGCCTGGTCCGCCTGATCAACGACATCCTCGACATCGAGAAGATCGAATCGGGGCGGATCGAGTTCGATCTGTCGGCCCTGGAACTGTCGCCCCTGGTCCACCAGGCGATCGAGGCCAACCAGTCGTTCGCCGACCAGTTCTCGGTTTCCCTGGTCCTCTCCCGGGACCTCCCCGGGGCCATGATCCATGCCGACAGCGACCGCCTCACCCAGGTCCTGACCAACCTGCTGTCCAACGCCGCCAAGTTCTCTCCCGAGGGGGGCGCCGTCGAGGTCTCGCTGACCCGGAGCGATGGCGGCCTCCGCGTCGAGGTCGCCGACCACGGAGACGGAATCCCCGAGGAGTTCCGCGAACGCATCTTCTCCAAGTTCGCCCAGGCCGATTCCTCGAGCACCCGCAAGCGCCAGGGGACCGGCCTCGGGCTCTCCATCGCCAAGGCGATCGTCGACAAGCACGGCGGGCGGATCGGCTTCGACACCGAAACCGGCGCCGGCACCACCTTCTTCTTCGAGCTGCCCGAGTGGCGTCCGGGCGGGAACGACGGGAGACCGAAATGACCGCACCGCCACTGAAGACGATCCTCATCGCCGAGGACGACCCCGACATCCAGGAGATCGCGGTGATGGCCCTGGAGGACTTCGGCGAGTACACCGTGGAGGCCTGCGATGACGGACGCCAGGCCGTCGACAGGGCGCCCATCGTGGCCCCGGACCTGATCCTGCTCGATGTGATGATGCCGGAGATGGACGGCCCGACGGCGCTCGACACCCTGCGCGCCGACCCCCGGACCCGCGACATCCCGGTGATCTTCCTGACCGCCAAGAGCCAGCCCCACGAGATCGCCGAGTACCTGGAAAAGGGGGCCATCGCGGTGATCAGAAAGCCCTTCGACCCGGTCGAGCTGTGCCAGGAAATCGAGGCCGCCTGGGCCCGCCACCATGGCTGACAGCGGGGACTCCCCCGAGTCCAAGCTGGAGGCGATCCGGCGGCGCTTCGCGGCCAAGCTCTCGGAGCGGATCGACGGCATCGAGGCCGCCCACCGCGCGCTGTCGGCGGCCACCGGCGGCGCCGAGGTCGCCGTCGCCCTCGATGATCTGATCTTCCCGGTCCACCGCATGGCCGGGTCCGCCGCCACCTTCGGCTTCGTCGAGGCCGGCGACACGGCGGCCCGGCTGGAGGACCTGCTCAACGCCGTCAAGGACGCCGGACGGCCGCCCTCGGCCGAGGAAGGGGAGCGGATATCGACCCTCGTCGTGGGTCTGCGCCGGTCCGCCGCCGACGATCCGCGGCCCGCCGCCGCGCCGCCCCCGGCCCCCGAAGAGGTCCCGGCGACGGGAGAACCCCGCCTGGTGTTCCTGGTCGAGGACGATGCCGAACTGGCCCGCGACATGGCCGCCCAACTGGGCCATTTCGGGTACCGGGTGCGGACCTTCCCGGATGCCTCGGACCTCGCCCGGTCGATCGCCGGGACGCCGCCGGCGGCTCTGATCCTGGATATCCTTCCGGGCCGGGAGTCGGCGCGCGGGATCGAGGCCCCGCAGGGGATTCCGACCATCGTGATCAGCTCCCTCGACGACCTGTCGAGCCGCCTCGAGGCGGTGCGGGCGGGGGCCCACGGCTACTTCACCAAGCCGGTCGACATGGCCCGCCTGGTCGAGACCCTGGACCAAGCGACCGAGACCGCCGACATCGAGCCGTACCGCATCATGATCGTCGAGGACGACCGGGAACTGGCCGAGTACTACGCCGCGCTGCTGGAACGCGAAGGCATGGTCAGCGCCGTCTTCACCGACCCGATGAAGATCATGGACCCGTTGTCGGACTTCCGTCCCGACCTGATCCTGATGGACATCAACATGCCCGGCTGCAACGGCATCGAGCTGGCCGGGGTGATCCGCCAGAACGAGGACTTCACGCGGATCCCGATCGTCTTCCTGACCGTCGAGACGAGCCTCAGCCGGCGGCTGCTGGCGCTGAGGGCCGGCGGCGACGACTTCCTGACCAAACCGGCCCAGCTCGACCTGCTGATGTCGTCGGTGATCTCGCGCTGCCAGCGCTCGCGCCTTTTGGGGTCGATGATCTCGCGCGACAGCATGACCGGACTGGTCAACCACAGCAAGATCAAGGAGCACCTGGATACCGAGCTCAAGCGCGCGGTGCGCGAGGACCAGCCGCTGGCCTTCGCGATGCTCGACATCGACCGCTTCAAGTCGGTCAACGACACCTACGGCCACTGGACCGGCGACACGGTGATCAAGACGCTGGCCCAGGTCCTCCGCCAGCGCCTGCGCAAGACCGACATCGTCGGCCGTTACGGCGGCGAGGAGTTCGCCGTCATCCTGCCCAACACCGACACCGGCAACGCCTTCGGGGTGCTGGACGGCATCCGCGACGGATTCGCGCGCATCCGCCATCAGGTCGCCCGCGAGGCTTTCTATGTCACTTTCAGTTGCGGGATCGCCGCCTACCCCCCCTTCGACGACTCTCCCCTGCTCAACCAAAAGGCCGACGAGGCCCTCTACCGGGCCAAGGAAGGCGGGCGCAACCGGGTGGTCTCGGCGGCGACGGCCTAACGGCCCCGGTACGGGGCGACGCCCTGGTCGGGGATCCACAGACCTTCCGGCTGGCGGCCGGTCTGCCACAAGACGTCGATGGGAATCCCGCCGCGGGGGTACCAGTAGCCGCCGATGCGCAGCCACTGGGGGCGGGCGGCCTGGTTCAGCTTGAGGCCGATGGCCACCGTGCAGTCCTCGTGGAAGGCGCCGTGGTCGCGGAACGAGGCCAGGTAGAGCTTGAGCGACTTGCTCTCGATCAGCAAACCCCCGGGGACGTAGTCGATGACCAGGTGGGCGAAGTCGGGCTGGCCGGTGACCGGGCACATGGAGGTGAACTCGGGGCAGGTGAAGCGGACCAGGTAGTCCTCGTCGGGGTGGGGGTCGGCCACCGTCTCCACCACCGCCTCCTCGGGCGAGGCCGGGATCGCCGCCTCGCCGCCGAGCTGGCTCAGGTCGTCGTAGATGTTCTCGGCCATGTCCCTTTACACCTCTTCGATATCCCCCTCGGCCTGCAACGCGGCGAAGGCGGCGGCGAAGACGACCAGCCCGCCCTGGGTAATGGCCCGGCGCATCGCCGCCATCAGCTCCTGATAATAATGCAGGTTGTGCCAGGTCAACAGCACCGATGCCAGGATCTCCTTCGAGCGCACCAAATGGTGCAGGTAGGCCCGGCTGTGGTTGCGGCAGGCCGGACAGGCGCAGTCCTCGTCCAGCGGCCGAGGGTCCTCGGCGTGCCGGGCGTTGTTGAGGTTGACGGCGCCGCGCCGGGTGAAGGCCTGGCCGGTGCGCCCCGAGCGGGTCGGCAGCACGCAGTCGAAAAGGTCGATGCCCCGGACCACCGCGCCGACCAGGTCGCCGGGCTTGCCGACCCCCATCAGGTAGCGCGGCCGCCCGGCGGGCAGCCGGGGGAGGGTGAAGTCGAGCACCTCGAACATGGCCTGCTGGCCCTCGCCGACCGCCAGGCCGCCCACCGCGTAGCCGTCGAAGCCGGTGGCGACTAGCGAGTCCGCCGATTCGGCGCGCAAGGATTCGATCGTCCCCCCCTGGACGATGCCGAACAGGCCGCGGCCGTCGGCGGGGGCGAACGCCGCCTTGCAGCGCTCGGCCCAGCGCAGGGACAGGCGCATGGCGCGGGCGACCTCGGCCTCGGCGCCCGGGAAGGGGATGCATTCGTCGAGCACCATGGCGACATCCGAGCCCAGCCGGCGCTGGATGTCGATCGCCCGTTCCGGACTCAATTCGTGGCGGCTGCCGTCGATGTGGGAGCGGAAGACGACGCCGTCCTCGCGGACCTCCCTGAACTCGGCCAGCGACATCACCTGGAAGCCGCCGGAATCGGTGAGGATCGGCCCCGGCCAGTCGATGAACCGGTGCAGCCCGCCCAGCCGCTCGATGCGCTCGGCGCCCGGGCGCAGCATCAGGTGGTAGGTGTTGGCGAGGATCATCCGGGCCCCGGTCTCGGCCACCGCCTCCGGGGTCATCGCCTTGACCGAGCCCGCCGTGCCGACGGGCATGAAGGCCGGGGTGTCGAGCGCTCCGTGGGCGGTGTCCAGCCGCCCGGCCCGCGCCGCGCCGTCGCTCGCCGTGACCTCGAAGCCGAGGCTGCTCATGGGGCCCTCCGCCGCTCCAGCAGGCAGCAGTCGCCGTAGGAGTAGAAGCGGTAGCCGGCCGCCTTGGCGTGTTCGTAGGCCCGGCCCATGGTCGCGGTGCCGGCGAAGGCGCAGACCAGCATGAACAACGTCGAGCGCGGCAGGTGGAAGTTGGTCAGCAGCAGGTCGACGATCTTGAAGGCGTAACCGGGGGTCACGAAGAGGTCGGTGTCGCCGGCGAACGGGGCCAGGGTTCCGTCCCCGGCGGCCGCCGTCTCCAGCAGCCTGAGCGAGGTGGTGCCGACCGCCACCACCCGGCCGCCGGCGGCGCGCGCGGCGTTGATCGCTTCGGCGGTGGCGGCGGGGATGACGCCGGCCTCGGGGTGCATCGTGTGGTCCTCGATGTTGGCGACGGTGACCGGGAGAAAAGTGCCGGGACCGACGTGCAGGGTCAAGGGGGCGCGCCCGATGCCGGCCGCCTCCAGCCCCCCCAGCAGCCCGGGCGTGAAGTGGAGTCCCGCCGTCGGCGCCGCCACCGCGCCTTCCTTGTCGGCGAACAGGGTCTGGTAGTCCTCGCGGTCCCGGGCGTCGGGCAGGCCATGACGCTTGATGTAGGGCGGCAGCGGCATCGTCCCGAAGCGCTCCAGCGCCGCCCTCAGGTCGTCGCCGGGGAGATCGAAGACCAGCGTCACCTCGCCGCCCTCGCCCTTGGCGGCGACGGTGGCCGAGAAGGCGGGGGCGAAGTCGATGCGGTCTCCGGGGCGCAGCCGGCGCCCCGGCCGGGCCAGCGCCCGCCAGGTATCGGGCGCCGTGGGCTCGATCAGGGTGGTCTCGACGGCGACCGCGCCGCGCCGCCCGGCGAGGCGGGCCGGGATCACCCGGGTGTCGTTGTAGATCAGGATGTCGCCGCGCCGGAGCAGACCGGGCAGGTCGCCGACCCCGTGGTTTTCCAGCCCCTCGCCGACGCGCAGCAGGCGCGCCGAATCCCGGGGCACGGCGGGCCGCTGGGCGATCAACGCGGCGGGCAGGTCGAAGTCGAATTCATCCACCTTGGAGTCCCCCGGCGGCCCGATGACAAGGAAACGGGCTCTCATACCAAAGGTCATTATCAGTGCCCCTTGGTATCAGCGGTGGCCCTTGGCCAGGCACCGGGCGTGGCTGTGGTCGGCCAGGACCTCGATGATCCGGCAGTGTTCGATCCTTCCGCCCCGGCACATCTCGATCATGCGGACCAGTTCGCCCTTCAGCGCCCGAAGCCGTTGGATGCGGCTTTCGACCTCCTCGAGGCGCGCCTGGGCGATGAGGTCGACCCGGGCGCAGGACCGGGAGCGGTCGTCGGCCAACTCCAGCAGCTCGCGGATGGCGGGGAGAGGGAACCCCATTTCACGGCTGTGGCGGATGAAGGCCAGGCGGTCCATGTGCGACTGGTCGTAGATGCGCTGGTTGCCGGCGGTGCGCCGGGGTTCGGCCAGCAGCCCGATCTTTTCGTAGTAGCGGACGGTCTGGACCTTGCATCCCCCGGCCCTGGCCATTTCGCCGATGGCGTATTCCCGAAACGGCATTTTTCCCCTTGAACCTACAACGACTGTAGGTCCTATCATCGCATCCCGACGCCCTTTTGACCATCCCGATTATCGCCACGTGGCACGGAGGAAGCACCGGTGGACCTCGCCCGCAACATCCTCGATCTGTACCTGGACGCCGCGCCCTGGATGTTGTCGGGGTTGCTGGTGGCCGGCCTCGTCAAGGCCTGGATGGCGGAAGGGACGATGCGGCGGTGGCTGGGGGGACGGGGGTTCAAGCCGACCCTCCTGGCGGCGCTGTTGGGGGCCCCGTTGCCGATCTGCTCGTGCGGCGTGCTGCCCGCCGCGGTGGGCCTGCGCCGGGCCGGGGCGTCGCGCGGCGCGACGGTGTCGTTCATGATCTCGACGCCCGAGACCGGCATCGATTCGGTGGCCCTGTCCTATGCCCTGCTGGGTCCCTTCCTGGCCGTCGCCAGGCCGCTGGCGGCGGTGGCCAGCGCCGTGTTCACCGGCATGTTGACGGAACTCCGGTTCCCTTTCGCCGGTCCCGGCCCTGACCCGGCGGCGGACCCGGTTCAGTCCTGCTGCTCCGGGGACGGTTGCGAGTCGGCGCCGGAGGAGCGGCGGGGGCCGGGGGCGCGCACCCTTGCCGGGCTGCGTTTCGCGATGGTCGATATCCTGGGCGACATCGCGCCGTGGCTGGCCGCCGGGCTGGTCCTGGCGGGGGTGGTGACGACGATGGTCCCCGAACAGGCGCTGGCCGAATGGGGACGCGGCCCGGGAGCGATGGCGGTGATGCTGGTCGTCGGCATCCCCATGTACATCTGCGCCAGCGCATCGACGCCGCTGGCCGCCGGCCTGTTGCTGGTCGGGGTGTCGCCGGGGACGGTGATGGTGTTCCTGCTCGCCGGTCCGGCGACCAACCCGGCGACCATGGCCGTGGTCCGCAAGGAGATGGGAACCCGGACCATGGTCCTCTACCTGCTCGGCATCTGCGTCTCCAGCCTGGCCGCCGGGGTGGCGACCGACGCCGTGGCCGACTGGCTGGCGATCGACATGGCGGTGGAGATGGTGGCGGGCGGCGAATTCGTCCCGTGGTGGCTGGCGGCGGCCTCGGGGGGGGTGCTCGGCGTTCTCGCCCTCCGGCCATATCTGGCGCGGCTGGTCACGGCGATATCCTCCCGGGCGGCGGCCTGAAACGGCTCAGGGCGCGGGCGGCGGCTCCTTTTGCGGCTTCTCGCAGGCGTCCACCTCGGAGCACCCGGAACAGCCGCCCGTGGAGTCCCGGCCGAAGATCTTGCCGACGAACCGCACCGTGGCATAGAGGCAGCACACCAGGATGACGGCCAGCACCGCCATCTCGAGGAAGCCGTCACCGTTCATGCCGCGACCCGAAAACTATATCCTGTCACCATTTAACTTTGCCCGCCTTCGCGGATCCTGCGCCGGGTGCCGCGGGCCTCGCTCAGGTTGGCGGCGACCCCCGCCTCGAGGGCCAGCTCGCGCAGGCGCAGGCCGCGGGTCCGGAGGACCGGCCGGCCGGCCCGCCCGAGGCCCAGCAGCCGCGCCCAGGCAGCCCGTTTGAGGCTCA
>CAZWEZ010000034.1:24054-33942 GCA_964632795.1 uncultured Thalassospiraceae bacterium | reverse complement strand
CGCGCCGCGGCCCAGCGCCACCGTCAGGGCGCCGGCGAAGGCGGCCAGGACAAGCGCGTGCAGCCACCCGGGAAGCCGCGGCAGGAGGTCGAGCAGGGCCAGCGAAAAGAACACCCCGGCGATGCCGGCCGCCGGCCACAGGCGCGGCCACAGGCGTTCCCAGAACACGGCGGCGCCGGCCAGGGCCAGCAGGATCCGGTAGGCGATACCGCGGTGACGGTCCATGGCTCAGTCAATCCAGTCAGGCAGGGACTCCCGGGCCAGCATGTCGTCGACCGTGATCCGCTGGCGGACCACGGCGAAGGAGTCGCCTTTGACCAGGACCTCGGGAACCAGGGAGCGGGCGTTGTAGAGGGAACTCATCACCGCCCCATAGGCGCCGGCGGAGCGCACCGCCAGCAGGTCGCCCGGCCCGGCCGCCGGCAGCGGGCGCAGGGTGGCGAAGGTGTCGCCGGTTTCGCACACCGGTCCGACCACGTCCATTTCCCGC
This sequence comes from uncultured Thalassospiraceae bacterium, assembly GCA_964632795.1. Lineage (GTDB taxonomy): Bacteria > Pseudomonadota > Alphaproteobacteria > Rhodospirillales > 2-02-FULL-58-16 > CAZWEZ01. The sequence goes on along the minus strand of CAZWEZ010000034.1, from coordinate 33,452 downwards.
CTCTCGGCGTCCGGCGGCGGCTCGATGATCGGCACGATGTCGTGGTAGGCGTCGTAGAGGACCGGGCGCATGAGGTCGTTCATCGCCGCGTCGACGACCACGAAGCCCCGGCTCGCCACCTCCTTGACGTAGATGACGCGGGTCACCAGCACCCCGGCGTTGCCGACGATCACCCGCCCCGGTTCCAGCGTCAGATGGCAGCCGAGGTCGCCGAGCACCGAGACCACCATCTTCCCGTACTCGGCCGGCGAGGGAGGGGTTCCCATGCCGTAGGGGATGCCGAGGCCGCCGCCGAGGTCGAGGCTCCGCACCTCGAAGCCCTCCCCGCGCAGTTCCAGCGTCAACTCGCGCAGGCACCCGTAGGCCTCGCGGAAGGGCTCCAGGTCGGTGATCTGGGAGCCGATGTGGACGGCCAGCCCCTGGACCTCGATGCCGGGCATGGCGGCGGCCCGGGCGTAGAGCGCGCGGGCGCGGGCCGGATCGAGGCCGAACTTGTCGACCGCCCGGCCGGTGGCGATCTTGTCGTGGGTATGGGCGTCGACGTCGGGGTTGACGCGGACCGCGATCGGGATCCGGGCCTCGCGGGCGGCGGCGATCTCGCTCAGCTTGTCCAGCTCGTTCTCCGATTCGACGTTGATCTGGGCGATCCCCGCCGCCAGCGCCGCCGTCATCTCGTCGGCGGTCTTGCCGATCCCGGAGAAGACGATCCGCGAGGCCGGCACCCCGGCCGCCAGCGCCCGCTTGATCTCGCCGCCGGAAACCACGTCGGCGCCGGCCCCGAGGCGGGCCAGGGTGGCCAGCACGGCGATGTTGGAATTGGCCTTGACCGCGAAACAGACCAGGACCGCCAGGTCGGCGAAGGACCCGGCGAAGACCTGGTAGTGGCGTTCCATGGTGGCGGTCGAATAGCAATAGAACGGCGTTCCCACCCGCTCGGCGATGTCGGCGAGCGCCACGCCCTCGGCGTGGAGCCGGCGGTCCCGGTAGTCGAAGTGGTCCATGCCCCGTCCGCCCGTTACGGGTTGGGATAGCGCAGCATGTAGACGTCGTCGGGCAGCGGCGTCGCGGGGCCGACGCGCACCGGGGGGACCTCGACGGGACGCCGTTTCGATTCGGCGGGATAGGACCGCCGCGGTTCGGTGTCCGGCGGGTCCTCCAGGTTTCCCTTGCGCCCGCAGCCGGCCAGCGCGCCGGCGACCACGAGGACGATCCCGGCAACCGCCAGGGACCGTTTCGCTCTCAGCACCCAGTTTTCAGTCATCGTTGCGTTCCACGAACCGTTGGCGGGCCTCGGCGACGGCCCGGCGCACGTTGCCGGGGGCGGTGCCGCCGTAGCTGGTCCGGCTGTTGACCGAGTTGTCGACGCCGAGAACCTCGAACACCTCGGCCGTGATCCCCGGTTCCACCGCCTGCATGTCGGCCAGGGACAGGTCCTCGAGCGGGCACGCCCTGTCCTCGGCCAGCCCGACCAGGCGCCCGGTGACGTGGTGGGCGCGGCGGAACGGCAGGCCGAGGACGCGGACCAGCCAGTCGGCGAGGTCGGTGGCGCAGGCGTACCCCTTGCCGGCGGCGTCTTTCATCGCCCCGGGGCGGAATTCGGCGTCCTTCACCATGCCGGTCATGGCGGCGATCGACAAGGCCAGGGTGTCGGCGGCGTCGAACACCGGTTCCTTGTCCTCCTGCATGTCCTTGGCGTAGGCCAGCGGCAGCCCCTTGAGGGTCACCAGCAGGGCGTTGAGCGAGCCGATCACCCGCCCCGCCTTGGCCCGCACCAGCTCGGCGGCGTCCGGGTTGCGCTTCTGGGGCAGCATCGAGCTGCCGGTGGTGAAGGCGTCCGACAGCCTGACGAAGCCGAACTGTTCGGAGCACCACAGCACGAACTCCTCGCCCAGCCGCGACAGGTGGACGGCGGTAATGGCGCCCGAGCTCAGGAACTCGATCGCGAAGTCGCGGTCCGAGACGCCGTCCAGGGAGTTGGCGCACGGGCCGTCGAAGCCCAGCTCCCGGGCGGTCGCCTGGCGGTCGATGGGGAACGAGGTGCCGGCCAGCGCGCCGCTGCCCAGCGGGCACTGGTTGAGCCGCACCCGGCAGTCGGCGAGGCGCCAGCGGTCGCGCCCGAACATCTCGACGTAGGCCAGCAGGTGGTGGCCCAGCGTCACCGGCTGCGCCGCCTGGAGGTGGGTGAACCCGGGCATCACGGTGGCGGCGTGGGCCTCGGCCTGGTCGATGAGGGCCGCCTGCAGGCCGGCCAGTGCGCCGTCGAGCAGGTCCAGCGCCTGGCGCACCCACAGCCGGAAATCGGTGGCCACCTGGTCGTTGCGCGAGCGCGCCGTGTGCAGGCGCCCGGCGACCTCGCCGATCAACACGCCGAGGCGGGCCTCGACGTTCATGTGGATGTCCTCCAGGGAGCGGTCGAAGCGGAAATCGCCGTCCTCGATCTCGCGGCGCACCGTGTCCAGGCCGTCGAGGATGGCATCGCCGTCCTCTTGGGATATGATGCCCCGCTCGACCAGCATCGCGCAGTGGGCCTTGGAGCCGGCGATGTCCTGGGCGTACAGGCGGCGGTCGAAATCGATGGAGGCGTTGATCTCTTCCATCAACTCGCCGGGACCGGATTCGAAGCGTCCGCCCCAGATGGCGCTGGTCGGCGGCCGGCTCCGGCTCTCGTCGCCGCTCATGGGGCACCGTCGCGGGATATGGGAATGAAAGCGAACATGATCCGAATCTGCCTGGCCGGGTTGATGGTATCGGTGTTTGTCGGGTTGATGGTTACCGTGATTGTGGTCAATTCCCCGCGCCATGCAAGCCTCGAAGCTGAAACCTGCGCCGCCGGGGCCGGCGGGTTCAAGAATTTCCAGGCCGCCCGGCCCCCGGTGGCGGTCCCCGAAACCCCCTTCTTCGAGGACGGGACCATCGAGCGGACCATCGCCGACTACCGCGGCCACGGGGCGCTCGTCAACCTGTGGGCGACGTGGTGCGAGCCCTGCGTGCGCGAGATGCCGGCGCTGGACCGCCTCCAGGCCAAGGTCGCGGCGCGGGGGCTGCGGGTGCTGGCCCTGTCGGGGGACCGCAAGGGCGCCGAGGTGGTCGAACGGTTCTTCGCCAGGAACAAGATCGCCAACCTGGCGGTGCTGATCGACCGCCGGGCCAGGTTCCGCCGCCAGGTCGGCGTCGACCAGCTTCCGGCGACCCTGCTGGTCGACGCCCGGGGGTTCGAAGTCGGCCGCGTCTTCGGGGAGGTCGAATGGGATTCCGACGCCGTCGTCGCCTTCATCCTCGGCTGTCTGGCCGGAGGGGAGTCATGAAGGCGGTGGCGTTGGCCGGCCTGGCCCTGCTCGCCGCCGCCTGCGCCGCCCCCGGGGAGTGGCGGAACCCCGCCCTGCCCGAGGGCCGTTGGTCGGCCGACCGCGCGGCCTGCCGGAGCTACGCCAGGGACAAGTCGGAACGCGAATTGGCCCTCGAACAGGCGATCCCGGGGCAGGGCGCCTTGGGCGCCGCCAAGACCCTGGAGTCCGCGATGGCCCGCTACGACGCCGCCAAGCGCCGCGACCGGCTGTTCGCCGCCTGCATGACCTCGCGGGGCTACCGCAAGGGCGACACCCAGGCCGAGTGACAGCGCCATTCAGGGCCTTGATCGGCAACTCCCGGCGGAGTATCACCGCCCGTCGACGGTGGACGGACCAAGATCGGAACCAGGACACTAGATGGCCAAATCGTTTCTCCCCATCCTGAGCTTTTCGGCCCTCGCCCTGGGGTCGCTGGCGCTCGGCGGCTGCGACCAGGCCCCCGATCCCGAGAACACCCTGTATTTGGACCTCGAGGACGGCCGGGTGGTGATCGAGATGCGCCCCGACCTGGCCCCGCGCCACGTCGCGCGGATCAAGGAGCTGGTCCGCGAGGGCTTCTACGACGGCCTGACCTTCCATCGGGTGATCGACGGCTTCATGGCCCAGACCGGCGATCCCAGGGGCGACGGCACCGGCGGTTCCGGGGTCGGGCTGAAGGCCGAGTTCTCCGACGCCCCCCACCTCCGGGGGGTGACCTCGATGGCCCGCTCGAACGACCCCGACAGCGGCGATTCGCAGTTCTTCATCGTGCTCGCCGAGGCCAGTTTCCTGGACGGCAAGTACACCGTGTGGGGAAAGGTCGTCGAGGGCATGGAGCACGTCGACAAGATCAAGAAGGGTCCCGAGCACCTCGACGGCGCGGTCACCGAGGACCCCGACCGCATCGTCCGCATGCAGGTCGCCGCCGACGTCGAGGACTGACGGAATTTATACCAGCCAGGGATGGGAGACCTTGCGCCGGGTCTCGAAGTCGTCGATCCGGTCTTCCTTTTGAAGGGTCTGGGCGATGTCGTCGAGGCCGTTGAGCAGGCAGTGCTTGGGGAACGGATCCACCTCGAAGGCGATCGAGCCGCCGTCGGGGCCGGTGATGGTCTGGGCCTCGAGATCGACGGTCAGGGTGGCGTTGGCGCCGCGCCCGGCGTCGTCCATCAGCCTGTCGACGTCCGCTTGTGGCAGCTTTATGGGAAGAATCCCGTTCTTGAAGCAGTTGTTGTGGAAGATGTCGGCGAAGCCGGTCGAGATCACACAGCGGATGCCGAAGTCGAGCAGAGCCCACGGCGCGTGCTCGCGGCTCGAGCCGCAGCCGAAGTTGTCGCCGGCAATCAGGATCGAGGCCTGGCGGTAGGGCGGCTTGTTGAGCACGAAGTCGGGTTTCTCCGAGCCGTCCTCGTTGAACCGCAGCTCGTCGAACAGGTTGGCGCCGAGCCCGGTGCGCTTGATCGTCTTGAGGAACTGCTTGGGAATGATCATGTCGGTATCGACGTTGATCATGTCGAGCGGCGCCGCGACCCCGGTCAGGGTGGTGAACTTCTCCATGTATTCGAATCCCGTGCAGACCAGCAAAAAATTGCCATCAAGCGTCATGTGGGGTGCGATAGTACGCGATCCGCTCATCTGTTTGTAGCCCGAATGGGTGCGATTTGGATGACACAGGCCACCAAGCCCCTGTCGAGCAGCCGCTTGACCGCGCCCCATGATTGCGTGACCATCGGGATCGGGAAATGAAGGATTTGGAATGGTCGACGTAACGAAAAGGCAGGCTGTAATCTGGGTGGCCGCTCTTGGAGGGGTTTATGGACTGGGACTGGCAACCCCAAAACTGATGGCATTCGTCGAAGGCGCCCCATTGCGCCGCGCGATGAACTCGGTCCTGCCATCCAAGCCAGTTCCAACCGGCCTCGATCTTGGCGGGCCGGTTGCGAAGTTGGTGGAAGCCGGGGCCATTGATCCCGGGAAATTTCTAGCGGCTCACAAAAACCGTGGCCCTATCCCCGAATGGGTGCCCCTTGTATTGGAGGGAAAACCGCAAGAGTTGGTTCTCTCGGTCGAAAATGCTCCATACAACCTCAATTTATTATGGCCCATTGGTTTGACAACCAAAGCCGCCTTCAACGACGAGAGTCCGATCGGTGGTGACGACCTGCCCTATTTTGCCAGCACCGGCGGCTGGACACTCGGGCGGGAGGATAACGGGGCTGCCTATTTCAATAAGGTTGAAACCCTTTCCCTGTCGCCCGGGCAGTCGTCCCTTGCCCATGGTATCGCGGAAAACGTATTTCGTCCGTGTTGTGGAAACTCGGCCTTCTATCAAGACTGCAATCACGGTTCGGCGATGCTTGGCCTCATCGAACTGGCGGCATCCAGCGGACAAACCTCGACAAATATCCTGAAGTTGGCCAAGGTTGCGAACGGCTTGTGGTACCCGGAAAAATACGTCGTAACAGCGCTGTTTTTTGACACGGTCAAAGGGACTTCATGGGAGAATGTTGCCGCCGATTTACTTTTATCCTCGGAGTTTTCTTCAATAGGCGGGTGGAGAAAAAACGTTCATGCAGTCCTTTCGGATCAGGGATTGCTCGTGCGTCCTCGGCAAGGCGGGGGTGGTGGAAGCGGCTGCGCGATCTAGGAACCTGGTTGGAAACAAACCCCGCGGCAGTCGGCGTTATCCCAGCTTTCTGACGTCGGTGAAGCAGCCCGTCACGGCGGCCGCGGCGGCCATCGCCGGGCTGACCAGGTGGGTCCGCCCGCGGCGGCCCTGGCGGCCCTCGAAGTTGCGGTTCGAGGTCGAGGCGCAACGCTCGCCGGGCTCCAGCCGGTCGTCGTTCATGGCCAGGCACATGGAGCACCCGGGCAGGCGCCATTCGAAGCCGGCCTCGAGGAACACCTTGTCCAGGCCTTCCTGCTCGGCCTGTTCCATGACCAGCCCCGAGCCGGGGACCACCAGGACGCCGATGCCCTCGGCCACGCGGCGGCCCTTGGCGACGGCCCCCGCCGCGCGCAGGTCCTCGATCCGCCCATTGGTGCACGAGCCGATGAAGACGCGGTCGATGGCGATCTCCTCGATCGGCGTCCCCGCCTCCAGGGCCATGTAGTCGAGGGAACGTTCCATGGCCGCCCGCCGGGCCGGATCGGGCTCGGCGGCCGGGTCGGGGACCCGGCCCGAGACCCCCACCACGTTCTCCGGCGAGGTGCCCCAGGTGACCTGCGGTTCCAGCGTCGAGACGTCCAGCGTCAGCTCGCGCTCGAAGACCGCCCCGGGGTCGCTGGCCAGGGTCCGCCACTCCCCAAGCGCCGCTTCCCAGGCCCCGCCCTTGGGGACCATCGGCCGCCCCCTGAGGTAGTCGTAGGTGGTCTCGTCGGGGGCGATCAGGCCGGCCCGGGCGCCGCCCTCGATGGTCATGTTGCAGACCGTCATCCGGCCTTCCATGGACAGCGCGCGGATCGCCCGGCCGGTGTACTCGATGACGTGGCCGGTGCCCCCGGCGGTGCCGAGGCGGCCGATCACCGCCAGCACCATGTCCTTGGCGAAGACCCCGCCCGAAAGCTCGCCCTCGAGCGCGATGCGCATGTTGCGGGCCGGCTTCTGGAGCAGGGTCTGGGTGGCCAGCACGTGTTCGACCTCCGAGGTCCCGATGCCGAACGCCAACGCCCCGAAAGCGCCGTGGGTGGCGGTGTGGGAATCGCCGCAGACGATGGTCGAGCCGGGCAGGGTGAAGCCCTGTTCGGGGCCGATGATGTGGACGATTCCCTGGCGGATGTCGTCGCTCGCGAAGTAGGGGACGCCGAAGGCGGCGACGTTGGCCTCCAGGGCCTCCACCTGGATCCGCGATTCCGCGTTGGCGATGCCCCGCGAGCGCTCGATGGTGGGAATGTTGTGGTCGGCCACCGCCAGCGTCGCCTCGGGCCGCCGCACCTTCCGCCCCGCGGCCCGTAAACCCTCGAAGGCCTGCGGGCTGGTCACCTCGTGGACCAGGTGGCGGTCGATGTAGATCAGGCAGGTGCCATCCTCCTGGACGTCCACCAGGTGGCTCTCCCAGATCTTGTCGAACAGGGTGCGGGGCCTCGTCATGGCGTCGGCGGTCGGGCTATTCCGGGTTTTCCGGGGCCGCCTCGGCTTTCCCGTTCGGGGACGACTTGGCCTTGGACTTGGTCTTGGCCTTGGCGTCGGCGGCGATGGCCTTTTCCTTGGCCGTCAGCTTGCCGGAGAAGCCGTCGGTCTTCTCGGAGATGCGCGCCGCCTTGCCGGTGCGCCCGCGCAGGTAATAGAGCTTGGCCCGCCGGACGTCGCCCCGGCGTACCACCTCGATGCCGGCGATGGCCGTGGAATGGAGGGGGAAGACCCGCTCCACGCCCTCGCCCGAGGAGATCTTGCGGACCGTGAACGAGGCGTTGAGGCCGCCCCCGGAGCGGGCGATGCAGACCCCTTCGTAGACCTGGATGCGTTCGCGGGAGCCCTCGACCACCTTGACGTTGACCTTGAGCGTATCGCCGGGGGCGAATTCGGGGATCGCCCGCTTCGCCGTCAGCTTCTCGAGCTGTTCGTTTTCGAGTTCATCAATCAGGTTCATGTGCTTATTTCCCTTCGTCTCCGGCGATCGTGGGCATTGCCGTTTCGCCTTGGGCGTAACGGCGCCACAGGTCGGGACGCCGCCGCCGGGTAACCTCTTCGGCCTGGGCCAAGCGCCAAGCATCGACCTTCTGGTGGTGCCCGGAGGTAAGGACCTCGGGCACCGCCCGGCCGTTCCACATCCGGGGCCGGGTATAGTGGGGATGCTCCAGGAGTCCCCGTTCGAAACTTTCCTCGGCCAGCGACTCGGCGCTGCCCAGGACGCCCGGCAACAGACGCACGCAGGCGTCGATCAGAGCCATCGCCGCCGGCTCGCCGCCCGACAGGACGAAGTCGCCGAGGCTGATCTCCTCGGCCCGGCGCGCCTCGATGACCCGCTGGTCGACGCCCTCGAAGCGGCCGCACAGCAGGACCACCCCCGGGGATCGCGCCAACTCGCGGACCCGCGCCTGGGTCAGCACCCGGCCGCGCGGGGTCGGATAGATCAAGGCCAGTCCCGGAGCCGACTCCAGCGCCGCGCCGATCGCCGCATCGGCCACGTCGGGCCGCATCACCATGCCCGGTCCGCCGCCGAACGGGGCGTCGTCCACGGTCCGGTGTTTATCGCCCGCGAAGTCGCGAATGTCCATCGTTTCCAGCGCCCATACCCCTTGCGACAGGGCCTGGCCGGCCACCGAGGCGGCCAGCGGCCCCGGGAACATCTCCGGGAACAGGGTGAGGACCCTGGCGGTCCAAAGGGGGTGGTTCTCGCTCACGGCCGTTCCTTGTCCTCTCCGTCGTTTCCGTCGTCCCCGTCGTCGGGGACGTCCGGTTCCATCAGTCCCGGCGGCGGGTCGATGACGATCCGCCCCGCCGGGCGGTCGATCTCGGGCACCGCGTCGCTGGTGAAGGGCACCATCAGCGATTGCCGGGGGCCGTTCCCGGTGCCCGCTCCCTCGATCTCGATCACCGCCCCGGCGCCGAAATCGTGGACCGCCCGCACCGTCCCCACGACCCCGCCGCCGGCCAGCTCGGCCCTCAGCCCGACCAGGTCGGCCTGGTAGTACTCCTCGTCTTCGGCCTCGGGCAGCGCCCGGCGCGGCACGTACAGCCGGCATCCCTTGAGCGCCTCGGCGCCGTCGCGGTCCTCGACCCCTTCGAAGCGGGCCACCACCTGGCCACGCGAGGTCCCGGTGACCCGCACCCGGTAGCTCGCCCGCCCGGTTTCGTCGCACAGCGGTCCGTAGGCGGCGACGTCGGCGGGATCGGCGGTGAAGCTCTTGATCCGCACCTCGCCGCCGAGGCCCCGGGCCCCGGTGACCACGCCGACGCAGATCAGGCGGTCGGCGGGGGGCATATCGCGGTGGCTTGGCGCCATGGTCCTTGCGACGGCGGGCCGCCGATCAGCCGGCCGCCTTTTCCTCGGTCGCCTCCTCCTCCTCTTCCTTGGCCTCCTCGGCCGGGGCTTCCTCGGCCTTGGCCTCTTCAGCCGGGGCTTCCTCGGC
>CAZWEZ010000034.1:0-23954 GCA_964632795.1 uncultured Thalassospiraceae bacterium | reverse complement strand
GCCGGGGCTTCCTCGGCCTTGGCCTCTTCAGCCGGGGCTTCCTCGGCCTTGGCCTCTTCGGCCGGCGCCTCTTCGATCGGCGCCTCTTCGATCGGCGCCACCTCGGCCGGCGCTTCCTCGACTGGGGGCGCCTTGGCGGCTTCCTTGGCGGCTTCCTCGGCCGCCTTTATCCGTTCCAGGGTCTTGGCCCGCGGCAGGTTCTTCCTGGTCTGCTCGGGGACCGGGCGCGCCTCGATGATGCCGGCGTTGCCCAGGAACCTGGCCACGCGGTCGCTCGGCTTGGCGCCGACGCCGAGCCAGTGGCGGATCCGCTCTTCCTTCAACACGATCCGCTCGGGGTGGTCCTTGGCCACCATCGGATCGTAGGTGCCCACCCTCTCGATGAAACGCCCGTCGCGGGGCCTGCGGGAATCCGCGATCACGATGCGGTAGAACGGACGCTTCTTGGTGCCGCCCCGGGACAACCTGATTCTCAATGCCATTTTTCTGCCTGGTCCTTGTTTCCGAAATAAAACCGAACAACCCCGATTTCGCCGCCGCCTGGCCGGAGTCGGTTAGCGTATGGGCGGCAGGGGGGGCATGAAGCCCGGCGGCAGGCCGCCGCCGCGGGGCAACCCCTTCTTCCCCATCTTGCCCACCTTCTTCATCATCGTGCTCATCTGCTTGTACTGCTTGAGGAGGCGGTTGACCTCCTGGACCGTGGTCCCCGAGCCCGCCGCGATGCGCCGCCGCCGGGAGCCGTTGAGGACCTTGGCGTTGTTCCTCTCCTGGCGGGTCATCGACAGGATGATGGCCTGTTGGCGGACGATCATGCGGTCGCCGACGTCGGCCGCGGCGAGCTGCTTCTTGACCTTGCCGATCCCCGGCAACATGGAGAGCAGGCCCTGGACGTCGCCCATCTTGCGCAACTGTCCCAACTGCTCGACCATGTCCTCCAGCGTGAAGCGGCCCTTGAGCATCTTGGCCGCCATCTTTTCGGCTTGGTCTCTGTCGATAGTCTCGCTCGCCCGTTCGACCAGCCCGACCACGTCGCCCATGCCGAGGATGCGCCCGGCGATGCGCTCGGCCTGGAAGGGCTCCAGGGCGTCCAGCTTCTCGCCCACCCCCATCAGCTTGATCGGACAGCCGGTGACGGCGCGCATCGACAGCGCGGCGCCGCCCTGGGCGTCGCCGTCGACGCGGGTCAGCACGATGCCGGTGATGCCCACCTTGTCCTGGAATTCCCGGGCCACGTTGACCGCGTCCTGGCCGGTCATGGCATCGGCCACCAGCAGGGTCTCGGTGGGCCGCGCGACGTCGCGCACGGCGGCCACCTGGGCCATCAGCTCGTGATCGATATGCAGGCGGCCGGCGGTGTCCAGCACGACCACGTCGTAACCCTCGCGGCGGCCGCTGTCCATGGCCCGCCGGGCGATCGCCAGCGGCTGCTCGCCGATCACCGGGGCGAGGCAGGCGATGGCGGCCTGCTCGCCGAGAACGGCGAGCTGTTGCTGGGCCGCCGGGCGGTGGACGTCGAGGGAGGCCAGCAGGACCTTCTTCTTGTCGTGCTTGTGGAGGCGCAGGCCAAGCTTGGCGCTGGTCGTGGTCTTGCCCGACCCCTGAAGGCCGACCAGCAGCACCGCCACCGGCGGGGTGGCGGCCAGATCGAGGCCGCCGCCGTCGTCGCCCAGGACCTCGACCAGTTGGTCGTGAACGATCTTGATCACCATCTGGCCCGGGGTGACGCTGCGCATGACCTCGGCGCCGAGGGCGCGTTCCTTGACCGCGGCGACGAAGTCCTTGACCACCTCGAGCGCCACGTCGGCCTTGAGCAGGGCGACGCGGACCTCGCGCATGGCGTCGGCGATGTCGGCCTCCGAAAGCGCCCCGCGCTTCTTCAGCCGCTCGAAGATCTCGCCCAGTCGGTTGCTCAGGCCGTCGAACATTGCAGCGTCATTCTCGAAACAAAAACGCCAGTGCGCGAAACTCGCGGACTGGCGGCGCCCCTCGGGGCGTCGGTTCAGGGGCCGCACTCTAGGGCCGCCGATGGCGCGAGTCAAGGCGCGTGGGGGTTCCCGACGGTGCCCAAAGATGTTGTGGTGAAAGGGGATTTGGATTATACATGGTTGTATCGTCGCCGGTTCACGCGCAGTTCCCGTGCCGTGTGACGGAGGTCGCATATTGAAATACGGGTTAAGGTCATGAAAAAACGCATTCCTAAAGAATCTCCAGACCCGATTGACAAGTATGTCGGGTCACGGGTTCGCGCCAGACGGGTAGGCCTGCGGATGAGCCAGTCCACGCTCGGTCAGGTGGTCGACGTCACCTTCCAGCAGATTCAGAAGTACGAGAACGGCGCCAACCGCATCGGCGCCTCCAACCTCTACAAGTTCGCCCACGCCATGGACGTCGAGGTCTCCTTCTTCTACGAGGCCATGCCGGATACCGCCTACCGGCCCAAGGGCAAGGGCCGCCCCGGCAAGGCGGCCGACATGGCGGAGCGGAACCCGCTGGGGTCGCGCGAGGCCATCATCCTGATGCACAACTATTTCCGGATCTCCGACCAGGCGATCCGCAACCGGCTGTTCCAGTTCGTCAAGGCGCTGGCCAACGCCAAGAACGCCCGTTGATCCCGCGCCCCATCGACGTCCCGCCGGCCCGGGCCTACTACGATTTCCCCGACGGCGCGCTGCGCCACGCCCTCTGCGAACTCGTCAAATCCCTCGACCCCGCCGGCCACTAGAGCAATTCAGGATTGATCGCGCTCACGCGATCAATCCGCGTTCAAACGCCACGCAGGCTTACGCCCGCTAACGCGGCGGATTGCGGCTTTCGACGCAATCAGGGCGTATCAGGATTAAATGATTCCATTCAATCCTGATACGCCCTAGGAGGAGTGCCGGGAGCCCCGAATCCTGTGGACTTCCACCGTCCCGATTCCCTATATGGCGGTTATGGATGGATTGCCTTTCACCAAGATGCACGGGCTGGGCAACGATTTCGTGGTCCTCGACGCCCGCCGGACGCCGCTTCGCATCGGGCCCGGGCAGGCGCGCGCCATCGCCGACCGTCACACCGGCGTCGGCTGCGACCAGGTGATCGTGGTCGAGCCGCCCACGGACCGGTCGGCCGACGCCTTCATGCGCATCCACAACGCCGACGGCGGCGAGGCCGAGGCCTGCGGCAACGCGGCGCGTTGCGTCGCCGCCATGGTGATGGACGAAAACCAGGCCGGCGAGGCGGTCATCGAAACCGCCGCCGGACTGCTCGACGCCCGGACCGCCGACGGCGGACTGATCGCCATCGACATGGGCCGCGCCCGCCTGGACTGGCGCGACATCCCGCTGGCCGAGGCCGCCGACACCCTGCACCTGGCGATCGAGGAAGGGCCGCTCGGCGACCCGGTGGCGGTCAACATGGGCAACCCCCATGTGGTGTTCTTCGTCGACGATGCCGAGGCGGCGCCGCTCGAGGCCTGCGGCCCGGTGCTGGAGCGCCACCGGATGTTCCCCGAGTACGCCAACATCGGCGCCGCCCAGGTGCTGGCCGACGGCGCCATCCGGCTCAGGGTCTGGGAACGCGGCACCGGCCTCACCCGGGCTTGCGGTTCCGGGGCCTGCGCCGCCCTGGTCGCCGCCCACCGGCGGGGGCTCTGCGGACGCGCCGCCGAGGTGCGGCTGGACGGCGGTTCGTTGCACATCGAGTGGCTGGCCGACGACCACGTGCTGATGACCGGCCCGGTGGCGGTCTGCTTCACCGGCACCCTGGACCCCTCGTTGATCGGCTGAAGTTATGTCCGGGCTTCGGATCATCACCCTCGGCTGCCGGCTCAACACGTTTGAGTCCGAGGTGATCCGCGCCGGGGCGTTGGCCGCCGGCGTCGCCGACACGGTGATCGTCAACACCTGCGCGGTCACCGCCGAGGCCGAGCGCCAGGCCCGCCAGGCGATCCGCCGGGCGCGGCGCCGACACCCGGGGGCGCGGATCATCGTCACCGGCTGCGCCGCCCAACTCGCCCCCCGGCGCTTCGCCGCCATGGCCGAGGTGGACCGGGTGGTCGGCAACGCCGGCAAGCTGGACACCGCCGTGCTGACCGCCCCCGAGGACGGCATCGAGGTCTCCGACATCATGGCCGCCGACGGCGACGCCGGGCGCCCGGTCGCCGGTTTCGAGGGCCGGACCCGGGCCTTCGTCCGCGTCCAGCAGGGCTGCGACCACCGCTGCACGTTCTGCATCGTCCCCTACGCCCGCGGCCCCAACCGCTCGCTGGCCCCCGGGGAGATCGTCGAACAGGCCCGCAAGCTGACCGCCAACGGCTATATCGAGGTGGTGTTGACCGGCACCGATATCTGCTCCTACGGCGCCGACCTGGCGGGGCAGGCGACCCTCGGCGAGCTGGCCGAACGCCTGCTGAGGGAAACCCCGGGCCTCGAGCGCCTGCGCCTGACGACGCTCGATCCGGGAGTCTTCGACGACACCCTGCTGCGCCTGCTGGCCGAGGAGCCGAAGTTCATGCCCCACCTGCACCTGTCCGTGCAGTCGGCCAACGACACCGTGCTCAAGCGCATGAAGCGCCGCCATTCGCGGGCCGATCTGGAGGCGCTCTGCCGCCGGGCCCGCAACGCCCGCCCGGACGTGGTGTTCGGGGCCGACCTGATCGCCGGCTTCCCGACCGAGAGCGAGGCGATGTTCGCCGACACCCTGTCGGCGATCGACGACCTGGGGCTGACTTATCTCCACGTGTTCCCCTATTCGCCGCGGCCCGGCACCCCGGCCGCCCGCATGGCCCAGCTCCCGGGCGAGGTTCGGCGGGAGCGCGCGGCCCGGCTGCGCGCCGCCGGCGAGGCGGCCCTGGCCCGCTACCTGCAAAGCCGCGTCGGCACCGAGGCCCAGGTGCTGGCCGAGGACGCGCGGCGCGGCCACAGCCGGCACTTCGCCCCGGTGCGCCTCGACTTCGACGCCGAGCCGGGGGCCATCGTCGGCGCCCGCATCCAGGGGGCCGCCGGCGACCACCTGATCGGCCACAGGGCTCGATGAGCGAGCCCGGCCACGAAGAATCCGGCTGGATCTCCCGCCTCAAGCGGGGGCTCGGCCGCTCCTCGTCCAGGTTGAGCGACGGTATCGGCGGCCTGTTCACCAAGCGCAAGTTGGACGACGCGGCGCTGGAGGAGTTGGAGGAGCTGTTGATCTCGGCCGACCTCGGGGTGGCGACGGCGGCCCGGCTGACCGCGGCCCTGGCCGGGATTCGCTTCGACAGGGAGGTCGCCGCCGATGAGGTGCGCGGGGCGCTGGCCGACGAGGTGGCGGCGATCCTCGAGCCGGTGGCCCGGCCGTTCGTCGTCGAGGGCGCCCACAAACCCTTCGTGGTGCTGGTCTGCGGGGTCAACGGCTGCGGCAAGACCACCACCATCGGCAAGCTGGCCAGCCAGCTCAGGGAACAGGGCCGTTCGGTGGTGCTGGCCGCCGCCGACACCTTCCGCGCCGCCGCCATCGAGCAGCTCCAGGCGTGGGGCGAGCGGGCGGGCTGTCCGGTGATCGCCGGCAAACCGGGGGCCGACGCCGCCGGGCTGGCCTACGAGGCGCTGGAGAAGTGTCGCGCCCAGGGGGCCGACGTGCTGATGATCGACACCGCCGGGCGGCTCCACAACAAGGCCGACCTGATGGCCGAGTTGAAGAAGATCGTCCGCGTCCTGGGCAAGCTGGACGCCGGCGCCCCCCACGCCTGTCTGCTGGTGCTGGACGCCACGGTGGGCCAGAACGCCCACAACCAGGTCGAGGCGTTCAGCGACATGGTCGACGTCTCGGGCCTGATCCTGACCAAGCTCGACGGCACCGCCAAGGGCGGGGTGGTGGTCGCCCTGGCCGACAGGTTCGGCCTGCCGATCCACGCCGTGGGGGTCGGCGAGACCCTCGACGACATGCGCCCCTTCGAGGCCCGCGCCTTCGCCCGCTCGCTGATGGGCCTCGAGGACTGATACCGGCATGGCAAGGGGCCATGCCGGGTTTTTTTTGCTTTGCTTCGCTCCGCTGCCCCTCAGTCGCCGGGCGGGCCTGTGGCCCTTGGCTACGGCGCATAAGCGCCGACGCGCGGTCGCACTTGCCGGCATGGCGAAGGGCCATGCCGGTTTGGAGACATGCTTGATAGGGCCAGGCCGGCCTCCTGCACATTCGCCGATTGTTTATCGATTCGACATGGCCTCTGGCCATGTCGAAAAGCGCGCCAGCGCGTCGGGCCGCAGGCCCGTAGCCAAGGGCCACCGGCCCGCCCGGCGACTGAGGGGCTCGCGACACGAAGTGGAGCAACACTAATGCGTTGCTACCGCCAACCGGCTCAGGGTGCTGACGTTGTCGGGCGACGGAAGCGCCGGGACCAGCAGGGCCAGCAGCAGCGACACCCCGGCCATCGCCGCCCCGGCCAGGAAGACCAGCGAATAGGACATCATCCACAGCAGGCCGAAGGCGGCCGGGATGACCACCGCCGCGATGTGGCTGATGGTGAAGCTGACCCCGGCGCTGGAGGCGATGTCGGCAGGGTCGGCGATCTTCTGGAAGTAGGTCTTGATGGCGATCGCCAAGGCGAACATCAGGTGGTCGACGATGTACAGCGCCACCGCGATCCAGGGGGTCTGGACGAAGGCGTAGGCGGCGAAGACCCCGATCAGGCCGAGGTACTCGAGGATCAGGGCGCGGCGTTCCCCCCAGCGGGCGATGAGCTTGCCGATCCGCGGCGCCAGGGCCATGTTGATGACGCAGTTGGCGAGGAACATCAGGGTGATCTCGGGGGCGCTGAAGCCGAACTTGTCGACCATCAGGAAGCCGGCGAAGACGACGAAGATCTGGCGCCGCGCCCCGGACATGAAGGTCAGGGCGTAGAACAGCCAGTAGCGGCGGCGCAGGATCAGTTTCTTGTGCTGTTCGACCGCCGCCGGGAAGCGGGGAAAGGCGGCCCAGGCGGCCACCGCCAGGAACGCCGTCAGGCCGCCGCCGATCAAATACACCCAGCGCATGGCGAGCCCGGCCAGATCCAGGCCCAGGTAGATCAGGGCGAACGAGACCAGCGAGGCGAAGGACCCCACGGCGATCAACTTGCCCAGGAAATGGGGCGCCCGCTTCTTGTCCAGCCACTGCAGGGCCAGCGACTGGTTGATGGCCTCGAAGTAATGGAAGCCCAGCGACATGATCACCGTCGTCACGTAGAGGCCGAGCACGCTGGGGAAGAAGCCGGTGATCGCCGTGCCGACGCCGAGCAGCAGCAGGGCGGCCAGGGCCAGCGGCTGCTCGGCGATGACCAGCAGCAGGAAGACCACGGCGAAGGACAGGAAACCCGGGATCTCGCGCAGGCTTTGCAGGATGCCGATCTCGACCCCGGTGAACCCGGCGCGCTCGACGGCGAAGTTGTTGAGCAGCGCCATCCAGGTCGAGAACGACAGCGGCATCCCCACCGCGAACAGGATCAGCAGCACCTCGGGCCGCCGCCAGCCGCCGCCGAGTGCAAATTTTTTCATGCTTCTCCTTGCCGCCATTCGCCGATGCTTCCGCGCAGGTAGGAGACCCGTGCCCCCAAAGCAAGGCGATAAACCTCACCTGTCAAACGCCTGTTGCACTGCAGGCGGGTGATTCGACACAGAGGCCACAGAGAAAGTTAAAGCCACAGAGGACACAGAGAGACCAAGTACGTCATCAACCTTCGCCGCAACATCAAAACCACATCGCGCGAAGCGCATTCTCATTTTCTTCTCTGTGTCCTCTGTGTCTTAAATCTTCCTCTGTGCCCTCTGTGTTGAATCACCCGTTTATATCAAGCAACGGGATAAGCCTCTTTCTTGGAATAGGGGCGGCTTCAGGCGGTGCCGGCGATGGCCGCCTCGATGGCCTCCAGGGCGGCTTGGGCCTTGGCGCCGTCGGGACCGCCGGCCTGGGCCATGTCGGGGCGGCCGCCGCCACCACGGCCGCCGACGGCGGCCGAACCGGCGCGCACCAGGTCGACGGCGCTGATCCGCTGCGTCAGGTCGTCGGTCACCCCGACCACCACCGAGGCCTTGCCGCCGTCCACCGAGACCAGCGCCACGACGCCCGAGCCGACCTGTCCCTTGAGGTCGTCGGCCAGGCTCTTGAGGTCCTTGGCCGGGACCCCGTCGAGCAGGCGGGGGATGAACTTGACCTCGCCCACCAGCCTGGCCTCGGCCGCCTCGCCGCCGCCGCCGCCAGTTGCCAGTCGGCGGCGGGCCTCGGCCAGCTCGCGCTCCAGCCGGCGCCGTTCGTCGAGCAGCCCGGCGACCCGGGCCGGGACCTCGTCCGGCGACGCCTTGAGGGCGGCGGCGGTTTCCTGCAACGCCGCGTCCTGGGCGATCAGATAGGACAGCGCGGCGGCCCCGGAGAGGGCCTCGATGCGGCGTACGCCGGCGGCCACGCCGCCCTCGGAGACCACCTTGAACAGGCCGATGTCGCCGCTGCGCCGGACATGGGTGCCGCCGCACAGCTCGATCGAGTAGGAGTCGCCCGATGCCGACACCCCGCCCATCGAAACCACCCGCACCTCCTCGCCGTACTTCTCGCCGAACAGCGCCATGGCGCCGGCCTCGACCGCCTGCTCGGGGTCCATCAGGTGGGTATCGACGGCCGTGTTGGCGCGGATCCGCGAATTCACCTCGGCCTCGACGTCGGCCATCTCCTCGCCGCTCACCGCCTTGGGGTGGCTGATGTCGAAACGCAATCGGTCGGCCGCCACCAGCGAGCCCTTCTGGGTCACGTGCTCGCCGAGTCTCTGGCGCAACGCCTCGTGCAGCAGGTGGGTGGCCGAGTGGTTGGCGCTGAGGGCGGCCCGCCGTTGGCCGTCGATTCGCAACGCGACCTCGTCGCCGACCCTGAGCGGGCCGTCCTCGACCGTCCCCAGGTGGAGGTGCAGGTCGCCGACCTTTTTGAGGGTGTCGGTTACCGCGACCCGGGCGCCGTCGGTAACCGCGATCAGGCCGCTGTCGCCGACCTGGCCGCCGGATTCGCCGTAAAACGGAGTCTGGTTGACGACCACGACGGCCTCGGTTCCCGCCGCCACCTCCTCGACCCGCTGGCCGCCGGCGACCAGGGCGACCACCTTGCCCTCGGCGGATTCGGTCTTGTAGCCCAGGAAGTCGGTGGCGCCCACGTCCTGGCGGATCGCGAACCACACCTCCTCGGTCGCCGCCTCGCCGCTGCCGGCCCAGGCCTTGCGGGCCTCGGCGCGCTGGCGCTCCATGGCCGCCTCGAAGCCCTCGGTATCGACCCCGATGCGCTTCTGCTTGAGGGCGTCCTGGGTCAAATCCAACGGGAAGCCGTAGGTATCGTAGAGCTTGAACGCGGTCTCGCCGTCCAGCGTCTCGCCCTCCTCGAGGTCGGCGGCGGCCTCGTCGAGCAGCTTGAGGCCGCGTTCCAGGGTCCGCTTGAAGCGGCTCTCCTCGAGCTTGAGGGTCTCGGCGATCAGCGGCTCGGCGCGGATCAGCTCGGGGAACGCCTGGCCCATCTGGGCGCTCAGCGCCGGCACCAGCCGCCACAGCAGCGGCTCGGCGCAGCCCAGCATGTGGGCGTGGCGCATCGCCCGGCGCATGATCCTTCTCAGCACGTAGCCCCGGCCCTCGTTGGACGGCAGCACGCCGTCGGCGATCAGGAAGCCGGACGTCCTGAGGTGGTCGGCGATGACCCTGTGGGAGACCCCATCCGTGCCGTCCTCGCCGACCCCGGAGGTCTCGACCGAAGCCTCGATCAGGGCCCGGAAGAGGTCGGTCCGGTAGTTGTCGTGGGTGCCCTGCATCACCGCGGCGATGCGCTCCAGCCCCATCCCGGTGTCGATCGACGGCTTGGGCAGGTCGATGCGCTTGTCCTCGCTGAGCTGCTCGAACTGCATGAAGACCAGGTTCCAGATCTCGATGAAGCGGTCGCCATCCTCCTCGGGGCTGCCCGGCGGGCCGCCGGGGATGTGGTCGCCGTGGTCGTAGAAGATCTCCGAGCACGGGCCGCAGGGGCCGGTCGGCCCCATGGCCCAGAAGTTGTCCGAGGTCGGGATGCGGACGATGCGCTCCTCGGGCAGGCCGGCGATCTTCTTCCACAGCTCGAAGGCCACCTCGTCCTCGGCGTAGACCGAGGTCCACAGGCGGTCCCGGGGCAGGCCGAACTCCCGGGTCACCAGGTTCCAGGCGAGCTCGATGGCCAGCTCCTTGAAGTAGTCGCCGAACGAGAAGTTGCCGAGCATCTCGAAGAAGGTGTGGTGACGCGCGGTGTGGCCGACGTTCTCCAGGTCGTTGTGCTTGCCCCCGGCGCGCACGCACTTCTGGGAGGTGACGGCGCGCACGTAGTCGCGCTTCTCCAGCCCGACGAACAGGTTCTTGAACTGGACCATGCCGGAGTTGGCGAACATCAACGTCGGGTCGTTGCGCGGCACCAGCGGCCCCGAGTCGACGACCCGGTGCCCGTGGCCGGCGAAGTAGTCGAGGAACGCCTGGCGAATGTCGTTGACCGTCTGCATGGCCCTATATGTAAGCCTCCACGGGAAAAAAGGAAACGCCCGGGAAGGGGATTGGCCGATGGCGTTTCGAGGTCACCGTGTCCAGGAAGGGTTGATGAAAAAAAAACGCGGCCCCGAAGGGCCGCGCCGCGTCGATCCCATGGCCGTCGTCGGGGCGTCTATTCGCCGGCTTCCGGTTCGGCTTCCCCTTGCGCCTCCGCCTCCGGCGTATCCTCGCCGGGCACCGGGGCGGGGGCGGCGGGGGCTGGTTCGGCGTCGAGACCGGCGGCGCGGCGGATGGCGGCCTCGATGGCGTCGGCCGCCTCGGGGTGCTCGGCGAGGTAGGCCTTGGCGTTCTCGCGGCCCTGGCCGATGCGCTCGGAGCCGTAGGAGAACCACGAGCCCGACTTCTCGACGATGCCCTCTTTAATGCCGAGGTCGATCAGCTCGCCGGTCCGCGAGATGCCGATGCCGTACATGATGTCGAACTCGACCATCTTGAACGGCGGCGCCAGCTTGTTCTTGACCACCTTGACCCGGGTCTGGTTGCCGACTACCTCCTCGCCGTTCTTGATCGCGCCGATGCGGCGGATCTCCATGCGCACCGAGGCATAGAACTTGAGCGCGTTGCCCCCGGTGGTGGTCTCCGGGTTGCCGAACATGACGCCGATCTTGATCCGGATCTGGTTGATGAAGACGATCATGCATTTGGAACGCGCCACCGAGGAGGTCAGCTTGCGCAGGGCCTGGCTCATCAGCCGCGCCTGGAGGCCCATGTGGCTGTCGCCCATCTCGCCTTCCAACTCGGCGCGCGGGACCAGGGCGGCGACGCTGTCGATCACCAGCACGTCGATGGCCCCGGAGCGGACCAGGGTGTCGGTGATCTCCAGCGCCTGCTCGCCGGCGTCGGGCTGGGAGATCAGCAGGTCGTCGAGGTCCACCCCCAGCTTGCCGGCGTAGATCGGGTCCAGGGCGTGCTCGGCGTCGATGAAGGCGCAGGTGCCGCCCTTCTTCTGGGCCTCGGCCAGCACGTGCAGGGCCAGGGTCGTCTTGCCCGAGCTTTCCGGGCCGTAGATCTCGACCACCCGGCCCCGCGGCAGGCCGCCGATGCCGAGCGCGATGTCGAGGCCGATCGAGCCCGTCGACACCGTCTCGGCGTCGACCACACTGTCCTGGCCGAGCCTCATGATCGAGCCCTTGCCGAAGGCCCGCTCGATCTGGCCGATGGCGGCGTCGAGGGCCTTGTTCTTGTCCATGGTGTCCTTTTCCACCAGCCGCAATGCGCTCTGTGACATGGAGTGCCTCACTTATTCCACAGGGTACGAGGTGATTCAATGCGGTTCAATGTACATGCTTTGTTCCACCCCGCAAGCACTTTTTATAATATGCTGATATATAAGGATAATTCGGAACGTATTCGCGGAACGTTCCGAACCGGACCGGATTCCCTGCAACGATTCCTTAAAGCGGGATCAGCTCTCCATGACCTCCTTGACCTTGCCGGCCAGGCCCTTGAGGCTGAACGGCTTGGGCAGGAAGTGGATGGTCGGGTCGTGCTCGATGTCGCCGGCGAAGACCTCCTCGGCGTAGTCGCGAGGCCATGAAGGACAGCAGCCCCGGCCCGATGGGCGGCTCCGGCATATCCGTGAAAGCGGACGAAACATTCGTTGGCCGCATCGAGGGCAAGCGCCTCACCTTTCGGCGGACTGGTCTCGGGGCGCACGTCTGATCCGACAATGACGTGCAAGCAGTTCCGTGCGATGCTTTCGGCTGTCACACGACAGACTCCCATGATATGGTCATTCCATGAGGAGTGACGCCATGGCGACGAAGATCACCGGTCGGAAGAAGGACAAGGCGCAGTCTGAGCCTATCTACATTGTTGGGGGGCGCAAGGCTGAAGATGGCCGAGAGGAATGGCATGTGACTACGAGTACAGGACGAAGCACTCTGGTTACATCCTCGTCTTCGGCCGCTGCCATGGACGAAGCCATGGAAGTATATTCCGGGGCGCTGAAGCGCCTTGCCAAGCGGTAGAAGTCACTACCGACTTACCTTCGCGGATGCGTTAAGCGCTCATCGGCGGGATCAGCTCTCCATCACCTCCTTGACCTTGCCGGCCAGGCCCTTGAGGCTGAACGGCTTGGGCAGGAAGTGGATGGTCGGGTCGTGCTCGATGTCGCCGGCGAAGACCTCCTCGGCGTAGCCCGACATGAGGATGACCTTGACCGCGGGGTGTTCCTGGCGGACCAGCCGGACCAGGGTGTGGCCGTCCATCCCCGGCATCACCACGTCGCTGATGATGAGGTCGATGGGCGTCTCGGAGGAGTTGACGGCATCGAGCGCCGATTCGCCGTCGATCGCCTCGATCACCCGGTAGCCCTTGTTGCGCAGCGCCCGGCCGCCGAACATCCGCACCGCGTCCTCGTCCTCGACCAGCAGCACGGTGCCGACCCCGGTCAGGTCGCCCGCCGGCGCCGCCTCCGGCGCCCCGGCCGTCTCCGGCACGCCCTCGCCGGCGGCCGCGTCATCGGCGTGGCGGGGCAGGAAGATGCTGAACGTGGTCCCCTCGCCGGGGGCGCTGTCGAACGTGATGTAGCCGCCGGTCTGATGGATGATGCCGTAGACCGTCGACAGCCCGAGGCCGGTTCCCGCCCCCACCTCCTTGGTCGTGAAGAACGGCTCGAAGACCCGTTCGATGTTCTCCTTGGCGATGCCGACGCCGGTGTCGGTGACCTCGATCAGCACGTAGGACCCGGCCTCTATCAACTCGTGGCCGCGCTGGACCGGCGCCGCGACGTCGACGTTGGAGGTGCGGATGGTCAGCGTCCCGCCGCCGGGCATGGCGTCGCGCGCGTTGACCACCAGGTTGATGATCACCTGGTCGAACTGGCCGCGGTCGACCCGGACCAGGCCCAGCCCCGGTTGGTGTTCCATCTTCAGCTCGATGTTCTCGCCGATCAGCCGGCCCAGCAGGTTGGACAGCTCGGACATCGATTCGGTGATGGCGAGGACCTCCGGCTGCAGGGTCTGCTTGCGCGAGAAGGCCAGCAGTTGGCGCACCAGGTTGGTCGCCCGGTTGGCGTTCTGCTTGATCTGCATGATGTCGGCGAACGACGGGTCGGCCAGGTCGTGGCGCTCCAGCAGCAGGTCGCAAAAGCCGATCATGGCGGTCAGCAGGTTGTTGAAGTCGTGGGCCACGCCGCCGGCCAACTGGCCCACCGCCTGCATCTTCTGGGACTGGGCGAACTGCACCTCCAGGTGCTTGTGCTCGGTGGTGTCGATGAAGTGGAGGATCAACCCCGAGACCTCGCCCTCGGGCCCCTCCATGGGGCTGGCGAACAGCGACGCCGCCAGCTGGCGCTGGCCGGCCCCGGGCATCGTCACCTCCAGGTGGGCGGCGCGCGCCGCCCCCATCACCACCTTGGACAGTTGGCCGCCGACGTCGCCGCGGTCCTCCTTGCTCAGGCGCTCGGCGAACGGCTGGCCGACCACCGCATCGCGGTGCAGGCCCAGCAGCTTGAGGAAGGCCCGGTTGCAGTCCCTGACGGCGCCGTCCAGGTCGAGCATCACGACCCCCACCGGGGCTTCGTCGAACAGCCCGTGGAGGCGGCGCTCGGACTCCTCCCAGGAACCTCCGCCATCCCCCCCCAGGGCCAGCGGGCGGATCAGCAGCGAGCGGCTGTAGGCGAAGTCGCCGTCCTCGTCCAGCCGCTGGGACTGCACCAGGCAGGCCCGGAAGGTGCCGCCGCCCTCGCGGCGCAGGGTCACCTCGCCGTTGGAGTCCGGTGCCCCGGTACCGCCGTTGGGGGCGGACCCGGTGGCGACCACGAAGTCGGCGAAGCTGCGCCCCGCCGAGGACAGGTCCCCGGCGGCCACCCCCAGCCACCCGCCGAGGGTCTGGTTGGCGTACAGGATCCGTCCGTCGCCATCGGCCGAGAAGAAGCCCACCGGCAGGTGGTCGAGAAGGTCGGCCAGCATCTCCTCCTCGCCCCGGCGGACGGTCTCCAGCTCGCGGCGCGCGGTGACGTCCTCGGCTCGCCACAGCACGTGGCCGGGGGTGCCCGACAGCGGCGACGCCGAGATCCGCCACCACTCGAGGGCGCCGGAGGGACGGCGCAAGGGGACATCGGCGTGCTGGGCGACGCCGGTCCCGGCGGCGGCCCGCAGGCGGGCCAGCTCGCCCGCCGGGTCCGCGCCCCCGCCCTCGTCCCCGGCGTCATCGACCATCGCCGCCAGGGCGTCGATCGCCGCCGGGGGCGCCAGCAGGCGCCGGAAGGCGGGGTTGGCGTAGAGGGTGTCGCCCTGGGCGGTGGCGATCAGTTGGGCCTCGGGGCTGCCCTCGGCGGCCCCCAGCAGGATCCCGGCGACCTCCCCGGAGCGGGCGCGCCGCCCCGCCGAGCGGATCAGCCCGGCGAGCGCCACCAGGGCAAAGAGGGCGAACAGGCTACCGAGGGCGGCAAGCTCGGGAAGCAGCCAGTAGAGGCCGGCCGCGGCGGCGCAGAACATCGCCGCGGCGCCGCCCCACGCCGCCTCCGGCCAGTGCAGCGGCGGCCCGGGCCCGGGGGGCGGTTGGGAGAGGTCGGTACTAGTGTCCTGTATCATCTAAATTGCACCCCTACGATCGCTTTTCCCGTTTCCTCGGCAGGAGGGTGGGCGCGGGCGATGCCGGCCCATCGGCAAGCCCTTCCGACGCCCCGAGGGGACGGGAAAAGCGACCCGCGGGGCGGCGTTGCGAGGCTTCCGGACATCGTCGCGCGCCC
This sequence comes from uncultured Thalassospiraceae bacterium, assembly GCA_964632795.1. Lineage (GTDB taxonomy): Bacteria > Pseudomonadota > Alphaproteobacteria > Rhodospirillales > 2-02-FULL-58-16 > CAZWEZ01. The sequence goes on along the minus strand of CAZWEZ010000034.1, from coordinate 8,738 downwards.
CTTGTGGTGGGTCGGCACCACGGCGCGACGCGCTCCTAGCCGGAAGCCTCGCAACGCCGTCGTAGGGGTGCAATTTAGATGATACAGGACACTAGGCGGTGTCGTCACATGACCTCCGGTCGGTGGTCGGTTTCCTTGTCGCCCTCCGGCAGGTCGCCGCGCAGGCGCATCACGTAGCCGATGACCTCGGCCACCGCCTTATAGTGTTCCTCGGGGATTTCCCCGTCCAGTTCGACGGCCGCGTACAACGCCCGGGCCAGCGGCGGGTTCTCGACCACCGGCACCTCGTGGGCCTCGGCCATGTCGCGGATGCGCAGGGCCAGGGTGTCGACGCCCTTGGCCACCACCTTGGGCGCGGCCATGGTCTCCATGTCGTATTTCATGGCCACCGCGAAGTGGGTCGGGTTGGTGACCACCACGTCGGCCTCGGGCACCGCCGCCATCATCCGCTGTTGGGCGCGCGACATGCGGATCTGGCGGATCCGGGCCTTGATCTGGGGATCGCCCTCGGACTGCTTGTGTTCGTCTTTGACCTCCTGCTTGCTCATCCGCATCTTCTTTTTGAAGGAGTATTTCTGAAAGACGAAGTCGAACAGTGCGATCACCGTCATCACCGCCACCGCGCCCAGCATCAGGTTGATGGCGATGATGTGGATGCGGTCCAGGGTCTGGACGATCTCGAAGGACGGCAGCAACGGGATGTCGCGCAGCAACGGCAGGGCGAGGCCGAAGGCGACCACCGAGACCAGGCTGATCTTGGCGATTCCCTTGACGAATTCGACGATGGTGCGCATCGAGAACTTGTTCTTGATGCCCTTGATGAGCGAGATCTTGTTGAGGTCGGGCTTGATCTTCTTGGGCGCCCACATCAGCCCCACCTGACCGACGTTGGAAGCGAGCGCCAGCACCATCAGCAGCCCCAGCAGCGGCGCCAGGATCAGCCCCACTTCCCCTATCATGTCGATCATCACCAGGTGCAGGTGGGCGAGGTCGGTGGCGATGGCGTGGGGGGATTCGATGAACCTCGTCGCCGCCACGCGGATGTCGCGCATAATGCCGGGCGCCATCAGCACCATGGCCATCGAGCCCCCCAGCAGGATGAACCAGCTCTTGATCTCCTGGGAGGTGGCGGCCTGGCCCTCCTCGCGGGCCTTGGCCAGTTTCTTTGCCGACGGTTCTTCTGTTTTTTGTGAGTCGTCTTCTTCTGCCATGGTGGACCCGCTACGGCATCAGGAGGTCGATGTAGGCGGCCTCGAACTTGGCCAGGAACAGCATCAGGATGCCCGACAGCGACAGGGTCAGCACCGTGAGCTGCATCGAGATCTGTACCGGCATGCCGAAGAAGAACACCGGCAGTTGCGGCATCAGGCGGCCGAGCAGGCCGATGCCCAGGTAATAGGTGAGGGCGGTGATCACCAGCGGCGAGGCGAGCTGGAGGCCCAGCGCGAAGCTGTCGGCGACCCGCCGGGCGATGATCTCGGAGAAGTCGCCGAGCATCAACGGCTGGCCGGGAACGAACAGCGTGTAGCTGTCGGCGACCGCCCGCAGCATCAGGTGATGGGTATCGGTGACGAAGATCAAGACCATGCCGGCGGTGCTTAGGAAGCCGGCGAACAGCGAGCTCTGCTGTTCGGCGATGGGGTCCTGGATCAGGGCGTTGGCCATCGACGAAAAGTAGGCGATGACCGTCCCCGCGGTCTGCAGGGCCGCGGCGATGATGAAGGCGATGGTGCCCAGGAAGATGCCGACCACCGCCTCGGCGCTTATCAGCAGCACCATCTCGGCGATGGTCCCCGGCATTCCCGGCAGGGCGGCGGCGATCATCGGCATCATCACGAAACTGACCGCCAGACCGATGGACAGCCGGAAGCGGATGGAGACGTAGGCGGCGCCGAACCCCGGCATCAGGAAGAACAGGGTCCCGACCCGCGCGAAGATCAGAAAGAAACCGAAGACGTTGAGGCTGAGGAGTTCACGCAGCATGTCTGACCCAGGGCACTAACCGAGGCTGCCTATTCGGTCGAACAGTTGGCGGGCGAATTCGAGCACGTTGGTCATCATGAACGGCAGGAAGAAGATGACGGCGGTGAAGATGACCAGGATCTTGGGGACGAAGGTCAGGGTCAACTCCTGGATCGTGGTCAGGGCCTGGAACAGGGCGATGATCAAGCCGATGACGAGGCCCGACAGCATGACCGGTCCGGCCGATTTCAGGACCACGAACAGGGCCTCGCGGCCAACTTCGAGGACGGCGACCTCGTTCATGGGCCTCTCCTACATCGGCATGCGGATGATCTGTTTATAGGATTCGATGACCTTGTCGCGCACCGCGACCACCGTCTGCAGGGTCAACTCGGCCTCGGCGACCGCGGTCACCACCTGGTTGAGGTCGGCGCGGTCGGTGATCGCCGCGAGGGTCATCTTTTCGCTGTGCTTGCCGATCTCGACGGCTTCGCGCAGCGCGTTCTTGACCAGGTTGGCGAACTGGCCGTCGGGCGCCGCGTCGCGGGATTCGAGTCCCCGCCCCCCGCCCTTGGCGGCGTCGGCGTAGGCGTTGATGGCGGCGGTCATGGCCTGTGTCGGTGAAGACATTTTCGGCTCCTGTTATTCGGCCCGATTGTCCTAGGGCTCCCTAGTCGCCTGGACCGGACATATGGCTACCCGTATGTTGGATTCTATCCACTAGCGCAGCACGTCGATGGTGCCTTGCAGCATGGCCTTGGAGGCTTTGATGACGCTCAGGTTGGCCTCGTAGGACCGTTGCGCTTCGCGCATGTCCATCATCTCGATCAGGGTGTTGATGTTGGGCCTGAGCACGTAACCGTCGGCGTCGGCGGCCGGGTGGTTGGGGTCGTAGCTCTTCTGGAAGTCCGAGCGGTCGGGTCGGATCCTGTCGACGCGGACGAGTTCGATCCCGGTCGAGCGGTCGAGTTCGTTCTTGAAGGTCACGACCTTGCGCCGGTAGGGCAGATCGCCCGGTCCCTGGGGCAGGGAGCCGGCGTTGGCGATGTTCTCCGAAATCACCCTGAGGCGCGTCCCCTGGGATTTCATGGCGGCGGCGGATACCCGCAACGACTTCAACAGGTCGTCCATCGGCGTTTGCTCCTAGCCCTTGCTTATTTGCCCAGCGCCATCTTGAACATCAACAGATGCTTCTTGTAGAGCGCGGTGATCATGCTGTGGCTGAGGTTGGTTTCGGAGACCTTGACCATCTGCTCCTCGAGCACCACCGCGTTGCCGTTGGGCGCGGTCTCGTAGGGCCGGCGGGTGACTTCCTCGGCGAAATCGCGGACCCGCTTGCGGCGCCCGCCCAGGTGGTTCTTGCGGGTCACGTCCATGTTGATCTGCATCGACTCCCGGCGCACCAGTTTGCTGAAGTCGTACGGCTTGATGTCGCTCGGCCGGTAGCGCGGGGTGTCCGAGTTGGCGATGTTCTGGGCCAGGATCTCCTGGCGCTGGGAGAGCCAGGAGAGACGATTCCTGATCATCCCGAAAAGCGGAATGTCGGTGAAGTCCATGGTCCCCACGTGTTCGTTGCGACGAACGATTCGCCCTTTCCCTGAAGCCAGTATCGCCGCCCATTGCTTAACATTCGGTGAATCGGCCGAAGATTCGGGGAGGCGTTCCACTCCATTGATTTAAAAGCGTTTTTCAGGCCTGCGGTTTAAAGGTTTGTTAAGCATGTTGGGTCATTGTGGGCGCCGGGACTCCCCTTGTGGGTAGACGTGGGTAACATACTTGTCCGAAGACGACGACAGGCCCGAGGACCGAGACGGGACCTCCAAGGGCCCAGCCAGGAAACAGACGGTGGCCGTGGCGCTCGACTACGACCCCGGGCGCGACAAGGCGCCGCGGGTGGTGGCCGGCGGCCGGGGCGCCGTCGCCGAGCAGATCCTGGCGATCGCCTTCGCCTCGGGGGTCAAGGTCCGCGAGGACGCCGACCTCGCCCAGATGCTGAGCGCCATCGACATCGACAGCGATATCCCCATCGAGGCCTTCGCCGCCGTCGCCGAAATCCTGGCCTACGTCTACCGGGCCAGCGGGGCGACCCCGCCGCGACCGGAAGGGCCCGGCGCAAACCAGGAGACGCCGCCATGAACCAGCCTCCCGACGAACCCGACATCGACATCGACCTGGAAATCGACAAGGTGTCTTCGTTGATCTCCGCCGCGCGCCGTCATCTGGCCGAGGACAAGATGGTCAACCTGTCGGCGCTGGAGGGCAAGGTCCAGGCCCTGTGCGGCTCGATCACCTCGGCCCCGGGCGAGGACGCCGAGCGCATCATCGCCGCGGTCAAGGCGGTGATGGACGACCTCAACCAGCTGGCCCAGGAGATGACCACCCAGCAGATCAAGTTCAAGGGCCGGGCCGGGGAAGGCGATCCCGGCCAGGCCGCCAAGGCCTACTCCAAGACCGACGAGAAAGATTCATGATGGCCGCCGCTGGCCGCGCCGCTCGGGGAGTCGCGTGAATGGGTTTCGCCGACTTCCTGTATGCGGTGTTGGCGCTGGTCTTCGTGCTGGGGCTGGTCGGCGCGATGGCGGTCACGGCGCGGCGCTTCGGGTTCGGCTATCGGACCCCCGGCCGGGGCGGCCGGCGCCGCCTGTCGATCGTCGAGGCGATGCCGGTGGACGCCAAGCGTCGGCTGGTGCTGCTGCGGCGCGACGCCACCGAACACCTGGTGTTGCTGGGAACCGGCAGCGAACTGCTGATCGAATCCGGCATCGCGGCGCCGCCCGAAAACTTCGCCGCGGCCCTGGAAGAGACCGCCGCCACGGGCGGGGAGAAGCGCTCGTGAGCGCCCGGGGCGCCTGGATGCGGGCCGTCCCGGCGCTGGGCGCGGCGGCGATCGCCGTGGCGGTGTCCGATCCGGCGGCCGCCCAGACGCTGTCGCTGGACCTCGGCGAGGGCGGCAACTCGGTCACCGGGCGCCTGATCCAGATCGTCTCCCTGATCACGGTGCTGAGCCTGGCCCCGTCGATCCTGGTGATGGTCACCTCGTTCACCCGTATCGTGGTCGTGCTGTCGTTCATGCGCACCGCCATGGGCACCCAGCAGACGCCGCCCAACCAGGTCCTGATCAGCCTCGCCCTGTTCATCACCGCCTTCATCATGATGCCGACCTTCGAGGCCTCCTACGATGCCGGCATCAGGCCGCTGATCGATGGCGAGATCGATGAGATCGAGGCCTTCGACCGCGGCATCGAGCCTTTCCGCGAGTTCATGTTGCGCCACGTCCGCGAGCAGGACCTGGTGCTGTTCGTCGACATCGCCAACATCGACGAGGACGAGGTCCGCGAGGAGATGCCGCTCAGGGTGCTGGTGCCGTCGTTCATGATCAGCGAGCTGCGCCGCGCCTTCGAGATCGGGTTCCTGGTCTTCATCCCCTTCCTGATCATCGACATGGTGGTGGCCTCGGTGCTGATGGCGATGGGCATGATGATGCTGCCCCCGATCATCATCGCCCTGCCGTTCAAGATCATCTTCTTCGTCCTGGTCGACGGCTGGTACATGATCGTCGGCAGTCTGGTCCGCAGCTTCGGCGCCCTGTAATACCAACGGCCATAATCACTGACTTCCCCGACCATCCTTCGACACGCCGCTTGCGCGGCTGCTCAGGATGAGGTTTTTGTTGAAAAATAAAGAGATGCCTCATCCTGAGCAGCGAGCGAAGCTCGCGTGTCGAAGGATACCCACAGGTCAGTATCTCTGGCCGCTGGTATAATATCGCCGCCGCATGAAGGCGCCGCGCCCGACCGACCGCCAATACCGGGCCATCGGATGGCGGGCACCGGAACGCAATGGAAAGGAACCGGCCGGTGACGGATGACGCGACCTACCTGACAACGCTTTTGGAATACTTCGAGGAGGAGATCGAGGGGGAAGCCTACTTCTACGCCCTGGCCGATCATTTCGACGGCGAGGGGGAGAGGGAAAAGCTGGTCCTGATGGCCAAGGTCGAGCGCCGGGCCGCCGAGGCGGTCCGTCCCCTGGTCGACAAACACGGCCTGGCGCCGCGGGATGAATCGGTTCTCAAAACCCTGGGCCGGGCCGGTGTGGGACGCCATGAGAACTTCAGCTGGGGGCAACTGATGGAGTATATCTCGATCAGGTATCCCGGATATGTCGACGATTTCGAGAGGCTGGAGCGGATCGCCCCCGAAGACGATCTGCCCGCCCTGAAGATCCTGACGCTTCACGAAGTGGCGGCGATCGAATTCGCCAACAGGGAGATCGCCGGCGATCCGGACAGCTTGGCGCCGCTCCGCGAATACCTGGAGTCATTATCAGTGCAGGTTGGTATCAGTTGACGCCGCTCGGGCTCTGTTCCAGCAGCCGCTGGCGGTAGGAGGCCATGAAGGTCTGGAAGTTCTCCACGTCCTCGACCTTGGCGGCGATCGAGCGGTAGTCGATCATGCCCACGCTCTGGGAACTGGCGATCAGGCGAAAGGCGTCCTTGAACGGGCCGGCGTCCATGGCCGGGCCGTAGTCGCGGCGCAAGCGGTCGAGCGCCCGCTGGTTGTGGCTCAGCGTCAGGGCGATGGCCAGGTCGAGGACGTAGCGCCCCTGCTTGCCGTCGAGCGGCATGTCGGGCTTGGCCTCGGCGGCGCGGACCAGGCGGCGGAGCACCTGGGCGGCATGGGGCCAGTCCTGGGCCTGCCAGTGGATCTCGCCGCGCAGGAGGTCGGCCTCCATGCTCTTGTCTTTCTTTAGGATGGTCAGGGCATCCTCGTTGCGCTCCGAGCCGATCAGGGCGCGGGCCCTGAGGTGGCGGCGCTCGGCGGCCAGGTCCTCCTCCATGCCCTCGGCCTCGGTCTGGTCGAGGGCCCCCATCGCCCGCTCGTACTCGCGGGCCAGGATGTGGACGGTCGCCAGCCGGGCGCCGACCCGCGCCTTCTCCACCCCCTCGAGGCGGAACTTCACCTGGGCGTCGAGCAGCGCCGCGCCGCGGTCCAGGAGGTCGATGTTGACCAGCCGGTCGGCCAGCTTGCGGATCATTTCGTCGCCCTTGGCGCCGGCCGGGGTGAGTTCCTTGAATTCGTCGTAGAGCGCGATGGCGGTGATCGGCGGCAACTGGTCGGCCTCGCCTTCCAGGTACAGGCGGTCGAAGGCGTCGGTCATCTCCTGGGTCACCTCGGGGGACTTCTCGTGCTTGCGGAAGTGGGTCGCCGCCTGCCTCAGGGTGCGCAGGCCGTTGCGGAAGTCGCCCTCGTTCAGATACAGCCGGCCCAGCCAGCGCAGGAGCGCGAACTCGAAATCGTCGCCGCGCCAAGCGAAGCGCAGCTTCTCCAACTCCTCGATGGCGTCGGCGTCGGTGAACCGGCGCAGCTTGAGCAGCAGTTCGGTGCGGGCCACCGCGGCCTTGGCCCGGCTCGGCCGGTGAGGCCCGTCCTGGGCCTCCTCCCACTTGGCGATCGCGCCGTCGAAATCGCCGGCCAGCTCCCTGAGCTTTCCCTCGACGTAGTCGATCTGACTCTTCTGGGCCGGGTTGGGGGCGTCGGCGCTCAGCGCCTCCAGGTAGTGGGTGGCCTGCTTGATGTCGCCGATCTCGATCGCCGCCTCGGCGACCAGCAGGGCCATCGGCATCTTGAGGGCCTTGGGATAGGGACGGGTGATGGCGCCGAACCGGCGCAGGTCACCGGCGCCGGCGGCCGGATCGCCTTCGGCGGTCCGCACCGCGGCCCGCCAGAAGACGCCCTCGTCGTTGTCGTTGAGGCTCGGATGGTAGAGGTCCGCCCGGGCCTCGCCCAGCCGGCTCATGAGGAAGTTGGTGGCTCCCCGCATCGCCCGGAATTCGGGTTCCTCGAGGATCCCGGGCCGGTCCTCGGCGACCAGGCGCAGGACTCCCAGGGTCTCGGCGGTGAAGCCGTTGGCGAAGAAGAACCGGGCGAGGTCGAGGCGAGCCTTCTCGCGGGACGTGCCCTTGGCCCGGGCCACCGCATGCTGGAGCCGTTGCTTGTTCTTGTTGAACGAGTCGAGGCCGCCTTCGCCCCACTTCTTGAGATCGAAGACCCGGGTCAGCGGCCGCATGGCGCCCAGCCTGGTTTCGGCCGCCACGCCGGCGGTGACCGGCGAGATCTGAAGGCCCGAGGCGCTGGTCAGCTCGATGCCCTGGCGCAGGGGGCGCACCCTGATGTCGTCGCTGCGCGGTTGGAACACCACGCCCTGGCCGGTCCGCAGGATCCGCGCCTGGGGGTACTCGTAGATCCGGCTGACGCCGTGGCCCAGGGGAATCACCGGCACCACCACCAGGGTGTCGCCGACCTCCGGATCCGCCAGCACCACGGCGTTGCCCGGCTCGGTGACCGGCAGGAACAGGCGCGCCCCGATCGGCGAATTGGGCTGGGCGACGGTCTCGATCGGGGTTTGCGCCCGCAGCGCCTGGCGGCGGAAGTCGAGGATCCAGGCCAGGCCGTCCCTCCTCAGGCCGGGATTGATCCCCGACACCGTCTTCATGCGCAGCACCGAGGCCCGTTCCGAAGGCAGCTGCTCGATGTCGCGGATCAGGTTGCCGGCCGCCGAGCGCAGGCCCGCGATGTCGATCTCGGAGGGTTTGTCGAAGATCACCCACAACGCGCCGGCGCGCCGGAACACCGCGGCGGCCACCGGTTCGTCCCAGTCGAAGCGCAGGCTCCTGGCGTCCGCCGGGCCGCCGGTGACCGCCGCGGGGGCCGCCGCGGTCACCGCCGCCACCGGCGTCGCCGTCGGAACGCCGCCGCTTGCGGGCTGTTGCGGGG
>CAZWEZ010000033.1:0-34560 GCA_964632795.1 uncultured Thalassospiraceae bacterium | reverse complement strand
AACAGCCCGCCGACGCCACCCTGGTGGCGGTCTGCCACGGCGGCACCGGGCGCGCCCTGCGGGGCATCGTCCTCGGCCTGCCGACGGAGCTGAGTCTCAAGCTGCCCGAGCCCCACACCACCATCTACCGCCTGGCCGGAGGAAGCGTCAGAGAGCTCGTGGCCGGCTAACCCTTTTGCCCTGTTCATCGCCGGGCAAGTGCGCTAATGATTCTTCCCGCGCGGGCCCGCTTGGGGTGTCGTATAATGGCATTACGCCCGGCTCTGGACCGGGTAATCAAGGTTCGAATCCTTGCACCCCAGCCAATGACGAAGGCTCCCGGAAGAGCACCCGTCATGAGAACCGTAACAGTACCCGTTATCAAAACAGCCACCGATCACAAGAAGGCCGTCAGGCAGATTGAAGGCCTTTGGGGAGCGGAAGCGAACTCCGACGACGGTGCGACACTCGATGTGCTCATCACCCTTGTCGATGCATATGAAGCGGAGCATTTCCCTATCGATGCGCCGGACCCTGTCGAGGCGATACTGTTTCGCATGGATCAAGAGGGCTATGGCCGCAGGGACCTGGAGGCGTTGCTTGGAAAGACGCGGGTTTCGGAATTGCTCAATCGGAAACGCCCGCTCTCCCTGAATATGATTCGCAAGCTTCACCAAACCTGGAAAATCCCCGCCGACGTGTTGATCCAAAAGGCGGCGCGCAACCACACGAATTGATCGGGGGAGTCAGAAAACAAGTTAAGGTGCAGTCCGACCGCAAAGGACGCGGAGGTCCGCGGAGGTGCGCGGAGCGCATTTCCACTTTCTTCTCTGTGTCTTCCTCTGTGTTCTCTGTGTTCTCCGTGGTTCAAATTCTTCTTTCCTCAGTGCCTCGCCATGACGGCCGGCGTATCGTGGTTGTAGACGTTTATTTTCTGAACCACAGAGAACACAGAGAAGAAGGTAAGTAAAAAATCTTTTTCCTTTCTCCTCGGCGCACCTCCGCGCACCATCGCGTCCTCGGCGGTAGATTCTTCACCTTTGAAGCCGACGCCGCCTCCCCCGGCCATCCTTCGACACGCCGCTTACGCGGCTGCTCTGGATGAAGTTTTTGTTGGAAATCTATAATCGCCTCCTCCTGAGCAGCGAGCGAAGCTCGCGTGTCGAAGGATCGCCACGGGCCGATGTCCCTGGCCGTTGGGATGATGGTTCCCTATCGGATCGGCCGATCTTCCATATCATCTTGCGTCCCCTGGTCGAGCCCCGTTATTCTGCAACCATGGGATACGCGGGGAATCGGGGGATTCATCACGGTGAGACACTTGTTCGCGTTGTTGACGGTGGCGGTTCCGGCGGCGGCGCAAGCGCCGGCGGCGACTTATAGCCCCATTCCCCATAGCGCCGAAATTTGCGACCAATCCGGCGACCAATCTGCTATGACGAACGGATGACCCGCCACATACCCGCGGAAACGCTGAAAACAGGCTGCGAATCCTTGCGCCCCAGCCAATCCTTCTCCATAAAAATCCGCTGACATCCAGCCGGAGTGCGACCGAGATGAGCCAAGCCGAACAGGGCAGCGATCCGGGGATACGGGACTTCGTGCGCGAGGTGGTGCGGCGCGACCTGGCCTCGGGGCTGATCGGGACCGTGGTCACCCGCTTTCCGCCCGAGCCCAACGGCTACCTCCACATCGGTCACGCCAAGTCGATGTGCCTCAACTTCGGCATCGCCGAGGAGTTCGGCGGGCGCTGCCACCTGCGCTTCGACGACACCAACCCGACCAAGGAGGAGCACGAGTTCATCGACAGCATCCAGCGCGACGTCCGCTGGCTGGGCTTCGACTGGGGGGAGCACCTGTACTTCGCCTCGGACCACTTCGAGCGCCTGTACGAATGGGCCGAACACCTGATCGACAACTCCAAGGCCTACGTCGACGACCTGTCGGCCGAGGACATCCGCGCCCACCGCGGGACCCTGACTACGCCCGGCACCGACAGCCCCTACCGGGGGCGCCCGAGCGGCGAAAGCATGGATTTGTTCCGCCGCATGCGGGCCGGCGAGTTCGCCCAGGGCTCCCGGGTGCTGCGGGCCAGGATCGACATGGCCTCGGGCAACATCAACATGCGCGACCCGGTGATCTACCGCATCCTCGAGGCCTCCCACCCGCGCACCGGCGAGGCCTGGTGCATCTACCCGACGTATGACTTCGCGCACGGCCAGTCGGACGCCATCGAGGGCGTCACCCACTCCATCTGCACCATGGAGTTCGCGGACCACCGGGCGCTGTACGACTGGCTGATCGACAACCTGCCGACCCCGAGCCGGCCCCGCCAGTACGAGTTCTCGCGCCTCAACCTGACCCACACCGTGATGTCCAAGCGCCGGCTGGTGCAACTGGTCGAGGACGGCCACGTCAAGGGCTGGGACGACCCCCGGATGCCGACCCTGTGCGGCCTGCGCCGGCGCGGCTTCCCGGCCGCCGCGATCCGCGACTTCGCGGGCCGGATCGGGGTCACCAAGAGCGACAACGTGGTCGAGATGGCGCTGCTCGAGCACTGCGTGCGCGAACTGCTCAACAAGACCGCCGAGCGCCGGATGGCGGTGCTGCGCCCGCTCAAGGTGGTGATCGACAACATGCCCGAGGGCCAGGTCGAGGAGCTGGAGGCAATCAACAACCCCGAGGACGCAACCGCGGGCACCCGCACCGTCAAGTTCCCCCGCGAAATCTACATCGAGCGCGACGACTTCATGGAGGAGCCGCCGAAAAAGTTCTTCCGCCTCGCCCCGGGCCGCGAGGTGCGGTTGCGTTACGCCTTCTTCGTCACCTGCACCGAGGTCATTAAAGACGACAGCGGCGAGGTGGTGGAGCTACGCTGTACCTACGACCCCGAGACCCGCGGCGGCAACGCACCCGACGGCCGCAAGGTCAAGGCGACCCTGCACTGGGTGTCGGCGGACCACGCCCAGGAGGCCGAGGTCCGGCTGTATGACCACCTGTTCTCCCGCCCCGACCCCGGGGCCGACCTCATCGCCGACCTCGCCCCGGACTCCCTGACGGTGATCGAAAACGCCCTCATCGAACCCGCCTTGACCAACGCCCCCCTGGGCCAGGCGGTGCAGTTCGAACGGCTGGGCTACTTCACGCTCGATCCCGACTCGACCCCCCACCGCCCGGTCTTCAATCGCACCGCCACGCTACGCGACACCTGGGCCAAGATCCAGGCCAAGGAGGGAAAGAAGGGGTAGGAGGGACGCGGTCCCCGCAATCGGCGAAGACCCTCGGCTAATCTCGGTAGTCCTGCACCTGTTGGCTGCACGACCGCTTGCGGGTGAAAAGCGGTCTTTGTCGACAGACAATGACGTCGGTGCAGTCATCTCGTTTTCAAAGGGGGTTTCGGCGAGCCAACTGGATGATTGGAACCCAGTGCCCGGATTTGTCCCATTCGGCCCACCATTTGTCGGCCCTGGTTTCGGAGCCCGAATCGGGGCCTTTTCATTAGGGTGTCGGATTGCTGGAATGCCCGGTATAGTCCATCGCCGGGGTGGCATGGGACGCGGTTGAAGGCGGGGTATGGACGGAGCAATGGGGCCGGTTCCTCTATCGGTCGTGGTCCTCGTCGAGATCGACAGGACCCTCCATGCAGGAGGCCACGTCAGGTGCCGGGAGCGTTTCGCCGCCGTCGCCGCCGCGCGATCGGCGGAGCTGGATCTCACCGTCTATTTCCTCGGTGAGCGGGAGCGGACGATCGAGGTCTCGGACAACGTCCGCTACGTCATCCTGCGGCCGCTTCTGGGGACGCGGCGGATGCCGTTTATCCGCCAGGGGGCCGGGGACACCGACCTTGCGCCCTATCATCCCGCCCTGGCCCGCCGCCTCGGGCGTCACGACGTCGTCCACGCCACCATGTTCTTCAGTTTCGGACACACGGCGTTGAGGCTGGGGCGGACCACCGGCCAGCCCGTCGTCGCTTCCCTGCACACCGATCTCGCCAGGTTCACCCTCGTCTACACCGAGGAAATCGTCCGCAACTGCTTCGGCAACGGCAGGACCAGCCGCCTGCTGCTCGACGGCCTCGGCGCCGGCCGGCGGGCGGCCGCGATGATGGACAGGAGACTGCTCCGGGACTTGCGGCGATGCGACCGGGTGCTGGTCTCCAAGCAGGAGGACCTGGAGCGCCTGAGCGGCCCGATCCCCGACGCCAAGCTGTCTTTCCTCAGGCGGGGGATCGACCGCGACATCTTCCATCCCGACCGTCACGACCGGCAGCGCCTGCTGGAAACCTTCGCCATCCCGCCCCGACGGACGGTCCTGCTGTTCGTCGGGCGGACCGACGAGAGCAAGAACGTCATGACCATGGCCCGCGCCGCCCGCATGCTCGCCGAGCGCCACCGGGACCTGCACGTCCTCGCCGTCGGTGAGGGCAGCGAACGCGACGCCGTCGGCGAACTGCTCGGCGCGCGGGCCTCGCTTCCCGGAACCCTGGACCAGGAGGACCTCCCCTGGATCTACGCCAGCGCCGACATTTTCGTCTTCCCGTCCCGGAGCGAGGTTTCGCCCAACGTGGTCCTGGAGGCCCGGGCCTGCGGCCTGCCGGTGGTGGTGGCGGACCGCAACGGCGGCGGCCGGTTCGTTGCCAGGCCGGGGAGGTGCGGGGTGATCGTCGGCGACGACGAGCCGGCCACCTGGGCCGATTCCATCGAGCCCCTGCTCGATGATCCGCGACGGCGCCGCGAGATGGGGCGGGCGGCGCGGCGATGGGTGGAGGCCGAGGAGCCGACCTGGGGGGAGGTCCTGGCCGAGGACCTGCTGCCGGTATGGCGCCGGGCCGCCGCCGAGGCCGGCCGGGCGGGCGCCGCCACCCACGCAACTCGTGCCATGAGAAAAACCTAACACCGGAGAGGGGGAGAGACAATTAAGTATCATGTCCCTGAAACTCCTGAAACTCTCCTGAAACTCCATGTTCGCCGCAGCGCTCGGCGATCCGGGCCCGTTCGGCCTCCTCGGCGAGCTGCTCGCGGAAGTGGGAGAACAGGGCCCGGAGGAGCGCCAGAACCCCCTCCTCGCTGAGGCTCCAGTGGTGGACGGCCTCGCCTTCAAAGTCGTAGTCCTCGGCCGGGGCGAGGTGGCCGTCGATCAGGATGTACAACCACTTGCACCGTTTGTGGAAGCCCTCGCAGCGGCTTCCTCGTCAACGTAGTCCATGCTGTATGTCGAGATCATGTGCTCTCGACACATTGGCGGGCGAAGGATGACAGCAAGGCGCGATCGTGATATAATTCGTGATCTCTCGCGGTACAATTGGCGTTCAGTCCAATCGTTGGAGAATTCTGAAAATGCGGAGCGATTGGCTCGAACGAGCGGCCGCCTCGGGGTGGTGGCGCCTGATTCCGGCGTATTAACCAAGGAGAGATAAGATGTGGCGGAAATCGATGATCATTCTCTCGGCCGCGTTTCTGGTTCTCGCGGCACCGAATATCGCCCTGGCCGGTGGCGATGACGGTGGCGGTGGCGGTGGCAGTAGCTATCGCGATCGCGACGCCATAGTCAACGCGACGGACGAACCCAAGGCATTCGTGAAAATTAAGATCGACGTTACTTTGGCAACCGTTGACGTCGGTGACCAAACGGGACTGGCTCCTGCCTACCTCAGGATGATAAATCATCAAAGTTTTGGGATGAAAACCTACCTCGACCCCTTCGCCGAGGTACAGAAGCTAATATCCGACTTCTGGAATTTGATTCTATTCGGAAAGATGGCGGATGACACGACAGTCAAGGTAAGCCTCACTCCCCTAAGCCCCCTTGAGGCCTACGCGGCCAAGTTCGCGCCGGTCAAGGATACCACGCCGCCACTGCCCACCTTCTGGATGTTGGATCTTGGCCTTGAGAAGACAATGGGTGTCACTCCAGCCGAGGATACCTCGCCCTCGACTGTCAAGGTAGCGGCGCCGTCTTCCCAGGAGGATTGGGTCAAGGAGGCAGGGTTTTTCTGGGCTGCATTTTTGGCCACCGGCAACCCGTTTTCAGCGGGCCTTTATTACGACAGGACCTCGACGTACGATCCCTTCGAAAACGCGGTTCAGGAACCCCTGCTCGAGGAAGAACACCCCGACTCGGTGATCCCTCACCTGCAGATGATCGTGATCCCGGCCTGACTGGGCGGCGGCCGGACGGCGCCGAACGAACAAAACGACCAAACCGGGAAGCCCGCAAGTTCTGTGGAGGAATCGATGATCGACATACCCAAATCCCTTTCGCGGCTGACGGCCGTCGCCCTGGCGCTGGTTGTTGCCGGTTGCATCGCCACCACGGCGAAGAAAATCACCGTGTTGCCGACGCAACCGGTCGAGGTGTCGTGGCACAACAAGGCGGCCCTGGCGGCGTTGATAATGCGCCTCAGGGGCGCGTCCGAGACCGAGGTCAAGCGCCAGGCCGGCGCCGGTGGCGCCGCCGTCATTAAGACCGAGCCGGGGTTCCGTTACGACGGTTTTGCCGTGCGCCAGATCAAGATCGTCTCCGCCGGCACCATCAAAAACGATCCCAAACACTACGCCATCGCCGGATACCTGCACTTCCAGGACGCCGTCCAGCGCCGCACCGCCGCCGCCTTCTGGATGGAATACCGTGAGGGAACGGACGGCGTCACCATCCTCAAGGCGCCCTGGGCGCCGCTGTTCCCGAAATACCCGAAGGTCGAGATGTTCGTCGTGCCGGCGGTGTTCTCCAAGACCACAAAGGGAGAACCGGCGGACTATCGGCGCCTTTACCGCTCGGTCGCCGAGAACGCCGTATCGATGAAAGACCCGGCGGCAGCGGACAAGGAAATGCGGAACTACGTGATCGCCGTCTTCGTCAAGGACCGGGTCGCCCCCGGGGCCAAGTTCGAGGTCGGGATCAGCGATGTACGCTTCGGCGCCGGCAGCTTCAAGGACCAAACCCAGTACAACTCCACCAAAGACGGCTGGGGCTTCGCCATCGTGCCCGGCCGCTTTTCGCTTTCATCCGCTGGCGCGTTCTGGGTCAAGACGGTCTACACGCCGGGCATCGACGTGGCGAAGGACGAACGGAGCACACGGATCGTCGGTCTGTTCTCGACGGTTCCGACCAAGCCCGAGGCGAAAAAGCCGCCGCCGCCGCCCATGGTCGCAAAGCTCCTTCCGACGCCAGTGGCCGGCGCCACCGCCATCGAAAAGCGGATGGACGCAATTCTCAAGCAGGCACTGGGCAGCCCGGCGCCAACGATTTTGGCCACCAAGGCCGCCGTCAACCAGGCGTCCCTGCCGGAGGTCGTCTACCGCGTTCGTGCCGGGCCCTGATAGGTTCAGGGGCGGGGTGAGCCAGCGGCCCAAACCGCCCTTCCCGCCCCGTTGTAGGCCGACGCCAGGCACTGGCGCCGGTACCTCTATCGGTCGGTGTTCTCGTCGGGATCGACAGGGCCCTCCATGCGGGAGGCCACGTCAGGTGCTGGGAGCATTTCGCCGGGCTCAGGCGGTATAGGATTCGATCCGCTTGATGATGTCGGCGAGGGCCACGCAGGCGTCGACTCCGTGGCGCCGCGAGATCCGCATCCGGCCGCCCTCGCTGGACAGGGTCTCCTTGAGTTCGGCCAGCAGGGCGCCGAGGAAGCGGCGGACCGCGTCTTCACTGGGGGCGCTCGGGATCGAGCCCGGAGAAATCCTCACCTTCCGTAAGGACCCGGAAATCACCGGCAAGGTTGTCGATGAAAAGAAAGTCGACTTCGAAGGAGAGGTAACCAGCCTTTCACGTTCCGCCCTTACCATCGTGTAACGAATGGGTTACGAATGGACCGACGTTAGCGGCTGGGACTACTAGGAATATAAAGGACGTCGCCTTTGCAACATCTGGGCCGAGGCGATGGAAGACTAGGGGCGCCCAAAGCACATGAGTGAGGGGAACAAGCAGATAGAGGCGTTTATCGACCGCTGGGGGAAGGTCAGCGGCAAGGAACGCACCTACTATCAGGTCTTCCTAAACGAGCTCTGCGATCTTATCGGCGTCGAAAAGCCGGGAGCCGAGGGCGGCGACGACTATTGCTATGAGCGCACCGTTACCGCGCGGCGAATCGAGGGACCGGAACCGTCCAATTTCATCGACCTCTACAAGCGGGACTGTTTTGTCCTGGAGGCCAAGCAAAGCCGCAAGCGCGAGCGTTTAGCTATGGAGGCCAGACAGCTTTCCCTCGGCGTTGGAGAGCAAACAGGACAGCAAGGCAGGCGGGGGAGCGGTCAATGGGATACCCTGATGCGCAACGCCCGCGAGCAGGCAGAACGGTACGCCAAAAGCCTTCCTTCCGAAGAGGGGTGGCCGCCGTTTCTGGTGATCGTCGATGTGGGGCATGTAATCGAGCTTTACGCCGATTTCTCTTTGCAAGGAAAACATTACGCCCAATTCCCGGATCGTCAGTCCTTTCGCATCTATCTTGAGGACCTGCGCGACGAGACGGTGCGCGAGCGCCTGCATCATGTCTGGACCGATCCGCAAGTCTTGAACCCGGCCCGGCGCACGGCGGAGGTAACCCGCGAGATCGCCGAATTGCTCGCCAAGCTCTCCAAATCCCTGGAAACCCGAATGATCAGGGCGCTGCCCGACAAGCAACGCCCCGGCGACCTGATCGGCGACAAACGGGACATCGCGGGAAAGGTGGCGCTGTTCCTTATGCGTTGCCTCTTCACCATGTTCGCCGAGGACGTGGGGCTGCTGAAGCGCGATTGCTTCACCAAGCTGCTCAAGGATTACAAAGGACGCGCCGACAAGCTGCATTTCGCGCTTCAACACCTTTGGCAGGCCATGAACCAGGGCGGCTATTCAACCGAACTGATGGAGGATGTTGCCCGTTTCAACGGTGGTCTCTTCAAGAACTCGACCGCCCTGAAAATCACCGAGGAGGACTTGGACCTTTTGACCATCGCCGCCATTCGAGATTGGAAGGACGTTGAACCCGCTATCTTCGGAACCCTTCTCGAAAACGCCCTCGATCCCGGCGAACGGCACAAGCTCGGTGCTCATTACACGCCACGGGTCTATGTGGAGCGCTTGGTGGTGGAGACCGTTATCGAACCGCTAAGAGCCGATTGGCGCGACGTACAGGCGGCCGCCGCGCAATTGGCCGAGGCTGGAAAGGCGGCAGAAGCCCGCAAGTTGGTCAAGGATTTCCACCGGACACTTTGCGAGACTCGGGTTCTCGATCCCGCCTGCGGCACCGGCAACTTCCTCTATGTGTCGCTGGAGTTGATGAAGCGCCTGGAAGGCGAAGTCATCGAGGCACTCGCCGACCTAGGCGTTACCCAGGCCAACTTGGAACTGGACCGCCACACTGTGGACCCTCACCAGTTCCTGGGCCTGGAGATCAATCCCCGCGCCGTGGCCATCGCCGAACTGGTTCTCTGGATCGGGTATTTGCAGTGGCATTTCCGTACACGCGGCAAGACCATGCCTGCCGAACCGGTACTCAAGAACTTCGCCAACATCCGCGAACAGGACGCCATTATCCAATATGACAAATGGGACGTGCTGCGCGACGAGAGCGGTCGGCCCGTCACCCGCTGGGACGGCGTGACCTACAAATTGCACCCTATTACGGGCGAGGAAATTCCAGATGAAGAAGCCCGAACCGAGCTTCGAACCTACCTCAACCCACGCCCTGCCACCTGGCCCCAAGCCGATTTCATCGTAGGCAACCCGCCGTTCATCGGCGGCAAGGACATGCGCCGCGAATTGGGGGACGGTTATGCCGAAGCCTGCTGGTCTTGCCGAAATCATATCCCGGGTGGAGCCGATTTCGTTATGCATTTTTGGGACAAGGCGGCGGAGACTGTTCGCGCCAAGAAAGCTCGCCGCTTTGGCCTGATCACCACAAATTCCGTTACCCAAAAATTCTCCCGTCGTGTGATCGAACATCACTTGAACGCCAGAAAACCCTTGTCTCTTGCCATGGCCATCCCCGATCACCCGTGGATGAAATCCGCCGACAAATCCGCCGTGCGTATCGCCATGACCGTTGGCGTGGCGGGCGCAAAGAGCGGCGCGCTAAAATTGGTGATCGGGGAATCAGACCTCAATAGCGATTCTCCGGGGGTGACATTGAAGGAGCGACGCGGGAAAGTCGCGCCGGACCTGCGGATCGGCGCCGACGTGACTTCGAGCAAACCGCTTCGCGCCAACGAAAAACTTTGCAGCCCTGGCGTTAAACTTCATGGCGCCGGTTTTATAGTCACGCCCCAGGAAGCGGCGGGGTTGGGGCTGGGTAAGGTTCCGGGGCTGGATGAGCACATTCTCCATTATCGCAACGGTAGGGATTTGGCTGCTCGCCCGCGCGGGGTGATGGTCATCGACCTGTTTCCCCTTACCGAATCCGAGGTCCTTGATAGCTTCCCCGCTGTCTATCAGTGGGTGGCGGATCGAGTGAAGCCGGAGCGAGAACAAAATCGAGAGAGATTCAGGCGTGAATATTGGTGGTGGTTTGGCCGACGTCATACAGATTTACGCCACTTTCTCAAAGGCCTCCCGCGCTACATCGCCACGGTCGAAACCTCCAAGCACCGTTTTTTTCAGTTCCTCGACGCCTCGATCCGGCCAGATAACAAGCTAGTCAATATCGGTATAGACGATGCATTTCACCTGGGTGTTTTGTCGTCTCGTATCCACGTGGCCTGGGCATTAGCCGCTGGAGGTCGTTTGGGGGTTGGTAATGATCCAGTCTACGTAAAAACCTCTTGCTTCGATCCCTTCCCGCTCCCCGAACCACCCGAAGAACTGAGAACGCGAATCCGCTCACTCGGCGAGCGTTTGGATGCGCACCGCAAGAAGGTGCTGGAGGACCACAAGCAGCTGACCATGACCGGCCTCTATAACGTTATGGAGAAGGTGAGGACCGGAGAGACCTTGAGCGAGGCCGAAAAGGATGTCTATGACGCCGGACTGGTTGGGGTGTTGCGTCGAATTCATGACGATTTGGACAAGGCGGTTGCGGAGGCCTACGGCTGGTCCTTCGATCTATCGGACGAGGGCATCCTCGAACGCCTCGTCGCCCTCAACCACGAACGCGCCGAGGAGGAGAAGAAAAGCAAGGTCCGCTGGCTGCGTCCCGAGTTCCAGGCGCCGAAGGAAGTGGAAAAGGCCGCGCCGAAGGCAGAGCAGTTGATGGCCGATCTCGTAGTGGCGGAAAAAGGGGTCAAAAAGACCTCGCTTCCTCGGGCTCTGCCGGAACAGGTTGCCGCCATCCGCGCCGTGCTGGAAAAACAGGAAGCCCCTATTACCGCTCTCGATCTCGCCCGGTATTTCCGCCAGGGCAAGAAGGTGGAAAAGAAGGTAGAAGAACTTCTCTCCACCTTGGCCCTCCTTGGTCAGGCCGTAAAAATCAACGACTGCTATATCTTGTCTGAATAGTCAAAAGTTGGTGACGCTGGTATCAGGCCACGTCAGGTGCTGGGAGCATTTCGCCGGGCTCAGGCGGTATAGGATTCGATCCGCTTGATGATGTCGGCGAGGGCCACGCAGGCGTCGACTCCGTGGCGCCGCGAGATCCGCATCCGGCCGCCCTCGCTGGACAGGGTCTCCTTGAGTTCGGCCAGCAGGGCGCCGAGGAAGCGGCGGAAGGAGGCTTCGTTGAACCGCCACACGGCCTCGTCGGGGTTGCGGCCGCTGGCCACCGGGGGCAGGTGGGCGTTGATCAGTTCGATAAACCAGGCGGCGCGCCTTTCCAGGTCCTCGAAGTGGAAGGCGATGGCGACCTGGGCGTCCAGGGTCACCACCTTGGCCTCCGCGTCGGCATGGACCTCGGCCCAGTCGAAGTCTTGGTCGCGGTCGCCCCGGATCCTCTTGACGGTCCGCCGGCACCGTTCCTGGTATTCCTCGACCGCCTCCGGGCCCAGCATCATGTTCATCGCCATCAGGAAGCCGGGCATGATGCGCCGCGAAACGCTGTCGTCGCGTTGCAGCAGGTTGTCCTCGTCGAACAGGTGGGAGAACTTCTCGATCATCAGGCGGTCGAAGGGGTAGTTGCGGACCTGTTCCCAGGCCGCGCGCTGGCGGGTCCGGGCGTAGTCCTCGAACGACTTCTCGATCACCACCTGCAGGTCTTCGGCCTTCTTCAGGAACTCCTCGCTGTAGGCTTCCAGGTCCTCGATGCTCAGCATCCCCCCCTTGGCCTCGGCGGTCCCGATCAGGCGGTCGATGAAGGAATCGACCATGGTCTCGGCCAGCGCCCGGCTGTGGCCGGCCGGCGAGGAGTCGACGGGCTTGGCTTTCGGCTTCGGTTTGGGGGGCTTGGGGGTCGGGGCCGGCGCGGCCGCCGGGGGAGGGGCGGCGGGCGTGGCGGCCTTGCCGGGGGTCCCGCCAAGACCGGTCGGACGGTAGGACGGGGCTCCCGGTCGGCCGCTCCTTCCGGCGGTGAAGATCTCGGCGCGCGGGTCCTTGGAAGGCGCGCCCTCGGCCCCGCCGGCGACGGGTTTGGGGCGCTTGCTCATGCCATATGTCTGATCCAGGACACTAGCCGTCGGGCTCGCCGGCCAGCGCCTGGTCGATGTTGCCGATGATGGCCTCGATGGTGGAGCAGGCTTTCTCGCCGTAGCGCTCGGCGATCCGGGCCCGTTCGGCCTCCTCGGCGAGCCGCTCGCGGAAGTGGGAGAACAGGGCCTGGAGGAGCGCCAGGATTCCCTCATCGCTGAGGCTCCACTGGTGGACGGCCTCGCCTTCGAAGTCGTAGTCCTCGGCCGGGGCGAGGTGGCCGTCGATCAGGATGTACAGCCACTCGCACCGTTTGTGGAAGTTCTCGAAGTGGGTGGCGACGACGACCAGGACGTCGTCGACCAGACGGTTGGCCTCCTCGTCCTTGTAGAGCTCGTCCCAATGCAGGCGGCGGCCCTGGACCTTCTTCTTGACCTTGGCGATACCCTTGCAGGCGTCCTGGCACTGCTCGAACAGCATGGGGCCGGCCAACTGCTCGATGGCCTGGAAGAAGCCGGGCAGGATGCGCCGCGACAGCACCCCCTCGCCGGTATCCAGCCCGCCTTCCGGGGGGAACAGGTGGGAGAACCGCTTGACCAGCATGCGGTCGAACGGGCGCCGCCGGGTCTGGTCCCAGATCTCCTTTTCGAGCTCGCGCAGGTATTCGTCCATTTGCCCCCGGAAATGCTCGATCGAGTGCTTGGCGCCCTCGTCCTTGAACTTTCGCTCCAGGGCGCACACGTCCTCGACGCTCAGCACCGCGTCGGGCTTGTTCATCTCGGCGATCAGCTTGGCGAGGAACTGGTCGAGCGCCGAGGAGACGATCCTCTCGCACAGGTCGGCGCCGGAAGCGACGGGTTCCTTCGCTGTCTCGGTCATCGGATGCCGGCCTCTTTTCCCCAACTGGTGAGCGACGGCGCGAAGTCTGGTTCATCGACGGCGTTTAGGCAAGCCGTCTGAGCGTGATCAGTCGATCTCGCCGAGGTGACGGACCACGCTCTCGATCGCCAGCCGGTCGACGAACAGGTCGAGCACGGTGTCGGCCATGTCCCTTCGTCACGCCGATGACAGCCGGGCGGCGGCCTGCTAGTCTGCCTGCTTCCGGACACCGCCCGATCCTTGCCCCCGGCCCCGTATTGCGATGAGCGAAACCCTAACCGTCGCCCTGGCCCAGATCAACCCGACCGTCGGCGACCTCGACGGCAACCTGGAGCGAATCCGCGTCGCCCGCGCCGAGGCGGCGGGGGGGGGCGCCGACCTGGCGGTCTTTCCCGAGCTGGTGGTGGCCGGCTATCCGCCCGAGGACCTGGTCCTCAAGCGGGCCTTCCAGGACAGCATCGCCGAGGCGGTCGCCGAACTCGCCCGGGACACCGCCGACGGCGGACCGGGGCTGCTGATCGGCGCCCCGTGGCGCGAATCCGACGGGCTCTACAACGCGGCCCTGCTGCTCGACGGCGGCCGGGTCGCCGCCGCCAGGTTCAAGCATATGCTGCCCAACTACGGGGTGTTCGACGAGAAGCGGGTGTTCGCCCCCGGCCCCCTTCCCGAGCCGGTGGCGTGGCGCGGGGCGCGGCTGGGGGTCATGGTCTGCGAGGACATGTGGAGCCCCGAGGTGGCGGCCCACCTCGCCGGGCGCGGCGCCGACATCCTGGTGGTCATCAACGGCTCGCCGTTCGAAATCGGCAAGACCGGCGACCGCCGCCGGCTGGCCGGCCAACGGACCGCCGAGACCGGCCTCGGGCTGATCTACCTCAACCTGGTCGGCGGCCAGGACGAGCTGGTCTTCGACGGCGCCTCCTTCGTGCTCGACCCGGCGGGCCGACTCCGCGTCCAGGCGCCGGCGTGGGAGAAGCGGGTCGTGGCGAGCCGGTGGAGCCGCGACCGGGACGGCCCGTGGTCCCCCGAGACGGGTCCCCTCGCCGAACTCCCCGGCTCCGAGGAGACGGTCTATCGGGCGCTGTGCACGGGGTTGCGCGACTACGTCGGCAAGAACGGCTTTCCCGGGGTCGTCATCGGCCTGTCGGGGGGCATCGACAGCGCCCTGACGGCGGCGATCGCGGTCGATGCCCTGGGCGCGGCGCGGGTCCGCTGCGTGATGATGCCCTCGCCCCACACCTCCGACCACTCCATCGAGGACGCGGCCCACGCCGCCCGCCTGCTCGGCGTCGACACCGACATCATCTCCATCGAGCCGGCGATGGAGGCCTTCTCGGGAATGCTGGCCAAGGTCTTCGCCGGGCGCCAGGCCGACGAGACCGAGGAGAACATCCAGGCCCGGGCGCGCGGGATGGTGCTGATGGCGCTCAGCAACAAGCTGGGGAACATGGTGCTGAACACCTCGAACAAGTCCGAAAGCTCGGTCGGCTACACCACGCTGTACGGCGACCTGTGCGGCGGCTTCTCGGTGCTCAAGGACGTCTACAAGACCACGGTCGGCGCCCTCGCCCGGTGGCGCAACGCCCACCGTCCCGGCGACGCCCTGGGCCCCCAGGGCCGTCTCATCCCCGAACGCATCCTGACCAAGCCGCCGTCGGCCGAACTGCGTCCCGACCAGACCGACCAGGACAGCCTGCCGCCGTACGAGGACCTGGACGCCATCCTCGAGTGCCTGATCGAGAAGGAACTGTCGCGCCAGGACACCGTCGCGCAAGGCTTCGACGGGGCCACCGTGAGCCGGGTCTGGCGCCTGCTCCACCGCGCCGAGTACAAACGCCGCCAGGGACCGCCGGGGGTCAAGATCACCCCGCGCTCGTTCGGCCGCGACCGCCGCTACCCGATCACCAACCGCTTCACCGAACAGGGATGAATGGACCCGGCCCGGAGACTTTGTTACCTATCGGTCACGACGAACCATCGATAGGGACGCACCGTGGCGCTTCATCTCTACAACACCCTGGCTCGGCGCAAGGAAGAGTTCGTGCCGCTGAAACCCGGCGCCGTCGGCATGTACGTGTGCGGGCCGACGGTCTACGACCTCGCCCACATCGGCAACGCCCGTCCGGTGGTGGTGTTCGACGTCCTCTACCGGCTGCTCAAGGAGACCTTCGATAAGGTCACCTACGTCCGCAACATCACCGACGTCGACGACAAGATCATCAACGCCTCGCGCGACAGCGGCGAACCCATCCAGGCCATCACCGAGCGCACCACCAAGGCGTTCCATGAGGACATGGCGGCGCTGGGGACGCTGGAGCCGGACGTCGAGCCCCGCGCCACCGACCACATCGGGCAGATGAAATCGATGATCGAGACCCTGATCGAGGCCGGCAACGCGTATCAGGCCGAGGGCCACGTGCTGTTCGCCGTGCCGTCGTGGGACGACTACGGCCGGCTGTCCCGGCACAGCCGCGACGAGCTGATCGCCGGCGCCCGGGTCGAGGTCGCGCCCTACAAGAGGGACCCGGCGGATTTCGTGCTGTGGAAGCCCTCGGAGGACGACCTTCCCGGCTGGGACAGCCCGTGGGGGCGCGGCCGCCCGGGCTGGCACCTGGAATGTTCGGCGATGAGCAAGCAGTACCTGGGCCAGACCTTCGACATCCACGGCGGCGGCCAGGATCTGATCTTCCCCCACCACGAGAACGAGATCGCCCAGAGCACGTGCGCCCACGGCGGCAAGCTCTTCGTGCGCTACTGGCTGCACAACGGCTACCTGATGGTCGAGGGCGAGAAGATGTCCAAAAGCCTGGGCAACTTCTACACCGTCCACGACCTGCTCAAGGAATTCCCCGGCGAGGCGATCCGCCTGGTTCTCCTCAAGACCCACTATCGCCAGCCGCTCGACTTCACCAAGGCAGGCATCGCCGAGGCCAAGCATGAATTGGATGGGTTTTACCAAGCACTTCGCAGCGTCTCCGATGTGGAAACATTGCCAGCCAACCCAAGCCCGGCAAGTTTGGTTGGGCTGTTGAACGACCTCAATACACCCCTGGCGATCAGTCACCTACATCGCTGTCTTGGGACGCTGAATGAGGCGGATGGTCACGGATCAAAGGTGGCGGCCAAAACAAACCTTTTGTCGTCGGCGGAAGTGTTGGGCCTTTTACAACAGGATCCCGAGCAATGGTTCAGGTGGGCTCCGGAAGGCGCCGCCGACATCGATGAGTCCGAAATCGAGGCGCTGATCGCACGCCGCGCCGAAGCCCGCAAGGCCAAGGACTTCGCCGAGGCCGACCGCATCCGCGACGACCTCGCCGGATCCGGAATCGTGCTCGAGGACGGCACCGGCGGGACCATCTGGCGGCGGAACTAGAAAGTGAGATGGAACCGAAGAAAATCCTGACCATCCACAACGGAGAGAAAGTCGTTCCCACCTTCACGGCCGCCGAGGACATCGCCAGGTTCCCCTTCGGCCCCGAACACAACATCGTCGCCAACTGAGGCCGTTATCATTGCCCCTCAGGCGCCGGGCGGGCCGGTGGCCCTTGGCTCGCCGCATAAGCGGCGACGCGCGGTCGCGCTTGCCGGCGAGGGCATGTGTCGCCACATGCCCTCGCCGGTCCTTATTCCTTGTCCTCGGCCGGGGGCTTGGGGCGGCGTTTGGTCTTGGCGGCCTTGGCGTCGTCGGGGAAGTGGACGACCCGTTGCGGGAACGGGATCTCGACGCCTTCCTCGCGGAACCGGCGGTCGATCTCGAAGCGGATGTCGCTGGCCACGAAGGGACGCTCGATGACGTTGGGGGTGAAGCAGCGGAGCTCGAAGTCCAGGCTGGATGAGCCGAAGTCGCGGAACAGGACGTTGATCTCGGGATAGGACGACACATTGGGGTGGTCCCGGGCGCAGGCCAGCAGGATGTCGCGGACCTTGGCGGTGTCCGAGCCGTAGGCCACCCCGACCGGGATGTCGATACGGCCGAAGCGGTCCTTGAGGGTCCAGTTGGTGAGCGGGGTCGACAGGATCTCGGCGTTGGGGATCAGCACCGAGGCCCGCTGGCGGGTCTCCAGCTCGGTGGCCCGGAAGTTGACCCGTTTGACGAACCCCTCCTTGTCGCCGATGATCACCCAGTCGCCGACCTTGATCGGCCGCTCGATGAGCAGGATCAGCCCGGACACGAAGTTGTTGACGATGTTCTGGAGCCCGAAGCCGATGCCCACCGACAGGGCGCCGGCGATCAGGGCGATGTTGGTCAGATCGACCCCGATCACGGCGATCGCCAGCGCGAAGGCGATGATCACCCCGACGTAGCCGACGCCCGAGGACAGCGAATGCTGGACGCCGATATCCATCTTGGTCTCGGGCAGCACCCGCTCGAGCAGGGTCTGCTGGATGAACCGGGTCACCGCCATGGCGGCGATGAAGGTCACCAGGGCCAGCGCGATGTCGGCCGGGGAAATGGTCACGTTGCCGATGGTGAAGCCCTTGAGCACGGCCAGCGTCCAGCGCACCAGGTCGTCCTGGGGCACCCCCCACACCGGGGCGATCAGGAAGACGCCGGCTACGAACAACGCCGGATCGAGGGCGGCGCGGATCCAGAACTTGGCCGAGCGCAGCGTCCCCGCGCCGATCCCCAGCCGGCGCCGCGCGACCTGGGAGCCGGTCAACACCCCGGCCAGCTCGCGGAGCAGGCCGCGGACCAGGATCAGCAGGCCGATGACGACGCCGCTTCCCAGCATCCCCCTGACCACGAACCTGCCGATGCCGCCGTAGCCGACCAGCAGGGCCAGCACGGCGATCACCGAGAGCGCCGCCGCGCCGTGCCTGAGCAGGGTCCAGATGCCGCGCCGCTTGGCCTCGGCCTCGGCCTTTTCCTCGGCCAGCCCGGCATCTTCGATGTCCGCCTTCTCGCCCTGCCACAGGCGGGCCTGGGTGAGGGCGAGGATGGCGAAGGCCTCCAGCGTGGTGACGGCGAACCGGTACACCGACTGCAGCTCGGCCGACACCATCATGCCCTCGAAGGTCTGCTCGAGGAACAGATCGACGGCGAACACCGCGGCCAGGAAGACGAGCCGCCGGTTGATGATCCGCGCGCTGTCGGAGGGCAGCTCGATCAGCCGCCATGCCGGAAGGTTGGGGGCCAGCACCGCCCGGGCGAAGGCGGTCGCCAGGATGAACACGAACAGGGCCTTGAGCAGGCTGATCGAGACATCGAGGAAGAGGCCGGTGATCAGGGCCCCGGGCTGGGCGATCCAGAACACGAAAGCGGCGACGATCAAGGCCGGGACGATACCCCGCGCCACCCCCTCGGCGATGGTGGCCACGAAGCGTCTGGCATAGGTCGGGGCGTCGATCCGCGGATCGCGGCCCAGGTGGCGCAGCAGCAGGCGCCGCACCCCCCACCCTGTGAACACCGCCAGGATGATCACGAACACGAACCGCCACACCACCATCTTCTCGAGGTTCCGCTTGGACAGGCTCTGGTACCAGTCGAGCGGCGAGCGGAGAAATATCTCCAGGGTCTTGAAGAAATCGGCGACCGCCGTCGCCACCACGTCGGGCGACAGGGGCACCGGCACCGGCTTGAGGATCCTCTCCAGGAGCCGTTCGCGGACCCGGGTCGAGATCGCCGCCTCCAGCTCCACGATCCGGGCCAGCGTCAGGTCGGCCTGGGCCAGGCGGGCGCGCAGGGCGGCGACCTCCTCGCCGTACTTATGGCGGTTGGCGGCGACGTCGTCGGGTTCCGGAGGTTCGCCGTCCCCCGGCGGCGGGCCCATGGCGTCGAGCAGGTTCTGGGCCGACTTGAGGTCCGGTTCGACCTCGGTCTTGAGCGCCAGCGCCTCGTCGCGGACCACCCCCAGCAGGTCGCGGAAGCCGGCCGAGCGCTCGGGGGTGTGGACGCTGCCCTGGACGTACTTCTCGGCCTCCTTGAGCAGCATCCCCCAGGTCGCCGCCTGGTCGAGCGACGATACCGGCTCCTGCTGGGCATGCAGGGGGCCGGCCGCCGCCAGGACCTGGAAGGCCACCGCGGCGGCAACGATCCCGCTCGACAGAATTCGTCGCAACCCCATCGCCCGACCCTAGCCCGGATATTTCATCAAGGGAACGGAATTTCCGGCGAACCGGAGGTTACTCTTCGCCCGGTTGATCTGTTAGCCTGGATTCGACTTTCATCGACACCATCGAGGCCTCCATGGAGCATGCGACCGCCGTCTCCCTGCTCGAGCGGTTCGCCGCCGGGACCCTGTCTCCGGTCGAGGCCGTGGGCCAGGCGCTGGACCGCATCGAGCGCCACAACGACACCGTCAACGCCTATTGCCTCCTCGACGCGGAAGGCGCCCTGGCCGCCGCCCGGGAGTCCGAGGCGCGGTGGATGAAGGGGGAGCCGCT
Source organism: uncultured Thalassospiraceae bacterium (assembly GCA_964632795.1). Taxonomy (GTDB): domain Bacteria; phylum Pseudomonadota; class Alphaproteobacteria; order Rhodospirillales; family 2-02-FULL-58-16; genus CAZWEZ01. The sequence goes on along the minus strand of CAZWEZ010000033.1, from coordinate 14,853 downwards.
GGGCCAGCTCGACGGCGTCCCGGTGTCGATAAAGGACCTGATCCCGGTCGAGGGGTGGCCGACCGGGATGGGCTCAAGGACCACCTCCAGGGAGACCCCGGCGGACTTCGACGCGCCGTGCGTCGCCCGCCTGCGCGAACACGGCGCGGTCCTGCTGGGCAAGACCGCGACCCCGGAGTTCGGCTGGAAGGGGGTTACCGATTCGCCGCTCACCGGGATTACCCGCAATCCGTGGAACCCCGAGCTGACCCCCGGGGGCAGCAGCGGCGGCGCGGCGGCGGCCTGCGCGCTGGGCATGGGGGCGCTGCACGTGGGGACCGACGGCGGCGGATCGGTGCGCATTCCCGCCGGCTTCAGCGGCGTGTTCGGGCTCAAGCCCTCGTTCGGGCGGATCCCGGTGTTCCCGGCCAGCAGGTTCGGCACCCTGTCCCATGTCGGCCCGTTGACCCGCTGCGTCGCCGACGCCGCCCTGATGCTCAACGTGATGGCCGGACCCGATCCCCGCGACTGGTACGCCCTCCCCGAGGACAACCGGGACTACCGCCAGGGCCTGGAGGACGGCATAAGAGGACTCCGCGTGGCCTACAGCCCCGACCTCGGCCTCGCCACGGTGGACGCCGAGGTCGCCGCCTCGGTGGCCGGGGCGGTGGAGGTCCTCGGCCGGCTGGGGGCGGCCGTCGAGACCGTCGAGCTCGACTTCGCCGAGGCCCCGGAGACCTTCCGCGTCCACTGGTACGCCGGCGCCGCCCTGGCCCTCGCCCCACTGTCCGCCGAGCAACGCGCGATGGTCGATCCGGGGCTGCGCGAGGTGGCCGCCCAAGGGGAGGCCATCGGCCTCAAGAGCTACCTCGAGGCGGTCGATGCCCGGGGGGCCCTGGGCCGGGCGATGAAGGCCTTCCACCGCGACTACGATCTGCTGGTGACCCCCACCCTGCCGATCCCTGCGTTTGCCGCCGGGGTCGAGGTCGCCGATCCCGAAACCCAGGGCCGGTGGTGGGACTGGACCCCGTTCAGCTACCCCTTCAACCTGACCCAGCAACCGGCGGCCACGATCCCCTGCGGCTTCACCGGCGCGGGGCTGCCGGTGGGATTGCAGGTGGTCGGCCCCATGCACGCCGACGCCCTGGTCCTGCGCGCCTGCCGGGCCTACGAAACGGCCAACCCGATCCGCCTGCCGGAGGCATAGGACCAAAAAGCCGGTGTCGGTGGCCGTTGGTATTCCCCATCATTTTCAAAATGTATTTTTCTTCTCCCCGGCGCACCGGGAAAGAATAATGCCAGCGGCGACAATCACGACTCACCCGACCATCCTTCGACACGCCGCTTGCGCGGCTGCTCAGGATGAGGGTTTTAGTGACGCCTCATCCTGAGCAGCGAGCGAAGCTCGCGTGTCGAAGGATGGCCACGGGTCAGGAATAAGGAGCGCCGGTATTACGTCGCCGCCTTACGCGCCGCCTTCTTGCGGGCGTGGGGGGACAGCAGGCGCTTGCGCAGGCGGATGTTCTTCGGCGTCACCTCGACCAACTCATCGTCGGCGATGTAGGCGATGGCCTGTTCCAAGGACATCCGCCGGGGCGTCGTCAGGCGCACTGCCTCGTCGGTGCCGGCGGCGCGGATGTTGGTCAACTGCTTGGTCTTCATGGGGTTGACCTCGAGGTCGTTGTGGCGGCTGTTCTCGCCGATGATCATCCCCCCGTAGACCTCGACCCCTGAGTCGACGAACAGGGCGCCGCGATCCTCCAGGTTCATCAGCGCGTAGGGGACGGTGGTCCCCGGGGCGGTGGAGATAAGAACCCCGTTGCGCCGCCCGGCGATGGCCCCGGCATGGGGGCCGTACTCGCGGAACACCCTGTACATCACCCCGGTGCCCCGGGTTTCGTTCATGAACTCGCCGTGGTAGCCGATCAGGCCGCGCGACGGGGCGACGAAGCCGATGCGGACCTTGCCGCCGCCCGACGGGCGCATGTCGTCCATCCGCCCCTTGCGCTTGCCGAGCGCCTCGACGACGACCCCCGAGAACGCCTCGTCGACGTCGACCACCACGTCCTCAAAGGGTTCCAGGGTGTCCCCCGTGTCCGGGTCCTGGCGGGTCAGCACCCGGGGACGGCCGATGGCCAGCTCGAAGCCCTCCCGGCGCATGGTCTCGATGAGCACCCCCAACTGCAACTCGCCGCGCCCGGCGACCTCGAAGACGTTGCCGTCCGCGGTCTCGGTAACGCGGATGGCGACGTTGCCCTCGGCCTCGGCCCACAGCCGGGCGCGGATCATCCGCGAGGTGAGCTTGGTCCCCTCGCGCCCGGCCAGCGGCGAATCGTTGATCGAAAACGTCATGGCCAGGGTCGGCGGGTCCACCGGCTGGGCGGGGATGATCTCGGCGACCGCGAGGTCGCACAGGGTGTCGGCGACGCTGGCCGCCGAGAACCCGGCGACGGCGACGATATCCCCGGCCTCGGCGGTTTCCAGCGCCACCCGCGACACCCCCCGAAAGCCGAGGAGCTTGGTGATCCGGGTCCGCTCCACCTCCTCGCCGTGGCGGTTCAGCGCCTTGACGATGGTGTTGACGGTAACCGTCCCCCTGTCGATGCGTCCGGTCAGGACGCGGCCCAGATAGGGATCGCTTTCAAGCGTCGTCGCCAGCATCCGGAACGGCGCGGGCCCGCCCACCTCGGGGGCCGGGACGCAGGTCGCGATGCGGTCGAACAGGACCTCCATGTCGCCGCCCCGTAGCCCCGACTCGGCTGACGCCCATCCCTGCTTGGCCGAGGCGAACAGGGTTGGGAAGTCCAGTTGATCCTCGCTCGCCTCGAGGGCGACGAAGAGGTCGAAGACCTCGTCGTGGACCGCGTCGGGGCGGGCGTCGGGCTTGTCCAGCTTGTTGATCACGACGATCGGCTTCAAGCCCAGCGCCAGCGCCTTGGCGGTGACGAACTTGGTCTGGGGCATCGGTCCCTCGGCGGCATCTACCAGCAGCAGGACGCCGTCGACCATCGACAGGATGCGCTCCACCTCGCCGCCGAAGTCGGCGTGCCCCGGGGTATCGACGATATTGATCCGCAGTCCCTTCCAACTCACCGAGGCGCACTTGGACAGGATGGTGATGCCCCGTTCGCGCTCCAGATCGTGGCTGTCCATGATCCGCTCGGTGATTTGCTGCCTGGCGTGGAACAGGCCGCTGTGCCTGAGCAGGGCATCGACCAGCGTCGTCTTGCCGTGATCGACGTGGGCGATGATGGCGATGTTGCGAATGTTCACGGTCGTTCCTGGTCGGGCGCGGGATCTAGTGGATAGAATCTAACATATGGTACCCATACGACGGCTTCCCGAGCTCACCGGATGCGTTGCCCGACGCTTGTGATGCTACAGCATCACGGCGCATCGAGCGCCTTTCCGGGTGAACTCGGGAAGCCGTCGTATGGGTACCATATGTTAGATTCTATCCACCAGGTCCCGAACATTGGCTTCGTGAGGGGGCGGTATGGCAAGAGGGCGGCCGGAATTCCAACCCGCGATCGGTCCGGCTCATCCCTGGAAAACGAGACGGTATGACCTATGTATTGTGCCCCGTCAAGGAGGCGCATCGGCGAAGGGTCGCCCCGAGGCTAATATCGGCCGCCCCCGGCGGCTGCGGAAATGATTTCCCTGGCCACGACAAGGGCCTCCCGGCGGGGCAGTCCGGGCTTCATGCGCGAATGGTACAGGGTCTTGACCAGAATCCGGTCGCTGCGCGAGAGCTCGCTCAGCCTGTCGCCGCCGCTGAAAATCGAGGGCCGCACAATGTCGCTGTCGTTGGGAAGCCCCAGGCTTTGGGTGATCTCCTCGAGCAGGCAGTGGTCGATATATCGATGATCGACGTTGACCACGACGGCGGCCTTGACGATCCGGCCCGGGGGCTGTTTCAGGGCCAGGAAGTAACACCCGCCGTCACTGGCCAAGGTTTCGATCAGGCGCCGATCGACGTTCTCGAAGCGGAAACGTCTCATTTCCGAAACCCCGCGCACGAAAACGATCTTGAAGTTGTAATCCTTTCCCGAACCGCGGGGCTCGATCTTCAGTCCGGTCAGGCCGAGCACGGCGCGGAAATGTTTGCCGACGATTTCCGCGAGACCCGGATCGACGCGGCCCTGAAGGTCCAGGCGGATCGTTCCATGCCATTTGGCGACGACTTCGGAGGCATACGCGTCGCCAAGCTCGGAGCCGAAAACGACGGTGTCGAAATGACGCACCAGGTCTTCCGTCGATGGCGGGGTGTCGGAAGTTATTCCAAAACCGGCGGTCAGCAGCAATGCGCCTAGCGCGTACCATGGACGAAATAGACGCTTTCCCGTCACCGTCCGACGCCCACGTAGCGGCGCAGCGGTTCGGGATCCGCGGCCAGTTCCCGCGGCGTTGCCTGGTGGCGGACCGCGCCGTTCTCCAGAATGACGATGCGGTCGGCGATCTTCAGCACCGCCTCGACCTTCTGTTCGACCAGCACCACCGCCACGCCGCGCGCCCTCAGCCCGCGGATCGTCTCCAGCAGCTTGTCGACCAGGCTCGGCATGAGGCCCTCGCAGGGCTCGTCCAGAAGCAGAATCCTGGGGTCCAGGCACAGCGCCCGGGCGGTGGCCAGCATCTGCTGTTCGCCGCCGCTCAAGGTCCCGGCGCGCTGGCGCAGACGCTCGGTGAGCGCCGGAAACAGGCCCAGCACCCAGTCCAGGATCTGAGGGGGGCTGTCCCTGACCAGCAGGCCCATGCGCAGGTTCTCCTCCACGCTGAGTCCGGCGAACAGCCTTCGCCCCTGGGGCACGTAGGCGATGCCGAGCCGCGGGATTTCATGGGGTTGCAGGCTCGTCAGCTCGCTTCCGTCGAGTTCGATACTCCCCGCCCGTGGCTTGATCAGCCCCATGATCGCCTTGAGCGTGGTCGTCTTGCCGGCGCCGTTTCGCCCCAGCAGGCCAAGTATCTCGCCGGGCGCCAGATGCAGGGAGACGTCGCTCAGGACCCGAACCCCATCGTAGTAGCAGTTTATCCGCTCGAGCTTCAGCATCGGGTTCCCAAATAGGCCCTCTGAACCTCCGGGTGCCGTTCGATCTCTTCCGGCGTCCCTTCGGCGATGATCGCCCCCTTGTCCATCACGGTGATCTTCCCGGCCAGCTCCAGCACCACCGACATGTTGTGTTCGATCAACAGGATGGTCGCCTCTTTTGAGATCGTCCGGACGAGCTCGCAAAACGCCGAAATCTCCTCCTCGGAGAGTCCCTGCGTGGGTTCGTCCAGAATCAGCAGCTCCGGCTCGAGCGCCAACCCCATGGCCACCTCCAACAGCCGTTGATGGCCGTAGGGCAGGGCGTTGGCCGGCCGATCCATGCTGGCCGCCAGCCCGACCTGGCGAAGGGCGGTTTCGACCCGCTCGGCGATTCGCCTCTCGCCGAGCGTCAGATGTCCGATCATGCCGTCCATCAGGCGCCGTTGGGCGGCCAGGGCGACGTTCTCGTAGCAACTCAGGTTCTTGAAAATGCTGGTCACCTGGAAGGTGTACACGATCCCGCGGACGACCCGATCCCAGGCCCTGAGCCCGGTGATGTCGCGGCCCTTGAAGGCGATCGTCCCCGACGACGGGCGAAGCTGCCCGCTGATCATGCCGACCAGCGTCGTCTTGCCGGCCCCGTTGGGGCCGATGATGGCCCTGATCTCTCCTTCGCCGAGGCGGAATTCGACGTCCTTGACCGCCAGCAGTCCGCCGAAGTTCTTGGACAGCCCGGCGGTCTCCAGCAGGGTCACGGCAACCATGTCAGCCACCTTGTGCGGACCATGCCCATGATTCCCTTGGGGAACCACAGGACCAGCATCACCAGCACCGCGCCGACGACCAGCAGATAGCTCGAGGTGAAGCCGCTCGAGACGTCGACCAGATAGAACATCAGGGCGGTCCCGACGAGCGGCCCGGTGGTCGTCCCGATGCCCCCGAGCAGCGCCCACAACAGCGGATAGATCGAGTAATGAATCGAGGCGAAGGACGACCCGACGTAGGAGAACAGCAAGGCATAGGTCGCCCCGGCGGCGCCCGAGATCGTTGCCGAGACGGCCAGCGACAGGAGCTTGTACGCGAAGGTGTTGTAGCCGAGCATCCGGGTCCGCGCCTCGTTCTCGCGGATCGCCACCAGGATGCGGCCGATCGGCGAGCGGATCAGCGCCAGGCTGGCCAGGAAGCACCCCGCGAACACCGTCAAGGCGACGTTGTATTTCACCGCCGGCTCCGCCAAGCCGAAGGCGACGGCGCCCAGTTCCAGGGTCCTCAGCCGCTCGGGGAGGATGAACCCCTGGTCGCCCATGGTGAACTCGTTGAAATAGAGCGTGGTCAGGAAAAACGCCTGGGCGAACATCAGGGTCACGATCAGGAACGACACCCCGCCCGCCCTCAGCGCCACCAGCCCGAAGGCGATGGCCAGTCCCAGGCTCGACAGCATGCCGAGAGCGAACGCCGGGAGGGCGCCGATTTCCAGGTAATAGACCGGCAGCCCGGCGCCGTACAAACCCGCCGCGAAGAACATCGCATGGCCCAGGCTCAACAGGCCGGTGTAGCCCAACAGCACGTTGTAGCCGATGGCGTAGGTGGCCAACACCATGATCCGGGCGGCGTTGGTGTGGTGGTACGCCGGGAGGAAGAACTGGGCGGCGAACAGCACCGCGATGACGCCCAGATGAAGGGCGAGCACCCTACCCGGACGCCACCTCATGGCTCCTCCTCCCCGAACAGGCCGCTCGGCTTGTACACCAGCACCAGGGCGACCAGCAGCGTGGCGACGATCTTGGCCAGCGTCGGCGAGAAGAAAACGGATATGACGCCGTCGCTGAGCCCGACCACGAACGCCGCCACCAGGGTCCCTCTGAGACTGCCCAGGCCGCCGATGATGACCACGATGAACGACAGCAGCAGCGGATCCAGCCCCATCAGGTAGTGGGCCTGCTGGATCGGCACCACCAGCACCCCGGCGATCGCCGCCAGCATCGCGCCCACCGCGAATACCGTGGCGTAGACCCGGCGCACCGGGACCCCGAAGGCCTGGGCCATCTCCCGGTCGAGCTGGGTGGCCCGCATATAGAGTCCGAGCCGGGTCTTCGCCATCGCCACCCATACCCCGGCGATCAACAGTCCCGAAACGCCGGCCACGATCAGCTTGTAGCCCGAGTACCCGAACCACGGGAAGACGATCCGGAAATAGATCGGCGGGACGACCGGTCGCGCCTCGGGGCCATACAGGGTCAGGACCAGTTGCTGGATGATGTACAGCAAGCCGATGGTCGCCACGATGGTGCTTTCCGGGTGGTAGTCGATCCGCCGCAGGATCAGCCAGTCGGCGGCCAGCGCCAGGCCGCCGACGATCAGCGGAGCGACGATCAGCGCCACCGCGAAGCCGAGCAGCGGCGGACCGCCGACCAGCGACGCACACCACCAGGCGAGCACCGCGCCGAGCATGAAGAACTCGCCGTGGGCGACGTTGACGACCCGCATCACGCCGAACACCAGGGACAACCCGAGGGCGGTCAGGGCGAGCACGAAGGCGCTCACCGTGCCCTCGAGCAGGGCCAGGAAGAGATGGGGTCCGAAGCTCATGGCGCGCGGCGCCGGGTCGAGCGGCTACGTCCCACCGGACCGGCCCCGAGTCCGGCGACAAGCGATTCGACGACTCACAGGGCCTGGGTGGTGTAGTCCGCCTCGGGCTCGTAAAGCGAATCCTCGATCGACGTCCGGTGGACGACTTCGAGTTTCCGGTTCACGACCTTGGAGATGAACTGCTGGCCGAAGCTCTGGTGGATTCTGCCGACGAACTTCTTGGGGCCCTGGGGATGCTCGTTCCCTTCGTTGAACCATTGGAAGCTTTCCATGGTCTCGATCAAGGCGCGGTAGTCCTTGGCGGTGCGGTCCCGATAGCCGCTCTGCTCGATCGCGTGCTTGATGATGAACAGGGTCTCCCAGCAACCGTACATGTGCGAATACGTGGAGACGTCCTTCGGGTCCTGGATGCTCGCCCCCTCTTCGTTGACCCCGACGTGTTGGCGATAGAACTCGGCGTGGCGCGTCGGGTATCCGTCGGCGTAGCGCGGGAAGGCCTCCCAGAAATACGTCCCCTCCAGGTAGTCCAGCCCCGGGCTGGCCATGTCGACGGCCTCCAGGGAGTCGATGAAGCCGAAGATCTGGGGCCGCTTGGAGCCGAAGTGCTCGCCCATCTCCTTGACGAAGGTGAGCACCCCCGGGCCGACCATGACATGGTAGAGGACGTCGGTATCGGCGGGGATGCGCGGGAAGTACTTGGTGTAGGAGGATTCGGTGGGCGGGATCGGCAACAGCGCCTTGATCGTTCCGCCGCGCTCGCGAACCGCCGCCCCGAAGAAGTCGCGGTGATCGTAGCCGAACGCGTAGTCGGGGAAGATCATCGTCACGTTCTTGCCCAGGTTGTCCAGTATCCATGACGAGACGGCGGTCACCTGGGAGCGGACGTCTGTGATCCCGGGTTGGAATACGTACCGGTTGAGCTTTCCGGAGGCCACATGGTAGCCCTCGCTGACCACGAAGTAGGGGATCTTCAACTCCCCGGCGCGCGGCGCCGAGCCCATCACCACGTGAGAGAACAGCGTCCCGAAGATGATATCCACATTGTGGTGGGTGGCCAGTTTCTCGACCACTTCGGCGCCGCGCTTGGGGTCGGTGCCGTCGTCCTCGACGACCAACTCGATCGGCCGCCCGGCGATGCCGCCGGTTTCGTTGATCAGCTTCACCGCCGCCGCCGTCGTCCGTTCGTACCAGCGGCCGTACGCCGCCCCGATGCCGGTCCGGTGGGCCTGGAAGCCGATCCGGATCGGCTTGCCGCCGGCCCCCGATGTCTGGGCCAGCGCCCGCGGGGTCAGCGGACTCGGCACGACGCCGCCCGCCACACCGGCGACGGCCGCCGCGGCCAGCGCTCCGCTGGCCTTGATCGCGGTCCGCCTGGAGATCCTCGAGACGGCATCGCCGCCTTCGTGCGTCGTATCGTCCTTCCTGGTCATGATTCAGCCCCCCGTATCGTCGTTGATGGGATTATCGACCGTGAAACGATACCACGGCGATTTGCCGGGGGACAAGACGGCTCGATCTTGCACCCCCTTGCGCGACGCCCAGGGTGTGTACTCGTAAAAACCGAGGGTCCGCTTACGGCCCCATGGAAGACCGCCTGCGCCCCCGTCTCGGATGACGGCGTGCTCGCAATATGAGATGATCCAAGTCCAAACTACAGGGATGTCCATCGAATGGCTGACGAAGAACTCCACTATAGCGACCAGTTCATCGCCTTTCTGGAAATGCTGTGGGGCGAGGGATATCTGTCGCCCGGCGGTCCCGAGGAGGTGGCTCTGCTGCTGGACGGCATCCATCTTGCCGGCAAATCCGTGGTCGATATCGGCAGTGGCGCCGGTGGCATCACGGTCTCGCTGGTGCGCGACTACGGCGCCGCCAAGGTCACCGGCATCGACGTCGAGGCGCCGGTCTGCGTCCGGGCCCGACGGTTCGTTGCCGAGGCCGGTTTGGAGGAGCGCATCGACATCCGACTGGTCGAACCGGGACCCGTGCCGCTGGCCGATGCCAGCCAGGATATCGTCTTCAGCAAAGACGCCATTTTGCATATCCCCGACAAGGAGGCGCTCGCCCGCGATGCCTTTCGCCTGCTCCGAGGCGGCGGCTGGTTCGTCGCCTCCGACTGGCTGATCGGCCACGACGACGCCCCCTCCCCGGAGATGGCCTACTACATCGAGAAGGAGGACCTCGGTTTCGGCATGGCCTCGCCTCGGCGCTATCGCCGAGCGCTGGAGGATGCCGGCTTCACCGACGTCACCTTCGGCAGCAACAGTCGCTGGTACCTGGGGTGCGTGCACGAGGAGCTGGCACGCCTTCTAGGCCCGGAGCGCCCCAAGTTCGAAGCCATCATCGGCATTGAAGGATTGGCTAAATTGATCGAACCTTGGGAGGCCATCATCCCTGTGCTTGAAAGTGGTGAACTCTGTCTGCTTCATTTCCGCGGCCGCAAACAGTGATGGGATACCAGTGGTGGCTGCCTCCAAATGGCCGGAAATGGTTATGAATCGACGTTCTTGCCATCAACCGATAACAACTGTTCTCAGGGGTTAACCAGACATTTTGAGAATGTAGGCCCGCTTTCAAACCCGAGCAAACGGAGATCAGCAACAGTCAGAAGTTCTCTTCATGACCAAGGCAGGCATCATCTCAACTATCGGCCCATATGTTTTCGACACCACACAGTGCAAAGTTGCGTCATACTTTGGACAGGACTATAGTAGCGGGAGTTATCGGCTGCGGGGGAACATTACTGTGACCGTTGATGGTCGGGTACAGCAACACAGGAGGAAAACGTGAAAAGATTATTATCTGTTCTCGCATTCGTAATTCTATTGCCGACAGCAGCAGTAGCTGGCGAGGTCCGCACACACATTGATGAAGCCATGGTCAAGTTTATGGCTGCCTTCAATGCCGGAGATGGTGCAACCGTTGCCAGCTTCTACAGTGAAGACGCCGCTCTTTTCCCACCAGGTGGGGAGCGTGTTGATGGCCGTTCTGCCATTCAAACCTTCTGGCAAGGCGCAATAGATTCCGGTCTGAAACTTGATGATATTCATGCCGTCGAAGTCGATCCCAAGGGCAATATCGCCGGGGAGGTCGGTGTTTTCATTCTCAGCGTTCCCGGTGAAAGCGGCCCGACCAAAGTTCCTGGAAAGTACATCGTGATCTGGAAGCGCATAGGCCACACCTGGCAACTCCATCGCGATATTTGGAACACGAACTGAGAGTGGCAAAGCGAAGGCGGCTAGGATTCCGAACGTCCGCTGTTAGCTATACCCAGAAGTAACGGAAACTCCGCCTGAGGTCTGCTTTCAAGCATTCAGAGGACATCGGTGAGGCAAGCCGACATCTGATTTCGATGTCGTTCATGGGGACATGACCTAGCCGACCGCCGGGGTGGCGAGAAGCCATAGGCCGAACATCGTGTAGGCGATCATGAGGATCGTCATCGGGGTCTGGCTGCGCATGGCCCGGCGTAGATCCGCTCCGTCGCGCAGGGCCAGGAAATGGGAGATGGCGACGGCGACCACGTGGGCGCCGACGATGCCGGCCACCTGAAGGTTCCAGATCACCTCTACCGACCGGTAATCGGCGAGGAACGACGCGATGACCGCCAGATCGCCGGTGCCGAACAGGTCCCAGCCCAGCGCCAACGGATCGGACAGGGCGCGCAGGGCGTATTGGACGTCGACCAGGAAGGCGGGCAGATAATGCGCGAAGTGGTAGCCGAAGGCGATGGGGATGATCGCGACCACGAACCGCCCCAGGCTTTCGCCGGCGCGGCGCCCGGACCCGGCCAGGGCGCCCCCCAGCAGGACGGCGGCCGAGTAGACCGAGACCAGCGCCAAGAACACCCCGAGGAGGCCCAGCGTGTTGACCCCGACGAGGTCCGTCCGGCCCGGGTACTCGAGTGGATTCGCCCCCACCAGGCCGAGCCACCAGAAGGTCCGCGACAAGCCGTCGAAGGACACCGAGGCGAGCACCAGCAGGACGAAGGCCACCCCGCTGGCGGGCAGCGCGCCGACCTTCAGCAGCCTGATCCCGGGCAGCATCACCGAAAGCGTCGGCCGGCCCTCGGGGGACTCACCCCCGGGATCGAAGGGCGAGAGCCAGGAAACGATCCGAAAGAAGACCGAGAAAGCCTCGCCGTGACGGAGCCAGGCGGGCTCCCCGAAAAGGAGCATCCCGGCCATCGTCGCCACCACGTACACGACGATCGCGTCGGCCAGCCGCTCGGGGTCGAACGGCGCCGGGTGGATCAGCTCGAACCAGGCGAAGGCGAAGAACAACAAAACCGCCGGCCAATAGCCCAGCCACGGCGGATAGTCCAGCGGCGGCCGCCGCCGCCAGCCGCCGAGTCCCGGGATCGCGGTCAACAGGCGGTAGAGCCCGCGCCATGGGTTGAGCCATGCCCACAGGTCTCCCAACAGGGCGTGAAGGAAGGTGAGGCCGACCCACCACACGGTCCACACCACCAGGGGAAGCGGATTGGCCAGCGGGTCGCGGCTCCCGGCGTAGCCGGCGATGACCAGGGACAGGGCGAGGGCGAGGGTGATCAGACTCGGCCCGAGCGGGCGCCATCGGGGCCAGCCGCCGAGGCGCCAGCGGGCGCCCTCGATCGCCCGCAGGCCGGCGACCGGAATCAGCGCCATCACCACGAACGACAGCGCCACCACCGCCGCCCCCCCGGCGATATAGAGGTCGGTGGGCAGGAGCATGATGAAGGCGCGCTGGCCGGTGTGAGCCTGGGCTTCGCCGCCCGCACCGATCGCGAGTGCGGCGAGGAGCGGCAGGCGGGCGGCGGCGTATCGGGCACGGGCCGCCGTATTCGCCATGGTTCCGATCCTTCACGACTCGTATTCGCGGGCACGGTTCCCGGCCTTTATTGCACGACGGGGCAGCGGCCGCCAAATCCGTTGCGCGGTGTCGCTCTCGGCGCTCATACTCGGGCCATGAGGAGATCCGTCGCCGCGGTGTCGATCGGCCTGGCGCTGTGCCTTGGCGCGCCGGCATGGGCGGGGTGGGAGGAAGCCGAAGAGGCTTACGCGGGTGGCGATTACGCGACGGCGTTAGGCGAGCTCGGACCCCTCGCCGAGCAGGGCGACGCCGGCGCCCAGAGCCTTCTCGGCCTCATGTACACGCTCGGCCAGGGCACGCCCGTGGACCATGGCGAGGCCTTCGGATGGTACCGCCGGGCCGCCGCGCAGGGAAACGTCGAGGCCCAATGGAGGCTCGGCGTCATCTACCGGAACGGATCGGCCATTCCCCGCGACGTCGTCCAGGCCCACATGTGGTTCACCCTGGCGGCGGCGAGGGGAAGCGACATCGCAAAAAGGCTGGTCGACGACATCGCCGGGAGGATGACCCCCGCCGGGATCGAAGAGGCCCGGCGGCGGGCCCGGGAGTGGCGGTCGAAGGAGCCGGCCCGGACGTGGAACCGGGCATCCCCGTGGGGGTGGATCGATTGGGTTTTCCTGCCCGGCAACCTGGTCGTCTGGGTGGTCGTCGAAGCGATCCCGGAAATCGGCGCCCTGATGGATTTGGACAGCGGTCATTATTACGGGTTGATCGCCGGAATCCTGTCGTTCCTGGGTTGGCAGATCGCCTTGTTCGTCGTCATCGGGATCAAACGGGTCATCTTCCGGGATTAGGGTGTGTACCCATAAAAACCGAGGGTCCGCTTACGGCCACATGGAAGACCGTTGGAGCCCCCGTCCCGGAGTGCCGGTTATGGCCCAAGGCGGAAGTTGATAGCTGGGGAAACCGTTCAGATTGGTCTACAACGGTGTTACTTTGCTGTCTTCAAACAAAGGAACGGCTTATGGAAGTGCCCGTTCTCGAGACCGAACGTCTGACCTTACGAGGTTTTTTGCCCGACGACATCGATGCCTTTTCGCTTGTACTTGCTGATAAGGAAACAATGTGGGACCTCTGGGCGATACCTGGACTTCCGGAAGACTTGCTTGGTCATGCAGGTTTTTATGTAACCCACTCGATCGAGAGCTGGAAAAATTCGGGCTTTGGTTTTTGGGCTGTTTTAACCCGCGCCCCGAAACTTTCTGAAAACGTTGAGTTGATTGGGTTTTGCGGTTTCGTAATTGACAATATTTCGAGTATCCAGCCCCCGGAGGGTCTGGAAGTAGGCTGGGGATTGAGGCCGGACTTTCATGGTCGTGGCTTGGCTATTGAAGCGGCCACGGCAGTCGTCAATTATGGATTTAGTGATTTAGGAGTCCCGAAGCTGATCGCGATCACGAGCCCCAGAAACTCTCCCTCTCGCAAGTTGATGGAGCGTCTCGGGTTTTCATTCACGAAAATGGTCACTGCCTACGGTGAGTCCTGTGTTTTATATTCTCTTTCGTGAGAGGATTTCGAAAAGAAGCCGCCGGCCTAGATGCACGTCTGAAGAAACTTTGGTTTGAATCAGCTCCTGGCTACACCCGGAAGTAACGAAAACCCCGCCTGGGGTTTGTTTTCGAGCAGTTAGCGGACATCGGTGAGGCAAGCCGACATCCGATTGCGATGTCATTCATGGGGACATGTCCCGGTCAGCCTCTCGGCCGGCGACGCGAGGTCGGTAAAGAGGTCGCGGATCAGCGGCTTGTTGGCGAGCGGCGACAGCACCATCTCGCCCGGCCGCAGACGGGTCGTGCAGGCGTAGGCGGGGACGCCGTCGATGAGGATCAGGCACTCCTTGCAGGCGTTGGCGTTGGTGCAGGAAAAGCGGAAGGTCAGCGACGGATCGAGATGGACGCGGACCCAGCGCAGCCCGTCGAGCAGCGACTGGCCCGGCTCGAAGGGGACCTCGAAGGTCTGCCGGCAGGATTTCCCGTCGGCCCCGCCGCGCAGCACCGTCAGGCGCGCCGTGCGCCGTCGCTTGGCCACCGCTACGCCCCCTCCAGGGTGCCGTCGGCGGGCCGGCGGTGGACCTCGATCAGCCCCTCAGGCCCGGGACGGCTCACCAGCTGGTTGACCAGCCACGCCCGGTCGCTCTCCGGGAAATCCTCGCGCTGGTGGGCGCCGCGGCTCTCCCGGCGCTGGAGGGCGGGGACGGCGACGGCCTCGGCGGCGGTCAGCATGTTGCGGAGATCGAGCCATTCGGCGATCCGGGCGTCGCCCGGCTCCATCCGGCCGAGCGGCGGCGGCGGCATCTCGCCGGCCATCCCCCGGATCCGCTCAAGCGCCCCGGCGATCCCGGATTGGCTCCGCGAGGGGCCGAGGCCGGCGGTCATCAGGTCCTGGAGGCGCTCTATCATGGCCGCGGT